>JAQTPA010000009.1 GCA_028713155.1 Candidatus Omnitrophota bacterium | reverse complement strand
CGGTGGGGGTGGGATTCGAACTCACGGTCCCGTGAAGGACACCTGTTTTCAAGACAGGCCCATTCGACCACTCTGGCACCCCACCTAAGACCTAACCATAAAAAGCTGGGAAAAAATAGCCTTAAAAATTGAACTGGCTGCAGAATATGCCTCGTTGGAAAAATTAACAATGGAAAATTCCTTGAATAGGAAATTAAGGAATAACGCCATCAATCCGAGACTGATGATATACATAAAAGAAAACCCGAAAATATAATTGCTTTTAAGCAGGTCTCCTTTTTTGGAGCGGATAGACTGAGCCGCGAATACCAGATGCATGGCGATACTTAAACCAAAGAAGAACATCGCCCATTCCATCAGCCATTTATCCCTGATAAAGATACACAGGAAAAGGTAGAGAATAAATAAAACTATCGTGTAGACAGGCAAAAGATACGGCGCGAATCTGACCAAGGGCTGGAAAAAGCTAAAAATTATTTCCACTAACCTATGCCCCCGCTCATAAATAACTGTCGGTTCCCAAATGAATAAATAGACCAGAACCAGAGTAACTACTCCGGCCCAGAAATAATTCTGCAGCGCAACATCAATATAAGATATCTGGTTCAGGAAAGCTACTGAAGAGGAATAAACAAAAGGTAATAAGCATATACCCAGAACGAGCTTAATGATATCGAACATTTTATTGGAGATCCAGGAAGGTTTGGACCGTCCGCCGTCCTTGGGCCCTCTCTCTTTCCAGGCAGGCTTAATCTTCGGTTCAGGCCATTTATTAGGAAATTCTTTCTTTTCCATCCAAATACCCCCTTAAGGCTTTAGGTATTAAAATCGATCCATCTTCCTGCTGGTAATTTTCTAAAATCGCCACCACCGTGCGCGCAAGCGCAACCCCCGAGCCATTCAAAGTATGCACAAAATCCACCTTCTTATCTGCTTGCTTCCTGAACCTTATATTTGCCCGGCGGGCCTGGAAACTTTCAAAATTGCTGCAACTGGAAACTTCCAGCCATTTATCTAACCCCGAGGCATAAGCCTCCAGGTCATAGCATTTACTGGCGGAAAAACTTAAATCCTGCGTCGCCAGTATCAGCACGCGATAGGGAATCTCTAAGGCCTGCAAAACCTCCTCGGCATCTTTAACCAATTTTTCCAATTCATCGTAAGAGTTTTCCGGCTGGACAAATTTAACCATTTCTATTTTGTCAAATTGGTGCACACGAATTAGGCCCCGGGTATCTTTTCCGTAAGTCCCCGCTTCTCTCCGGAAACAGGCGGTATAGGCGGTATAATAAACCGGTAATTTGGCTTCTTCAAGGATTTCGTCGCGGAAAATATTAGTTACCGGGACTTCAGCAGTAGGAATCAAAAATAAATCATCATCCTTTAGTTTATACATATCTTCTTCCAGTTTTGGCAACTGGCCCGTCCCAAGCATGGAGGCCCGGTTGACCAAAAATGGCGGAAAAACTTCGGTGTAACCGTGCTTAGTGGTATGTAAATCCAGCATAAAATTAATCAGCGCGCGCTCTAATTTGGCTCCCCAGCCTTTATATAGTATAAAATTCGAGCCGGTAATCTTGGTAGCCCGGTTAAAATCAATGATATCCAGATTTTGGGCTAAATCAATGTGTGATTGCGGCTTAAAACCGAACTGCCGCTTCTCCCCCCAGCTGCGCACAACCGCGTTCTTAGCCGGCTCACCCACCGGAATAGATGGATGCGGAATATTAGGAATAGTCAATATGATTTTATCGAGCTGGCGATCAATCTCCTTTATTTCATTCTCCAACTGGGAAATCTGTCCGGAAACAGTCTTTATAGAGTTAATTTTCTCTTTGGCTTCTTTTTTGGTTTTAAGCAGAGCGCTGATTTCATCATTGGCTTTATTACGCTTAGCCCTTAAATCCTCCAACTTGGTTAGAATTTTCCGGCGTTGGCTATCCAGCTGAATAAAGGCATCTAAATCCAGTTTAAGGTTGCGGTTTTTTAACGCCTGCTTTACTAATTTCGTGTTTTCTCTGATAAATTTAATATCCAGCATTTTTACCCCTTTATAACGCCTAACGGCCGCATCCTGCAGACACGCTTGGCCAGGCCGGCGTTATGCACGACGCTCACCACATCATTGACATTTTTATAGGCCTCGGGCGCTTCTTCCACAATCGTCGCCCTGCCCGAAGCTTTAACTATTATACCTTGAGATTCCAATTCTTTCAATAAAGTATCTAAGTTGACCGTGCGGGCTGCGGCAGTGCGCGATTTTACGCGTCCGGCGCCATGACAGGCAGAATAGAAGGTTTCAGCCGCGCCTTCGGTTCCAACCAGTAAATAGGAATTCCTGCCCATATCTCCGGGAATGATTACCGGTTGGCCTAATTTCTTATACTTTTGCGGCAAGGCCGGATGCCCTGGAGGGATTGCCCGCGTAGCTCCTTTCCTATGCACGCATAAAGTTTTCTCTTTTCCATCTACAATATGTTTTTCAATTTTCGCGATATTGTGCGCCACATCATAGATTAAGAATAACCCCAGCTTTTGCCATGAGAGATTGAAGATTCTTTCAAAGGTAAGCCGGACCAAATGCATCAGGCACTGCCGGTTAGCCCAGGCGTAGTTGGCCGCGCATTTCATTGCTCCTAAATAAGCCTTTCCTTCTGCTGAATTAACCGGAGCACTGGCTAGCTGGCGATCCGGAACATTAATATTATACTTAGCCAGGCAATGCACCAGGCTGCGGGTATAATCCTCGCATACCTGATAGCCAAACCCGCGCGAGCCGGAGTGGATCATTACGGTAATTTGCCCTAAATCAAGATTAAGCTCATCGCAGGCGTCCCTGTCATAGAGCTGGTCAATCATCTGGACTTCCAGGAAATGGTTACCGCTGCCTAATGTCCCTGATTGCGCCTTTCCTCTTTCATAGGCGCGTTCAGATACCGCGGCGGGATCCGCGCCGGCAATAGCTCCTTGCTCTTCGGTGCAGTCCAAATCATCCTGAATTCCAAAACCTTTTTCCACTGCCCATTTGGCGCCTTTGATCAAAATCTCCTCTTCTTCTTTAGCGCTCACCCGGATATCGCCTTTAGCGCCGACACCCGAAGGGACATCCGAGAATAAAGCGTAAGTCAAATCCTTTAATTTACCCTTTACGTCTTCAAAGTGTAAATTTGTTTTGAGCATGCGCACGCCGCAGTTGATATCAAACCCGACTCCGCCCGGAGAAACAACTCCGCCATTTTCAATATCGGTAGCCGCGACTCCCCCGATGGGAAAACCATAGCCCCAGTGAATATCCGGCATAGCCAAAGACGCCTTTACAATTCCCGGGAGAAAAGCGACATTAGCCACCTGCTCCATTGCTTTATCCTGGCGGATGTCTTTTAATAATTTCTCGTCGGCATAAATAACCCCGGGTACGCGCATCCCGGGCTTATAAGACCTGGGGATCTCCCAACGAAAATCATCGATCTTCCTTAAATTAATCTCAGACATCCAGAATCACCTCAGCCAGCCAACCGGTGGGCTTTCGCACGACTCTAAGCTGATGATATGTGGCAGCCTTAATTTCAGTATTTACTTTATAATTATTTATAGCGCTTCCCACGCCAACCGCCTCAATGGAATTATCTTCCAGCTTGTTTATCTTAATATTATAGAATATTAACCCCCTGGCTGCGGATAAGGAGAGTAATTCATTCAGCCAATCGACAAAAAGGCTTTCTAAATTATCCGCGCTTATTTTTATGTTTAGGTTAGCGTGGGTTTTATTTTTGGTGAATTGTTTGCGGCTGGAAACCTGGAATAGGGCGAGTCCGGCATTTTTAAACAGTTCTTTTAAATCTTTACCTTTTACCCGGATACCGATATCTGCGGTATGCTCAAAAACTTCGTAATTTCCCATGAAACAATTATACCTTAACTCCTTAGGCGATAGCAATAAAAAATCCCCTAACTTATTTAAGTTAAGGGATTTTAGATGGTGGGCCATGTAGGAGTCGGACCTACGACCTTGACATTAAGAGTGTCCTGCTCTGCCAATTGAGCTAATGGCCCAGAATCCTTGTAATCGTGAGAAATATTCTAACTGAAAGATGAAAACAAGTCAATTATAAAGCTTTAAATAAGCAAAAAACGAATTGAGGCTGCACATGACAAGAAAAGCGATATAACAGGTATTTAAACCGATATACAGGGGTTTAATCCTTTTTAGAGAACCGATACCTTTGATGATCAGGAAAAATATCAGCGGAGCGAAAAATAAGGTTATTCTTGCTCCCGTAAAGGGATATTTCCTCAATATCCCCAGAACAACCAGCTCCAAGAAAATAACCAGGCCTATTGAATCCGCATCCAGAAACCTGCATTTGTTCTTTTTTAAAGATCTGATGCCATAACCAAAAAGTGAAATCACGAAAATCGGAATCAAGAAAGAGGCTGCTTTTATGAAAAATTTGCTATTTCCAAACCAAAAGGTTGTCAGCTTCCTTAGACCCTCGCCGAAGGGCTTGATGAAAGAATAGAACGACTGCGTGCCTAGAAAATAATTGTTCCAGGGTACCGTGCTCCCGGAAAGCTCATACCTTAAATAGAAATAATAGGTTGAAATGATTATTAAAAGGCATAAAAAAGAATATGACGCAAACAAAAGAGCGGCCTTATGATTTTTCTTCACAATAAATATATAATTATAGATTACCATCCAGAAAAAGAAAAAACTGCTGTAGGATAACGCGAGCGTAAACGGCAAGAGAAAAGTAACAGTGATAAATAACTTTGACGGCGCTTTAGTTTCAAGTTGTTTCTGGCAGAGCAGGTACCAACAGAAGACCCCCGCGACTAACACATCCATTGAATAGGGCTTTAGCTCTGCCGCATAATAGATGATCCGATAGCTGCTGGCGAAAGAAAAAATGGCGAGTAAAACCTGCCACTTACCCGGGAGGATCTGCTGGAATACTTTTAACCAGACAAAAAATGCCAAAAACATACATAATAAAGACGGGAGCCTTAAAGCCAGAAGATTATAGTCAAATCCCCGGGCAAAAAAATTAATTATAATAAGATAAAGCCGGGGAAACATCTGGGTGTACCCGAGGGGGCCCAAAAGCTTCAGAGAGCTAAGCTCCTGTAAATTCTTAAAGACTAATTCTTCATCTAACCACAGCGGCCTAAGCGAAAAATAGTGCAAGAGGCACAGGAAGACGAACCACAGGATACAAGAAATAAACAAAATTTTATAAGCCTTCATCAGGAAACAGGCTAATTATTTTTTTCTTCTTTCAATATGTAAACTTCGACTAATCCCCTGGCAAAACCATCTTTGTCAAAAACATAACGATATAAACCCGGATAAGAAATCGAGCGTAAGATTTTCTCTTCCTCTGCTACTGCTACTCCTTCTGCCGCCTGCATTTTCGGAATAAAGCCAGCTATGTTAGAAGCCGCTCCCGACACAGCATTTATTGTCTCTGGAATTTTCGAGTCTCGCGCATCTCCAAACCTGGTAAGCGTCCAACCATTCGCAAGTTCAAATGATGCGTTAACCGTCCCCAGCCCGGACTTAACGTTGAAAAAATATCCTTCATTCATTTTCGGAAGATAAATAGTTGTACCTTCCAATACTCCCTCCTGGCTTTTATTTACCAATAAATAAGGATAGGAGTGGTAGAAGCGCAGCGCCGCTTTATCGGCATTCGTATCGTCAACTTTCGTAACTTGCATCCTGGCACAACCTATAAGCAGAAGCGCTAAGAAAACCAAGAAAAATAATCTCTTTACCATAGCCTACATCCTCCTTTGCGGCTATTAGGCCGCCTCATCATGGGACTACCCCAAATCTTATTTAACAGCCTGCATTTCTTCGATGACCCGCTGGCTTACGCCCTGTTTTTTTAGGTAATCGGTATCGTCAGGCGTTAGAGAATATTTGGAATGCGTAAATTTGATTTTAGCGATAATATCATCGCCGGAAGCGCCCTGCTTGGTTAAATCAACTATTTGTTGAATAGTAAGCTGCGTCGCCGGAGTTTGAGCAGTTTTGGCAGCAGGTTTATCAATCTGGGAACCGACTAGGGCTCCTGCGCCTGCACCGGCTGCTCCTCCGATTAAAGCTCCTCCTAGACCATGCCCGCTCTGATGGCCTATAATGCCTCCCGCCAAAGCGCCCACAGCTCCTCCGATACCAGCGCCTTCAGCTACTCTCGTTTTATTGGTCTCACATCCTAGAATAGCTAAGGCGAAAATTAAAGCCGCTAATACCGAAAAATATTTTCTCATGGGTTCTTCCCCTGAATTAATGAAACCCAGCTTTATAAATTGATTTATATTTTAACTTAAAATCAATAGATTTGCAAGAAATAGAAACGGTCTAAATCCGATATAATTTTATGCGCCTGGCAGGAGTTGAACCTGCAACGCCTAGCTCCGAAGGCTAGCGCTCTATCCAGTTGAGCTACAGGCGCGTTAAAAAAGCTCGGCCTTCTCTCCTAAAATTTCCTTAATCTTCTTGAGCTTACCTTTGGCAACGGCCTGAATACCCGCCTCAGCGGTAGTGCGCACCGGAGAATTCAACTGTATTCTATCCGGGCTTATCTCATCAATAACATCTTTTAATTTACGGATATGCCTTATATCGTCATTAATGCCTTTTAGCAGCATCACCTCAAGCCAGATCTTACCGCGGAACTCTTTTCTGAAAGCCGTAAGCCCCGCGATTATCTCTTCAATCTTTATACCGGGATGCGGGCGGTCAATCCTGGCAAATAAATCCTGCGTCACCGCATCCAGCGAAGGGACAACTAAATCCGCACCCCAAAGCTGCCGCCGAACTCCTCCATCTGTCAGTAAGGAAGCATTGGTCAGGACCGCAATTTTGAGGCTAGTGAGTTTTTTTACTTCCGTAATCAACTCACCGCATCCTGTATTTAAAGTAGGTTCACCAGAACCGGAGAGCGTAATATATTCCAACCCTTGCGCTGTTTCCTTATTGCTGCTCAACCAGGTTTTTAATTCGTCAATTATTGCGCTTACCCGGATATACTCTTTTCTCTCCAGCGTCAGGTTAGTGGTTTTACCTAACTGGCAATAAATACAATCAAAGTCGCAGGTCTTATAGGGGGTGAGGCTTATCCCTAAAGAAAACCCGAGCCTGCGCGATTTCACCGGACCGTAGAGATATTTCATATTTTAGAAAAAGTTAGGGCGCTACTTAAAGTAGCGCCCTTAGAATTTCAAGTTTTTCAAAAACACAATCTCCTATTTAACTTCGACAACGCAATTATGCGACCCAAAGGAATTGGCTATGCAGGATGTACAACGCGGGTCATTCATCCAAGCGCCATCAACGACAAATTTATATTCGTACCTGCCGGGCTTGAGATTCACCTTAACCATCCAGTTGCCTTTAGAGTCGTTTTTCGCGGGAAGCTTCTTTATATCCCATTTGTTAAAAGTACCTGCCAAGCTCACCTTCTTAGCCTGCGGAGCATAAAGCTTGAATTCAGTAAGTTTTGACCCGGTCAATCTAGCCATATTACCCTCCTCCTTGCCTGCCTACCGGCAGGCTGTTGTCTTTATTTATACACCCTACCCAAAAACTGTCAAGTACTAATATAGTGCGGGATCTTAAGCAGAATCGATTAAACGCTGACTATCGCCAGGCCCTTTTTATCGGCTAACTTTACCGCTGCTTGGCGGTCTATAAAAAGTGTCTTGTCTGCTTCTATGGCAAGGCATTTTGCGCCTGCCTTAATCAGGATTTGAATCGTCTTTAAGCCGATTACCGGAATATCAAAACGCATATCCTGGCTGGGCTTGGCTACTTTAATTACGGTTATGCCTGCGCGGGCAATCTTTCCGGCGCGCCGGATAAGGTTATCCGTGCCTTCCAGGGCCTCAACCGCAACAATCGCCTGATCTTTGACTGCTACTGTCTGGCCGATATCCAGAGCCCCGACTGCCTTAGCTAGCTCAAAACCGAAATAAACATCCTCCCAAACCGCTGAATCAGGCTGAACCTGCGTAAGCGTGCCTTTTTCAGGCAGCAGGCCTTCCATAAAAGTAGCGGAGTTGAGCAATTCTAAACCGGCATTCTCTAACTTTTGCGCGATTACTCCGAATATCGTATCCGCTTTCTTATTCTTTATGCTGGAAAGTATCTGCTGCAGGTCCTGGCTTCTTTTTACCTCTTTACTAAATAGCCGTGCCGGACTGACCTGACCGGCCATAACTATTTTTTTTACTCCTTCGGCCTGAAATATCTCAACCAGGCGCTTGAATTCAGACAAACTCAACCAGTAGACTTTATCCGCCAGCTTATTGATCCTGGACGAGCTCTCTCCCTTTATCGCGACAGCGACCACGGAATAGCCTTTGCTCCGGGCAGCTTCGCAAAACAAAAGTGGGAATTTCCGGTTTCCGGCGATTAATCCTATTTTTTCCATGGTTATTTCCGGCAGGAACGCGCTAGCCCGCGCTCTGTCTTTTTGATGAATTCTACGAGGTACGTAACTTCGGAGGTTAATTTGATTTCCTTGACTAATTTTTCCAGCGCGTGTTTTACCGAGAGCCCGGAACTAAAAAGTATCCTGAAGGCATCATCAAGCAGCCCGATAGATTCTTTGGAAACATTATGGCGGCGCAGGCCTACAAGATTTAATCCGAATACCGCCGCAGGGTGCCCGTCGCAGGTCGAATACGGAGGAATATCCTGGACGACTTTGGAACAGCCGCCGATAATGGAGAGCATGCCGACCCGGACAAATTGATGGATCGCCACTAACCCGCCGATGACTGCCCGGTCTTCAATGGTAACGTGGCCGGCAAGGGTAGAACCGTTAGCTAAGACGCAATTATTCCCCACCCGGCAATCATGCGCCACATGAGAATAGGCCATTATTAAATTTCCGTCCCCGACAACAGTCTTGGAACCTTCTTCTGTCCCGGGATTAAGAGTGCAATACTCGCGGATAATATTATTATCGCCGACCTCCAGGTAGACCTTTTCTCCTTTATATTTTAAATCCTGCGGCCGGCTGCCGATAACCGCGCCGGTGAATATCTCACAGTTCTTGCCGATGGTAGTATTGCCTTCAATAACGCAGTGGCTGGCGATTTTAGTCCCTGCGCCGATAACCGCTTCTCCGGAAATAACCGCGTAAGGCCCGATTAAAACATTCTCGCCGATTTTGGCATTTTCAGAAACTATGGCTGTTTTATCTACCGGCATGATTATCCTTTAATTCTCTACTAAAGCGCAGACGAAATCCGCCTCCGCCACAACTTTTCCGTCGACTAAGGCCTTACCGCGCACCTGGCCTATTTTGGATTTTACCTTTACTGTTTCAACCTCAAAAACCAGCTGATCTCCTGGCACAACGGGTTTACGGAATTTCACATTATCGATCGACATAAAAAACGCCAGCTTTCCTTTATATTCTTCGGAAGCAAGCAGCATCACCGCGCCGACCTGGGCCATTGCCTCGACGATAATCACCCCGGGCATAACCGGCCGGCCCGGAAAATGCCCCTTAAAAAAATAATCGTTGATCGTCACATTTTTTATACCAGTAGCCCGCTTGCCGTACTCGATCTTAGTAATCCTATCCACAAACAAGAACGGTTCCCGATGCGGTATAATTTTCATAATATCCGTCACTTCTAAAACACTGCTTTCAGTTTTCATAGAATTATTCTTCCTTTGTTCGGCTAGTTTCCTTACCAATTTCAGGTTTAATGAATGTCCGCTCTTTAAGGCCTTGATCTGCGCCTTCAAAGGGGCTCCCAAAAAGAATAAATCCCCCATTAAATCCAGGACCTTATGCCTGACAGCTTCATCGGGAAAACGCACTTTATTCTTGATCACCTGGCCGGCCTTATCCAAAACCAGGGTATTCTCATAATTTGCTCCCAAACCCAATCCCTGGCGTTTTAATTCAGCGCTTTCGCTTTCCAGGCAAAAGGTACGGGCAGGGGCTATTTCTTTTTGGAAGTTTTCCGGATTGACCGCTAACTCTATAAATTCCTTTGCAGGCAGCGATTTAGCGTAATCAAGAGTATAAGAAATCTTAAATTCGCTGGCGGGCTCAATGACAATGGAAGCGCCCCCTTCTTCTATTTTAATTGGCTCTTTAATAAAAAACGCTTCCCGCTCTTTATCCAGCTCTTTGATACCTGCTTGAGCAATAAACTCCACGAAGTTTAAGCTGCTTCCGTCCAGGCCAGGCAATTCATTACTATCCACCTCCACATATAAATTATCCACTCCTAAGCCGGATAACGCCGCCATAAGGTGTTCGACGGTCTGCACACACGCAGCGCCATTTTCAATGGAGGTGCGCCGCGGCATCTTCTCCGCCGGGACCATATTTTCAACGCAGGCCTTAATCTGGGGAGAACCGGATAAATCCTTACGGACAAAAATAATTCCGGTCCCGCTCTTAGCGGGCTTCAAGGTAACGTTGGACTTATTGCCGGTATGTAAACCAACTCCGCTAAAACTTATTTCTTTAAGAATCGTCTTTTGTTTGCTCATCTTGCGTTTATCCTACATACTAAATACTATATACTTGTTACTTACCTTCTAACTTAGCTTCCAACTCTTCTATCTTCTTCTTAAGCTCTTTTACTGTATCGAATAATTTGGGCAGGTTGTGCACGTAGGCGTGCGCTTTCTGGTTTTCCTGAAATGGCCGCGCAGGATACCCTGACATAATAGCGCCTGCCGGAATAGATTTGCTTACGCCTGACTGGGCGGTAACTATCGCGTTATCGCCAACGGTAATGTGCCCGACTAACCCGGCCTGTCCGGCCAGGATGACATTGTTGCCGATTACGGTAGAACCGGATATGCCCACCTGGGCTACAATCAGGCAGTCCTGGCCGATTACCACGTTATGGGCAATCTGGACGAGATTATCGATTTTTGTCCCCCGGCCAATAACTGTTTTATCAAAGCGTGCCCGGTCGATAGTAACATTGGCGCCAATCTCAACGTCATCGCCGATTTCAACTGTACCGACCTGCGGTATTTTGTGGTGCTTCCCGCTGACTTCGATAAAACCAAATCCGTCGGACCCGATAACCGTGCCGCTGTGGATGATTACGTTATTGCCGATTGATACGCGTTCACGCACAGAAACATTAGAATAGATAAGCGCAGAAGCACCAATCTTGGTATCCTGGCCGATGAAGCACCCAGGATAGATTACTGTTTTATCGCCTACTTGGGCGTTATCTCCGATAACCACATAAGGCCCGATAGCTACATCTTTGCCTAATTTAACATCTTTGCCTAATACGACGCTGGGGTGTATGCCCTTATAATGCTTTATTTCAGCGGGAGCTATAAGAGAGATAACCCTGGCAAAGGCTAACGAAGGATTTTCAGTACGGATTACGGCGCAAGCCTTAGGAAGTTCTGTATCTTTGGAAATTATTATTGCGGAAGCGGCAGTGGTGGCCAAAAGAGGGGCATATTTGGCATTAGCCAAAAAAGTAATATCGCCAGCGAGCGCCTCTTTTATTCCGGATACCCCGGTGATTACGATACTGCCGTCACCTATAACTTCACCCTGGATTAGTTGAGCAATCTCTTTTAGGGTTTTACGCATTATCTATTTCTACTATCTTTTCTTATTCAATAAAGCTATAACTTTGTCCGTGATATCCATGGACTTATCCTGATAGACCAAAACCCGGTCATTGAATACCATGGTATAGCCTTCTTTTTCGGCATAGGTCTTCACTACCGAATCTATATCCTGAAGGATTTCCTTCATTCTCTCTTCCTGTTCTTTACGCAGGTCTGTTTCTTTGCGGGTAATAAAATCCTGGACCGCCTTGGCCTTATTTTCTAAATCGCCCTTCTTGGCCTCTTTTTCTCTATCGCTTAAAAGCTTAAATTTATCCCTGAAAGAATTCAGGTCTTTGAGCTTCTTGTCTCTCTCAGAGGTATAGCTATTCTCTTTTTCAGTTAAGGATTTATCATAGTCCTTGGTTTTGGAATACTCATTAAAGGCGCGGCCTAAATTGATATAAGCAAACTTATCCGCTGCCTGGGCCAGGCCCGTCAAGACAAAAGAACTTAATAGCGCACCGCATAAAACCACTAACAATTTTTTCATCTTGTTTCCTCCTTTTATTTATTAATTTTTAAAAACTATTGCTCACGCTGAAGTGGAACCTTCCGCTGGACTTGGAACTTTCGCCGGAAGCTTTATTCATAGGTATGCCGTAATCCAGCATCATCGGCCCGACCGGCGTGCGGATACGAAACCCTAAGCCAAAGCTGGATTTAAAACCGCCGCTGTTAGCTACGTCATTGGCATTCTTATTTGTACCTATATCACCTAGTTTTTCCCAAACATTACCCACGTCGTAAAATAGGGCTACTTTCAGAAAACTAAACACCGGATAAAGGTATTCTATATTTCCGACTAGCATAGAATTACCGCCCAGGGGATCATTAGTGTCAGGGTCAACAGGGCCAACTGCCCTCTCCTTATAACCTCTTATCGTATACGCGCCGCCGGCAAAAAACCTCTCATAGATAGGTATATGGTCGGCATCTCCGTCTCCGTAAGCCTGGGCCAGGCCTATTCTGCCTCTTATTTCCAGGGAAGCATTCTTAGGCATAGGAAAATAATGGCTTACCCGGCCGTAAAACTTCCAATAGTCTTTATCTCCCCCTAATGGACCTCCAGCCAGCTGCATAGAGCCGGTAAGCAGGTTGCCTCTGTGCGTGTCAAATATATTGTCCCGGTTGTCAAAAGTAAGGCTGGGAGTTATGCTGCTAATGAGATTAGTCCCTGATTCCTGCTGCAGATACTTGGCGCCGTCGTCTATATTAGAAATATTAATTGAATCCAACCTATAGGTAAAGTCTGTCCTGAGATATTCAGATAGCTCCTTACCAAGGCGTAAGTCGCCTCCGGTGACTTTCTCGTCATAGCCATAACCCACATCAGTATCTCTCTTGTGGGTCTTGCGGTAAGCGTCAAAGCCAAAAGATATGGGATAATCAAAGAGCCAGGGCTCGGTGAAACTCAAATCAAAACCCGTGCTGGTTGTGCCGGCTGAAGCGCGAATCCTTAAGTCCTGCCCGGCGCCGGTAAAGTAAGGCCAATTCCTCCAGTCAAAATTCTTCTGCTCAACCTCTACAAATCCCACGAAATCATCAACCGTGCTATAACCGCCGCCAAAACTGAATGAACCGGTTTTGGTCTCTTTCACGTCAACAATCAAATCCTTCTTATCCGGGATGGGCGTCTCTTCGGTATCATAACTTATATCCTCAAAAAATCCCAGATTCTGCAGGCGCTCTTTGCTGCGCCTTAATTTTTCCCCGTCAAACTTGTCTCCGGGACGAATACGCATCTCCCTGCGCACAACTATGTCCCGGGTTTTAATGTTGCCGCGGATTTTGACCTTATCCACGTAAGTTATCTGGTTTTCAATAATGCTATAGAGTATATCCACGCGGCTGGTGGCGGTATTTAAAGATGTAGTATCTTGAACCTGCGCCGAGATATAACCTTTATCAAAATAAAGACCCTGGATATTGGCCGCGTCGGCTTTCATAGCATCATCGCTAAAAACCTTCCCCGGGACGCAATACTGAAGGCGTTTGAGGATCTCTTTCTCTGAAACATCCTTATTCCCCTGCACAACCACGTTACCGACTAAATACTTATTCCCTTCTGTTATCTTGATATAGATATATAGTAGATAGGGCATTTTAACGTCGGGCTTCACTTCGTAATCGACTGTAACATCAATAAAGCCGTTTCTGGTGTAAAAGGCCTTGATCCGGCCGGCGTCCTCCTTAAGCACATCTTCCTTAAGCACTCCGGCGTTAAAAAACCAGGCCCGCTTAGTTTTAAGAAGCTTGAGTATCCGCGCCTGGGTGAACTCCTTATTGCCGGTAACGATAATGTCCTTTATGCGCACCCTCTTGCCTTCTATTACATTAAAATTGATTTTAACTTTATTTGTTTCCGGATTTATATCCAGCTTGTAATCAATACTGGCGGCATTATAACCCATCTTTTCATACATCTTCTCGAGTATCCGCACATCTGCGGCCAGACTCGGATAATCGAGGTACTGGCCTTCCCGGGATTTCAACTGCTCTTTGAGTTTCTCATCCTTCATCGTAATGCGCAATATTCCGGAAAATGTAATTTTTTCAATAATCGGCCGCTCGGTTACGGTAATAATGACCTTCAGGCCGTTTTTATAGCTCTCGGAATCAATCTTTATATCGCTGAAAAAATTCAAAAGATAAAGCCTCTTTAAGTCATCGCTAATGACATTTTCCTGGTAGGGGCTGCCGATACGGGTTTTCATCTTGGAGATAATGGTGTTGGTGCTTATGGCTTTATTGCCCTTTATTTCAACGGCAGTAACTAATTTTAGCGGTTGTTCTTTGACTGTCGAGGAAGAGGCGGTTTCTGCCTGCGGCTTCCGGGTATCCTCCGCAAACAAAATAAAAGGGGAAATTACTACGAAAAAAGAAAGCCCAAGTGTGAATAATATTTTACGCATTGTTATTATTATATAAGAAGTATTCCTTGAAAGCAAACAATTATTCTACTCTGGCAATATTTTCAAAACGGGTATATTCTTTTATGAAGGCAAGCCTCAGAGAACCTACCGGGCCGTTACGCTGTTTAGCTATAATCACCTCGGCGACACCCTGATTTTCAGAACTCTGGGTATAATACTCTTCCCTCAATAAAAGCACGACTACATCGGCATCCTGCTCGATAGCTCCGGACTCTCGCAAGTCGGAAAGCTGCGGCCGGTGGTCGGTGCGCGACTCTACCGCGCGCGACAATTGGCTGATCGCTACTATCGGGACATGCAATTCCCTGGCCAGCGCTTTTAAAGAACGCGAAATCTCGGAAATTTCCTGCTGACGGCTTTCTATGCCGCTTGAACCGCGCATCAACTGCATGTAGTCAAGAACGATTAACTTTATATCCTGCTGGGATTTAAGCCTGCGCGCCTTAGCCCGTAATTCCATTACGGAAATCCCCGGCGTATCGTCTATAAATATCGGCGCTTCGGAAAGTTTTCCTGCCGCCGCAGTCAGGCGCGGCCAATCCGAAGTAGCCAGGTACCCGGTGCGCACTTTTTGCGCGTCTACCCGCGCGTGCGAACAGAGCATCCTCTGGACAAGCTGTTCTTTAGACATCTCCAGGCTGAAAATCGCCGTGGGGACTTTTTCGATTATCCCGGCGTGCTCAATCATCCCCAAAGCAAAAGAGCTCTTACCCATAGAAGGCCTGCCGGCAACGATGATTAAATCTGAATCCTGCAAGCCCGCAGTCTTAATATCAAAATCTATATAGCCGGTAGGTATACCGGTAACGTGCGCCTTCTTACGGTAAAGTATATCTATAGTTTCAATGCTATCCTTAACAATCTCTTTAAGGTGTATGTAGGACCCCTGATTTTTTCTCTCACTTACCTCAAAAATAAATCTTTCGGCGCTATCCACTACCTCGGTAATATTCCCTTCGCTTTCATAACAAAGCGAGACTATCTTGGTAGCGTTGTTGATCAGGGTCCTTAAAATACTCTTTTCTTTAACTATTGAAACATAGTGGCTGATATTGGCTGCGGTGGGAACAGAATTAGCCAGGGCGGTCAGAAAGCTTACCCCCCCGATGGCTTCCAGTAGGCCTTCTTTCTTTAAGGCATCGGTCAAGGTAATCAGGTCAACCGCCTTATTTACGGCGTAGAGGTCGGATATAGCCTGGAATATTTTCTGGTGGGAATCTTTATAGAAAAAATTCTTATCCAGAGTCTCAACGGCGGTGGCGATAGCTTCTTCGTCCAAGAGCATTGAGCCTAAGACCGCCATTTCAGCGTCTAAATTCTGCGGCGGGATTTTATCTAGAGTGACGTCGTTAGGCATATTATTTCTTTACAATCCAGACTTTTAATTTCGCGGATAGGTCCGGATGTAATTTTACGGGGACTTCATAAATCCCTAATGATTTTATCGGCTCACTGAGCATAATGCGGCTCTTATCTAAATCCAGGCCTTCTTCTTTAAGGGCATTGGAGATATCCAGCGCCGTTATACTTCCGTATAAATTTTTTTCATCCTGGGCGATTGCCGGCATAGTCAAAGATAAAACATCCAGGCGCTCTTTGATGGCCACAGCTTCTTGTTTGTCTTTTTCCAGCCCCTGAGCGATCTTTTGCCTTTCCTGCTCCAGTTTTTTGAGGTTAGACGGTGTAACCGGTACGGCTAAACCCTTAGGTAAAAGGAGATTCCGGGCAAATCCGTCTTTGACCTTCACCAGTGCACCGGCCTTGCCTATCTTAACTACATCTTTGGTTAATATGATTTCCATGGGACCGCCTTTTTTAAAGTGTTGCTTTAACGCACATAAGGCAGGAGCGAAATAAACCTGGCCTTGGTAATTGCCTCGGCAATAATCCGCTGGTGTTTGGCGCAGTTCCCGGATAAGCGGCTTGAAAGCATTTTGCCTCTCTCGGTAATAAATGCCTCCAGCCTCTTGGTATCTTTGTAATCCACCGATTTTGCCTTATCCACGCAGAGACGGCAGAATCTTTTTCTGCCGATGGAATGCAATCCTCGTTTTTTATCTCCGGGCTTACCTCTGGAAAATGTTTTGCTCCTTGAGCCACTGCCTGTCTTAGCCTTAGTCTTAACTTTCATTTGCTTCGCCCTCGCTTTCGCCTAACCAGGTTGATTCTGTAGATGGTTCAGTTGATAATTCTTCCATTGCCGGTTCAGCTGCCTGAACGCTTTGAGTCTTAGCCGGGCCTGTGCCCATAAATTGCACCCGTTCTGCCCGGACTTCAATAACGCTGCGCTTGGCCCCGGTATTATCCTCCCAGGAACGCGACTGCAGCCTTCCCTCAACAAAAAGGCTGCTGCCTTTATGCAGGTACTGGTTGCAGGTCTCGGCCTGTTTATTCCAGACTACCGCCGTAATAAAACAAACCTCTTCTTTTAATTCCTGGTTCTTGTCGCGGTACCGACGGTTAACCGCCATACGCAAGTTGGCTACTGCTGTCCCTTGCGGTGTATAACGTAATTCCGGATCCTTAGTTAAATTTCCCATCAGTAATACTTTATTGTAACTAGCCATAGGTTCTCCTTATTCCAGCTTGGTAATAAGCACCCTTAAAATATTCTCGTTTAAATTATAGGCGTGGCGTATGTCTTTTATGGCCAGGGGATCAAGCGAAAAACTGGAAAGATAATACACGCCCTCCAGTTGTTTTTTGATCGGGAAAAACAATTTTCTTTTCTCCGCCCAAAGAGCGCTTTGCGCTATTACACCGTGATTCTTGGTTACGACATCATCGATCTGTTGAAAAAGGTTTTTTCTTTCTTCTTCCGATAATTCCGGTTTAACGATAAACATTGCCTCATACTTATTCATGCTTTAACTCCTTTTAGATTATCCCTGCGATTAAAGATACTCATGCTTTTCTCCGCTCCCGCGAGCATCCAGGACCGGCAACAATCCAACGCGTTGTTTATTATTGCGGGTAGTTGGGTATTTTCCCTTTTATTAAAATGCGCCAGCACATATTCGCTTGCCCCCAGGTCTCCCTTGGGCCTGCCTATGCCAATACGCATCCGGCAGAATTCACTGCTGTCCAGAAAATCTATTACAGATTGAATCCCCCGGTGCCCGGCGGATGAGCCATGCGGCTGAAGTTTAATCCTGCCGAATTCCAGGTCTAAATCATCACAAATCACCAAAAGATCTTCCGGGCTTATTTTATATTTTTTCAGCAGGAGTTTAACTGCGCCTCCTGATAAATTCATAAAGGTAAGCGGCACGGCCAAGACCGCGTCAACCCCCTCTATCCTGGCCTTGGCGCTTAATGCCGAAGCGCCTCTTTCTTTTTTAAGAGCTGTTTTTTTGACTTTGGCTAAAGACCTGACAACCTGAAAGCCGATATTGTGCCTGGAATTCCTGTAAAGTATGCCGGGATTACCCAGCCCTATAATCAGCTTCACTTCTTCTCTTTAATCTCTTTTTTCTCTTCCGGGGATTCTTCCGCGCCTTCAGCCGGTACTTCTTTCTTCTCTTTGATTACTTCCGGCTCTTGGGCTGCTTCACCTTCTACGGCTTCGGCCGGCGCTTCTTCCTTCATCGGAGCAGCCACGCTTAAGATTATTGCGCCCGGGTCATTCAGGACCTTTACTCCCTGCGGCACAATAATATCTTTAACATGTATGGATTCACCCATTTTAAGCTGGGTAACATCTATTTCGATATTCTTGGGGATACTGGTAGGAAGACACTCTACTTCCAGTTCCCAAAGTATATGCTCCAATGAGCCGCCTTCCTGCTTTACTCCGATAGGCTCACCCTTAGCCTCCACGGGAATATTTACCTTAATGGCCTTAGTCAGGGATATCTGGTTAAAATCCACGTGGAGAATCTCTCCGTGGACCGGGTCATGCTGGATCTCCTTGATTAAACATGACCGCGATTTCTGCTTTTTGTGGCTTCGGCTATCGGAAGCCGAACCATTGTCTTCTGACTTATCGTCTTTTATGTTTAAATTAATTACCACGCCCTCGATCCTGTGGTGATGCACCAACTGCACGAGCTGGCGGTGCGAGAGTTTAAGTGCTAAGGCCTCTTTACCTTCGGCATAAACTACAGCCGGAATAAAACCCTTATCCTTCAAGGCCTTGACCTTACCCCGGCCGATTTCTTTCCTTATTTCTGCATCCAAAAATAGTTCTTCCATTTTAAACTTTTCTCCTTTAGTCAAACAATGAACTGACTGACTCTTCGTTGTGAATCCTTTTGATTGCCTCGCCCAGAAGATTCGCCACGCTTAAAACCCTGACTCTCGGGTGAGTTTTATCCTTATCCAGAGGGATACTGTCTGTTATAACCAGTTCTTTTAAATTCACGCATTTATCCAGACGCTCTATCGCCGGGCCCGATAAAACACCGTGGGCAATCGCCGCGTAGATATTTTTCGCGCCTGCTTTTTTAAGCGCCTCCACTCCTTCAAAGAGGGAACTGCCGGTAGCGATCAAGTCATCAACGATAATCGCGTTCTTGTCTTCAACCTCGCCTAAGATATGCATTGCCTCGGTCTTCTCCGGAGACTCCCGGCGCTTATCAATAATCGCCAGTGGCACACCCATTCTCTTGGCATAAGCCCGGGCCATTTTAATCCCTCCAACATCCGGAGAAACCACTACCAGGTCTTTAATTTTCTGATCGAAATAATCTATGAAGACACCTATGGAAAAAAGATGGTCCACCGGTATATCAAAAAATCCCTGGATCTGCCCCGCGTGTAAATCCATAGTCAGGACTCTGTTTGCTCCGGCGGTAGTCAAAAGGTTGGCTACCAGTTTTGCCGTGATCGGCACGCGCGGCTGATCTTTCCTATCCTGCCGGGCATAACCAAAATAAGGAACAACTGCGGTTATGCGCTGGGCGGATGACCTTCTCATGGCGTCCATCATAATCAAAAGTTCCATAAGGTTCTCATTGGACGGGGGACAGGTTGGTTGAACCACAAAAACATCTTTACCGCGGATATTTTCATTTATCTTTACGCGGATCTCCCCTTCGCTGAATCTGGTCACCAGCGCCTCCGATAACTTGACCTTAAGATATTTACAGATATCCCGCGCTAATTCAGGATGCGCGTTGCCGCTAAATATCGCTAGCTTATCCATATCTACCTCTTCTCCTTTAAGATTCTCGCCGGAACGCCTACGGCTTTCTTGTTATCCGGAATATTTTTTATAATTACGGAACCGGCCCCGGTCAACGCGCCTCTGCCGACTTTAACCGGAGCAACCAGGATAGTATCCGAACCAATAAGTGCGTTATCTTTTATGACTGTGGTGTGTTTAGAGCGGCCGTCAAAATTCGCGGTGACCGTGCCTGCGCCTATATTGACCCTGGCGCCTACCACTGCGTCTCCGATATAAGAGAAATGCTTGATAAAGGTCTTTGCGCCAATATCAGCGCGGTTAATTTCAATAAAATTGCCTAAGGTTACATCATCTGAAACTCTTGTACCTTCCCTCAGGTGGGCGAACGGACCGACAGAACAACGTTTTCCAATTCTAACATCCCTTTCTATAACTGTAAAGGGATAAATCACCGAATCCCGGCCTATTTCTGCGCCGTAACTTATGAAAGTAGAACAGATATCCACTATAGTGACTCCGCTGCGCATGAATTTTTCATTAATACGCTGCTGCATGATCAGATTGGCCCGGGCTAATTCCAACCGCGAGTTTATGCCGATGGCTTCATGGATATCGGCGATCTTAATTCCATCAACCAACTTACCCTGCTGATAAAGTATTTTTATGGTATCGGTAAGGTAATATTCTTTTTTACGGTTATCCGGCCGGACTTTTTTTAAGGCCGCTTCCAGGCTGGCTTTATTAAAACAAATAATACCGGTGTTAACCTCTTTGATCTCCTTTTCAAAATCATCCGCCTCTTTTTCTTCAACTATCGCGGATATGCTGGAGTATTTATCGCGCAGGATGCGGCCATACCCTTTTGGTTTATTCATCCGGGCAGTCAGCAAAGTTGCGTCCAGTTTATTTTCAGTGTGGTACTTCAGGAGCTTATCTACACTCTCCTTTTTAAGTAACGGCGTATCCCCATAAAGCACTAAAACCGTACCCTTAAAGCCCTTTAGCTTAAGCAAGGCATCTTTAACCGCGTCGGCTGTACCCTGGAGCCTTCTTTGCCTGACCGCGGTAATATCCGGGGGGAGTTCTTTTCTGATAGCTTCATATTGATAGCCTAAAACAATAACTGTCTTACCGGGTTTTAGAGAACGGGTAAGATCAAGCACATAAGCGAGCATGGGCCGGCTGCATATTTTATGCATGACCTTAGGAGTCTCGGATTTCATCCGCTCGCCCTTACCCGCCGCCAAAATTACTACCGCAATATTTTTATGCATATCTATTAAGCTGGGACGCATGGATTCGAACCATGATAGCGAGACCCAAATTCTCGTGTCCTACCATTGGACGACATCCCAAATCAGCGTTAAGTCTAGGCAGCCCCTTTTGCTTTCTCCTGTTCGTAGGCATATAAGATTGTTTTCTGCAGATATTCCCGAAAACTTTGAGTTATAGGATGGGCAATATCCTTATGTTCCAATTGAGCTGAAGAGCTATCCTCCCCTTCGGCCGGCTTAGAGCTTTGGGGAAATGCCGAAGCGCATTGATTACAATATTTGCTGCGCATTTCATTCTTAAAACCACACTTGGGACAAGGCTGTTTTACTTTTCTTGAAGGCATGGCGATAAATAAACCGTTTGTCCCTTCAATTACTTTTATATTCCTGACCACAAAGGCATTGTCAAAAGTTACCGTGGCATATGCCTTAAGCTTCTTATCCGGTGAATCTCTTAGGGCTACCTTGGTCTCCGTTATCTCCATATTGACCCTCCCGTGGCTGGTTTTCTATCAAACTGTGCTTACCGCAAATGCGCGCCAAGGGCCCCCCTCCTTTTTAAGCCTCTTGGCCAATGCTGCGGCTTCTTCTGCTGAAGGAATGATGGCAAAGACCGTTCCGCCGCTTCCGGACATCAAAATATTCTTTAGCCCCAGGCGCTTGAGCTTTTCTTTAATTCGCCTGACTTCAGGATACAGTTTTAAAGTAACCGGTTCTAAGCTATTAAATAAGAGACTCGGCTCAAAAAGGAGATTCTTTTTGGTCAATTTTGAGATTATTATTTTAACATTTGAGGCGGGCTTTGTCAACCCAGAAAAGGCCCTGCCTGCCGGCAGGCAGGCCTGCCTGCCGGACAGGCAGGCATCCCATCTCTTGTATATCCTGGGGGTAGAAACATGTATTTTGGGCACAACCAGTATATGCCAGAGTTTAACTCTGTTTAGCTTTTTCAAAAGGTGAATTTTCTCTCCGCGGCCCTGCCCTTGAGCAAAAGGCGTATCATAAATGAAAAAAGGCACGTCGCTGCCTAATTGAGCACCCAGCGCAGCCAGCCTGTTTTTGCTAAGGCCTAGCCTCCAGAGCTTATTTAAAGCTGATAATATGCTTGCGGCATTACTTGAACCGCCGCCTAAGCCTGCGCCGACAGGGATATGCTTGGTGATTTTAATATCCAGGCCTTTTTTTATTTTGGATTTATCCTGTAACAGTTTTGCCGCCTGCCAGCAAAGATTAGACTTGCCCAGAGGAACATGCGGATCAGAACAGTAAATTTTGATTAAATTATCCCGGCGGGTTTTTAAGATTATTTTATCGCGGAGGCTTATTCTTTCAAAGAACGTATTGAGGTTGTGGTAATTATCAGGGCGTTTATTGATAATTTCGAGGAATAGGTTTACTTTGGCGAAGGAGTGGATAACCAATTTACTTACATTTAGTAAAACAGGTTAAGGCCGCTTTTTCAATATCGGCGCTCGTAAGATTATACTCTTTTAAAAGTTGGGCTGGTTCGCCGGATTGACCGAACCTGTTCCTTATGCCTATACGCATTACCCTGGTGGGATTATTCTCCGCTACTATTTCATCGATACTGGAAGCCAGGCCTCCGATGATATTATGCTCTTCGCAGACGATTATCCCGCGGGTTTCCCGGGCAGCTTTAAGTATTACCTGTGTATCCAACGGCCTTAAGCTATGCATATTGATCAGGCGCGCCTTAATTCCCTGCTTAGCTAAATTGCCGACGGCAACCAGGGCTTCGGCGACCATAATCCCGCAGGCGGCTATCGTAACATCGCTGCCTTCAACCAATACCTGGGCCTTACCTAATTCGAACTTTCCCTTATTCTCCAGGGTTGGCACTTTCGGCCTGCCTAACCTTATGTAAAACGGGCCATTTGTGCTAAGTGCGGCGTTAATCGCCTCGGTAGTTTGCGGCCCGTCACAAGGCACCAGGATATTCATGTTCGGGATTACCCGCATAAGGGCGATATCTTCCAGGGCCTGATGGCTGGCGCCATCCGGACCGACAGAAATACCGGCATGCGTAGCGACGATTTTAACATTAAGATTACTGTAACAAATGGAATTGCGTACTTGGTCCCAGGCTCGGCCGGAAGCAAAAATCGCAAAAGTCGAGACAAAAACTGTCTTACCGCAAGAAGCCAGACCCGCTGCCGCAGCCATCATATTTTGTTCAGCCACTCCGAAATTAAAAAACCGGTCGGGAAATTCTCTGGCGAATAAACCGGTGCGCGTAGAACTGGATAGGTCCGCGTCCAAAACAACAATATCCTTGTTGGTTTTACCCAGCTCAACCAAAGCCTTGCCGTAACAATCGCGCTGGTAAAGTTGTTCAACCATTTCTTTAAGCTAGCTCCTCCAAGGCCCTCTCTGTTTCCTCTTTTGTGGGGGCGCGGCCATGAAAGTCTACCGTATTCTCCATAAAAGATACACCTTTACCTTTTACTGTCCGGGCGATAATGATCACCGGTTTATCCTTAACTGACTTTGCTTGGTCGTAAGCATCAAGAATCTGCCGCATATTATGGCCGTCTATCCCAAGCGTATACCAGCCAAAAGCCTTCCACTTATCGGCTACCGGCTCTAAGTTCATTACATCCCGGGTTGATCCGTCAATCTGAAATCCGTTATAATCCAGGATCGCGCAGATATTGCTGCACTTATAATGGCTGCAGGCCATCGCCGCTTCCCAGATATTGCCTTCCTGTGTCTCTCCGTCGCCAAGCAGAACATAGACCCGGTAATCTTTCTTATCTATTTTAGACGCAAGGCTCATACCTAAAGCAACCGATAAGCCCTGGCCGAGCGAGCCCGAAGAAACCTCAACGCCCGGGGTACGCCGATCAGGATGCCCTTGGAGCAGAGAACCAAGCTCGCGTAAAGTCATAAGAGTTTCTTGGGGGAAATAACCCGACTCTGCCAGAACCGCGTACCAGAGCGGGCAACAGTGGCCTTTAGACATATGGAACCTGTCCCGGTCGGGCCATTTGGGATTTTTCGGGTCGTGTTTTAAAACCGAAAAGAATAAAGCGGTGATTAAATCTGTCGCCGAGAGGCTTCCTCCGGGATGGCCTGAACCAGCCTTGGCAATCATCTGAATGATCAGGCGCCTGGTAAACCTGGCTTTTTCTTCTAATTCCTTAATCTGATTTTGCGCTGCCGGCATTTTTATCTAAACCTTCTATTTTCTTTTTAACGCTCTCCTGCTTTGGACCAAGCCCTAATGACCTCTGCCAATTTAATTTTGCTTTAGCAATTTCTTTTAATTTAAAATACGTGTCTCCCAAATGGTCATAGATGACCGGGTCTTCCATCAAAGAGGCTGCCTTTTCCAAGAGCTTCCTTGCCTCTCTTGTCCTGCCTTTCTTAAAATATAACCAACCCAGGCTATCGATATAAGCCCCGTTATCCGGCTCAAGGCGTAGAGCTTTTCGAATCATTATTTCGGCCTGAGGCAAGTTCCTATTCTGCTCGACAAACGCATAGCCTAAGAAATTAAGGGCCTCGGCATAATCCGGGTTCAGCTCCAGCGCTTTTTTTAATTCTTGTTCAAAAAGGCCCCCCTGTTTTAATTCCCAGTAAATACTGCCCAGGTAAAAATGCGCCTCGGGGTCTTGGGGAGAAAGAGCCAAAATCAACCGATAAATACCCTGCGCCTCTTTTAATTTATTCTGCCTTAAGTATAGAACGCCCAGGTTTTTATATATATCTATATCCCGGGGGCTGATTTTAGAGGCCTTAAGCAGTGCAGTTTCATATTCGCTTACCGCCAAATCGACTTTATCCTGGGAAGAATATAGAATGGCTAATATCGCGTGCGGCTCTATTGAATCAGGCGCCAACTTTTCAATTTCTTTTAGCTCTTCAACTGCCGCTTCGGGATCATTCTTCTTAATCAGGCTGATAGCCAGGTTAAGATGGATTAACGCCGCCTTATCATCGGCTAAAAGAGCTTTTCTATATTCCTTGATTGCATTGTCTAGGTCGCCTAAATCAGTGCAGACAACCCCCATAATATAGTGGCTTAAGGAAGACGAAACTTGTTTATCCGAAGCAAAAACAACACTACTTGCGGCCAGGATAACCATCCCGGCCGCCAGGATAGATAGAAATTTTTTAAGCACTGCCTTTTAACCCCAGGCCCTCTTCTTCAGATGGCGCAGGCGCCGGCGCATTTTTTTGCGTTTATGCGTCTTGATTTTCTGTCTTTTTCTTTTTTTACCGCAAGGCATACACTCACTCCTTAGACTCGCTTAGCTCGCTCAGGATGCTTCGAATCGAAGTATTGAGCGCAGCCGAAGCACTTTTAATAGATTACCTTATTCAACGGATACTCAATTATTCCTTGAGCTCCGGCATTCTTTAACGCCGGGATCAATACCCGCACTATCCTCTCATCTATAATTGTCTCAATGGCAAACCATCCATCGTCGGATAATCCGGAAATAGTAGGTTTCTTTAAAGCCGGAAGCCTGGAGAGAACCTTCTTTAAATTTTCCTTCCGGACATTCATTTTAAGCCCGACTTTTTCTTCAGCGGCAATCGCGCCTTTTAAGAGGAGAGCGATTTGCTCCATTTTTGCCTTTTTCCATTTATCCGCGTAAGATTTTTTATTAGCGATAAACTGCGTCGTGGATTCGCAGAGTGTAGCGATTTCAGCTAATTTATTGGCCTTAAGGCTTGAGCCGGTTTCAGTCAGCTCCACTATGGCATCGACCAACCCCGCGCTTACCTTGACTTCAGTCGCGCCCCAGCTGAATTCCACTTCTACCTTGACCTTATTCTTATTAAAGTAATCCTTGGTAACATTGACCAGTTCGGTAGCCACGCGCCTGCCTTCCAAATCTTTAATTTTCTTTATCCCTGAGTCAAGGGGCACAGCCAAAACCCATCTGACTTTGTTTAAACTCTGCTTGGCATAGGCCAAATCCGTAACCCGGATTACCCTTGAGCCGTTTTCTAATATCCAGTCATTGCCGGTAATCCCGCAATCAAGCGCGCCATCCTGGACATAGCGGGACATCTCCTGGGCGCGCAGCAGTATAGGCTTTATTTCAACGTCGTTTACCGACGGAAAATATGAGCGCTCGTTAGGCAGGCTGACATTGAACCCGGCCTTGCGGAACATTTTAAAGGTAGATTCCTGAAGGCTGCCTTTGGGTAAACCTAATTTTAAGGCCTTATTCTTTTCCATCGATTATCCTCTTTGCTTCCAGCTTGGCTTTCTGGCGGGAATAAACCTTTTTGCTTGATTTCACCCGCGTGCGGGGGTTAATAACCCAGCCTCTCCTCAATTTGACCGTTCTTTTTAACACGGTCATTTATTATAACGGCTTAATCCGGATTTGTAAAGAAAAAATACAAATAAAAGCCCCGGGTTTTAATCTCGGGGCTTTTAAGAACTGCTTAACTACCTATTATGCTAAGGAGTCTGCCAGTACCAGCGCTTCTTTATATTCGTTGCTTGCTTCCTGTAGGCAGCACTGGGTCTCTTCCACTATGCCTATTTTTACCAGTAATGCCATTAGGCGCTCTTTATTGACCTCCATCTCTCCCTTTTGCGAACAGGCAGCTAAGACTTCCTTGATTCTCTCGCCGGAAGGAACGATCTGGTTATTTACCAGTTTTTCCATTCCGGAAAGCTCTTTATCAATATCAAAAGAAGCTAGTTCTATCTTGCTTAAGACCGGGAGTTTCGGGTTCAGGCTGGCAAAATTACCCATCGGCTGATAATTAATTACCATTGCCGCAGACCTGAAATCAATACCGCCCTTCTTACTGTTATCGGTAATCGCTGAACTGGCTGATTGCGTATCGGCGATTGCTACTAAACCAGCTAAAACCGGGATCCTTCTTAAATCATCCCTAGGTAACGCGGTTATTTCTCTTTTTAATGCACCGACCGCCTGTTGATCTCCGCTCATCCCCACAACAGACCGGGCCAATACACCTTCCAGGCTATTCAAACTATACCTCTCAGACATAGCTTTAGCCTCTACAATATGAGCCTGGCTATCTAAATAACCTATATAGCGTATTGCCGCTAAAATAAACCGGGCTAATACGCGGTTTAATAGGCTAGTCCTGCCATTTTCTGCTGCATTTTTTTCAATAATTTCGATGTAGTTTACTTGCTCCTGGGCATTCCCCATTACCAGTTCTGTCCCGAGCGCCAATAAACTCATGGGGCTTAGACTATCTTTACTTAAGTCTTCTATGTTGGTACCATCTAGCAAGTACTTTAAGTATCCAACGGCGCGCTGATATTCTGTCCTTTCTTTTCCCTGCTCGTCATTCCTGTAAGCAATAATCACCCCAAGAGCATTAAGAGCCCCATAGAGGTCAGATCTATTACCCAAAAGAATTTTAGAAGAAGCGGTCAGCTCATTAACATAGTTTTCAAATTCTTGAGCTGTTATCGCCGAGCTGGCCGATTCCTGGCCTGAAATAGCAGCTTGTATTTCTTCTAAAGCTGCAATGGCTTTTAATTTTTTACCCTGTAAAACAGCCAATGATGCGCCGCCGCCGGTAGAAATATGCGATACTTTTGCCTGGTATTTTTTAGCGCTGTTCGCGGTATCGCCGCCGCCGACAACAGTTATGACTCCTTTTTCGGTGGCCTTAGTTAATGCCTGGGCAAGCCCTATTGCGCCGGACTGGAAATTGGGCATCTCATCTACCCCTAAAGAGCCGTTCCAGAATATAGAACGCCTGGCTTCTACGTTCGCTATTTTTGTTGAAAATGCCGCTACGGTTCGGGGTCCGACATCATATACAAAAAGGTCTGAAGAAGGTATTTTTTCCCCGTCCGGAGCAATGATATATCCTGTTTGTAATTGCGCCAAGGTTACCTCATAGGTATTTGTGCCTTCAGGAAGAATTTTTAAGTCTAACCAGCTTTTCTCCGAAACTTTCTCCGCTAAATTCCTGTCCACAGCAATAAAATCTTCCGGTAAAACTATTTCTATCCCCTTTTCTTGGGCAATCCTGATAATTTCCTGAGCATCCTTTAAATCCTGCTCTGATGGCTTTTGCCCGATATCAATATTATATTTTAACTTTAAAAAAGCTGCCACTGGCCCGGTCCCCATAAGGATAAACCCTCCTGCCCGTATATTATTCATTACCCTCATGACCATAGGTACTTTTTCGCTTACTTTTGGGCCACCGCCGATAATCAGGCCTTTTAATACGGGCAAAGCGCCTTCCAAATAGCGGGTTTCCTTTTCCATTAAGTATCCGAAAGCTATTGTCTTCATGTATTTGGCTGCTCCACCGGTAGAGGCATGCACCCTTTCAGCGGTTCCAAAGGCATCAAAAACATATACGTCCGCCAATCCTGCCAGGGCCCTGGAAAAAGCATCATCATTACTTTCATCTCCCGGGCAAAAACGAGTATTCTCCAGGAGATTTATTTTATTTAAAACTATGCGTTCCTTTAAACCTGAGGCTAAACCCTGTTCAGTGATACTATCTTTTTGAAAAATAACTTCTGTATTATAGCCTTTAGACCTTAAGAGCTCCTGTAGTTTCTGAGCAATAGGCTCTAAAGAAAATTCTTTAACCACTTTACCTCCCGGCCTGCCATTATGAGAGATAAGTATCGGTGTCCCGCCATTTTCAATAATATACATAATTGTGCGTATGGCCTGCTCAATCCTGATTGTGTCTTTTATCTGGCCTTTTGCATTGGAAACATTAAAATCTACCCGCAGAAGAACTTTTTTGTCTTTAAGGCGGGAGTTTAGCTGGTCTATTATCGGGATGATGGGGCTACTGCTTAACTTTGAATTTTCCTGCACCGGTGCCATTTTAGGCGGCGCAACCAATCCGGCTTTCATCAGGGCGGTTGTCATAGGGCTGCTGGTGGTCTTGGCCCCGTTGATGGTCAAAGTCGCAAAATCCATACCGCCGGAGAAATAGGAACGGATTACCTGCCCTGTAGGAGTACGGACTGTTTCCTTGATATTATACTCGCCCTGGGCGAATGATTTCTTGTAAGCTTCAAAATACGAGGACTTGGACCAGGCTGTCGCTGAAAGCAAACCGCTAAGGTCTTTCCTGTCAATGCGCGAGGCGTATTTACCGGCTTGATTGGCAAACCTGGATTTAAACCAGCGCGAAAGGACCAGGGAATAATATACCTGCCTTAAGGCAGCGTAACGCTGAGAGAGATTAACTTCTTTAGTTAATTTAGGTATGATTAGTTCGCGGATTAATTGAGAAGAATATTCATTAAGCGCCTTGGCCCGGCTATCTTTAAAATTATAGGTTGCCGAGTCCTTAAGGAAATCCTGCTCCAGCATTACCTTTAAGGTTGCTTTATAAATATAAGCGCTGTCTTTGGACTCGCGGACAATTATTTCATTGGGGACTATCCAGGGACGAGTCAAAGTAGGAATGCTTACTTCCTGATAACCGTAGAGCTCTTCGGCTTTTTGATAAAGCCTGCTCCAGTATTCCTTTCCTTCGGGAGTTTGCGGCGAGGTAAATTGCGCGGTATCTTTCTTTAGCTGCAGGTCCGCTTCCAGCATGATTTTTCCCACATCGGTCCTGGCGAGATAATCATCTATAATACTATCCTCGGAATCCGGGCGTAGATTTACCCAGAACTTATCGTTAGGAAGATTTACCCCTACTAAAAAATAATTTAATAACTCCTGAGTTGATGCGCTGATCTGACTTTCTTTAAGGTTTTTGGCATCGCCCTTATCCAGCATTACCTTAATATTATCATTCAGGGCGTCATAAGAAAAAAAACGGATGTGCACCGGCCGAAACCTCTCGGCAGTAAAGGCGCCGGGTATCTTACTTAAATGCCCGGCCAGATTAAGCTCTGTTGCTACGCTGGCAAAAGAAAGCTGTTGGAAGACTAAACACAGGGATATTAAAACGGAAGAGACCTTACGCCACATTTTTACACCCTCCTGTTTAATGTGATTACTAAATACTTTATTAAATTCCTTTAATATCTACAATATCTACAAAAAAGAAAGCCGGACTGACCCTTATCAGTTCGGCTTAATTCCTTTTATTACGTGGCATATCCCCGGCTATTCTCCAATAACCGGGAATTTATTCTACTTTAACTAAAAAAATATAACATATTTAGCGGATTTTGTCAAGTTTTTTACCTTACAAAACAGGACAATTTGTGGTTGCAATATCACGAGTTTAGATTATAATAATCATAAAATTAAAAGGAGAAGCTATGCTTAAAATTTTACGCCATAAAAAGACAGCTAAGAAGATCTGGATAGGATTAGCCTTAATTATTATACCTGCCTTTGCCCTCTGGGGTTTTGGCGGGGCATCCTGCAGCCACGAAGAAAGCCGGCCGCTGGGTAAGATATTCGGCCAGGCAGTATCAAATTTGGAATTTAGGGACTCCCTCAGCGCCGTAACCACTGCCGCAATCATGCAATACGGAGACAAACTCCCGGAAGTAGCCAAAGACCTAAACCTTGAAGCCCAGGCCTGGGAGCGGCTTATATTGCTGTACGAAGCCAAAAAGCGCGGGATTAAAGCCAGCGATAAGGAAGTTATTCAGACGATCGAAAACCTCCCCTATTTCCGGTATAAAGGCAGGTTTGATAATAGGATATATAACCAAACGCTTCAGTACGTTTTCCGGCTTAAGGCGCGTGAATTTGAAGAGCAGATGCGCGCAAACCTTATCTTAAATAAGCTTTATCAGCAGGTTACTGGTTCCTTGAACCTTGATGATAAAGGGAAAGAAGAAAAATTCCGGAATTTTATTATAGACTTAAATAAAAAAGCGCAATAAATAAAAGGGGACGTTTCTAAAAATAGAACCGCCCCCTAACTTTTAAAAATTAGCTTACTTTAATGCAATTAACCGGGCAGGAATCAGCTATCTCCTGTAAATTACAACTTCCGCAATTCTGACTCTTTATATGGGCAACCCCGTCGCCCTGCACTTCAAAAACCTCCGGGCAGGACTGCTCGCATAAACCGCACCCTACACATGTAGAAGCATCAATTGAAACCTTGGCCATAGCTTCTCTCCTTTTACCTTTCTAACAGGTTTTCAAACATCTCTTCGTGGTCGACTTCTTCCGCCAGGATATGCGTAACCAACTGATAAGTAACATTATCCTTGCCGAGCGTCTTCTTGGCAATCTTGTTATAAACTTCAATCGCGTCTGCCTCTGCTTCGGTAACGATACGAATAATCCTATTAATATCCGCGGTATTCTTCGGAGGCATAAGGTACGGGTTATTCGCGTTCTTTTCTATATCCATCGGGTTAGCGATAGGCTGGTCACCTAACTTCATAATCAAATCTGCTATTTCCCCAGCATGCTCTAACTCATCTTTAGCTATCTTCTCTAACATCTCCTTCATATCCTCATAAGCCTTACCGGAAACAATCTGGGCCATATACCAATAAAGATAAAAAGCTAACCATTCGTCGCAATAGGCCTTATTCAAATCCTTAACCAGGTCTTTTAAACTTAACTCCACAATCGCCCTTGCCTGTTTTCCCATTTCCTACCTCCTTTTTTATCCTTAAGCCTGTTGAGCTTCAGCCTTTAATCCGTATTTCTTTATATTATTATCCGCTATCTCCTGGATTTTTTTAATCTCTTCCGGCTTATTCAACAGATGCTTAAACCTGCCCTGCAGCTTTAGATATTCCTCAACCGGCTTAGGCGCGATCTGCCGGCGGCTGCTTAAAACGCCGTTTTCATACTCTATTAAAGGATAAAGCCCTGTTTCAACGGCTGCCTTGGCGACTTGTATGGTCATATTAGTTTCATGCCTCCAGCCTAAGGGGCAAGGCACATGCACCTGAATATACTTCGGCCCCTTTAGGGAAAGGGCCTTTTTTACCTTTCTTTGCAAGTCCTGGCCAAAACCGCTGGAAGCTACAGCTACATAAGGAATACCGTGAGCATTGGCAATTTCAGGCATAGGTTTTTTTGGACGCAGGTTTCCGATAGAAACGGCACCCACCGGGCTAGTCGTAGTATTGGTATCAAAAGGAGTAAGCCCGCTTCTTTGCACACCGGTATTCATATACGCTTCGTTATCATAGCAAACATACAAAATATTATGCCCGCGTTCAAGCATCCCCGATAAAGCCTGTAAACCTATATCTGCGGTACCCCCGTCTCCTCCCTGGGCAATCACATTTATGGTATCGGCCTTGCCTAAATATTTTACCGCAGACTCAACCCCTGAAGCAACTGCTGCCGCGTTCTCAAAAAGCGAGTGGATAAAAGGAACCTCCCAGCAGGATTCAGGGTACTTGGTTGAAAAAACTTCCAGGCATCCGGTATTATTTACGATAATAGTGTTTGGACCGGCCGCATCCAGCACCAACCGCGCTGCCATAGACTGGCCGCAACCAGCGCAGGCGGTATGGCCCGGAGCGAATAATGTCTTACTCATCCCTCGGCTCCCTTCGGTCGCTCGGGATTTCTAGAGACATAAAATGGTTAGTCATAACTCTCCTTTAAAAGCTCTGGCTTTAAATCTATGAACTCCGCCTGCTTATCCTTGCCGTTCATCAGGCGAAAAATCTCCTTAATGGAATCTTTAGTAATGTCGCGTCCGCCCATGCCTACTACAAAACTGCTTATATTCTTGGGCTTCTTAGGCTTGCCGAAGAATACCGCTTTTACCTCCGCGGATAACGGAGCAAAGGACCCCAAGGATAACGCGCGGTCAATAACCGCTAACTTAGGCGTATTCTTTAATGCGTCATAAATGGCATTAGCCGGAAATGGCCTTAAAGATGTGATTTTAAGTAAACCGACTTTCTTGCCTTTAGCCCTTAATTCATCGATGACTTCCTTAATTGTCCCGCAAACCGAACCCATCGCTACAATCACCTTTTCAGCGTCTTTCAGCTGGTAGCCTTCCATCAGGCCATTGTAAGTCCTGCCGAATACTTTGGCGAACTCCGCGGCCAGTTTGGGAATTAAAGCCAGGGCTTCTTCATGTGTTTTGTTCAAAGCGTACCTGGCCTCCGTATAATATTCCGGATCGACCAGCGGGCCTAAAGTCAGAGGATTCTCGACGTCTAATTTATAAGGAGCTTTATAGGGGGGGAGGAATTTATCTACCTGTTCCGGCGAAGGCATATCCACTGTTTCCAGACCGTGAGTGAGGATAAAACCATCCATACAAACCATTACCGGAAGCATTATAGATTTATCTTCGCCTAACCTGTAAGCGATTAGATGCAGGTCCACCGCTTCCTGTATATCTTCGGCGTGAAACTGAATCCAGCCGGAATCGCGTAATGAAACTACGTCCTGATGGTCATTCCAGATATTTATCGGGGCGGAAATTGAGCGGGCAGCGGTAGTCATAATTACCGGTAAGCGCATACCGGCAATATTATAAAGGACTTCAGACATATAAAAAAGCCCCTGCGAACTGGTAGCTGTGTAGGCACGCACGCCTGTGGCCACCGCGCCTAAAACTACCGAAGCTGCGGAATGCTCACTCTCAACATTGACGAATTGAGCATTCAGCCGGCCGTCAGCAACTATCCGGGCCAATTCTTCCACTATATGCGTCTGGGGAGTAATCGGATAAGCAGAGATGACTGCGGGCTTACAAAGCCGGACAACCTCGGCTACAGCCATTGAACCTTCTAATAATTCCTTCATTGGGTTCCTTCTTCTTTAACCATTATAATATCTTTCTTGGGGCAAATTGCCGCGCAATTGCCGCAGCCTTTGCAGTAATTTGGGTCAAAATCATAAGTATTCTTACCTTGGCCGCTGATACAGGATTCCGGGCAGACTAGCACGCACATATTGCAGGCAATACAGTCCTTCTTTAAGAACTTTGGCCGGCTCTCGGTGCGCCAGGGCCCGGTCTTATTGCTTTTACTGGAACCCGGTTTACAAATCAATGGACCAAACATAACTTACCCCTTAATTTTATTCTTTACTAAATCAAAACCTTCCCTGGCCGCCTGGATATTCCCTTCCTGAAGCTTGGCGCTAAATCTATGCTTGATAGCCGCGATCAAGTCGTCCAGGGCCAACTCTGCGGTAGCCGCGCAAAAAGCGCCTAAGAGAGCGGTATTCCCTAACGGCCTTCCTATATATTTCAAGGCGATATCATTTGCCGGAACTAAAAAAACCTTCTGCTTGGGCTTAACCTTAGGGGCCTGAATCTGCCCCTCCTTGCCGTTAATAATGGCAATCCCGTCTTCTTTAAGCCCGGAGAAACAGTTATAGCCACGCATAATGGTATGGTCTACGATGATGACGTAATCCGGCTCGTATATCTGGCTGCGTAAGCGCACCGGCTTAGAGTCCACGCGCACAAACGCGTTCATCGGAGCGCCCATACGGGCAGCCCCGAAACTGGGGAAGGCGTAAGGGCATAAGCCTTTCAAAAAGTAGGCGTAACCTAATAATGCAGCGGTAGTGATTGCGCCCTGGCCTGCGCGGGCATGGATTCTTATTTCTTTCATCTATTCAAGCTCCCGGTAAAAATGTCTAAGTATGATATAACCTTTCCGGTATTTTGTCAAATAATTTATTTTTTAAAGATTTTGCCGGACAAAAGCGGAGGTTTCGCTAAGGAGCTTAAGGATCTGCTCGGCTTTCTGCGGATCAAACGTCCCCAATCCGCAGGCCGGCGAAATCATCAAGCGCTCTAACAATAACTTCTCGGCGATGCCTTTTTTCAACAGGTTATCAATACCCTGGCGTATCCTGCTGGTTAAAAACTGCGCGTTCTCTTTCGCGCTGAACTCCTGCGTGGGCACAATCCCCCAGCAAATCACCCCTCCTCTTTCCAAAAAGCCTTTCAGGCCCTGGCTGTAGAGGACAAATTTCTCCTGAAAGTTAAAGGCATCGAAATTAATCAGGCCGATACAGGGCAAATCCGTAAATACCGACCAATCCGTGTTGCCGCAGCAATGCACACCCAGCAAGACATCGCTTTCCTTGATATTCTCCGCGAATTCGCTCAAAACCCCCAGGACATCCTCCCGGCTCACCGGAGTATAGGCCGAACCTAAAGTACCCAGGTACGGTTCGTCGATAAAAGCAATGATCGGCTTGTTGAATTTCCTGAATAAGTTAATCTGCCAGCGCAGCTTCATCGCTAAGGCCTTGATCGCGGCCTGTTTAAACACTGGGTCATACAAAAGTAAGCGGCCGTTTTCATCTTTTACGCTGGCCAGAAAAGTAAACGGCCCGGTAACCTGAACCTTGATAAAATCTATCTGTCTTAAATCCGCCGCATTAAGCCTCGCATAAAATCCAGGTAACCCAGCGGAAAAATCAGCGTTTATTTTAAAATACTCCAGGTCATCACTGATAATTTTCTCGTAGAAAACTTCCAGTTCCTTTTCTTTTTCTTTAGGCTCAAAAACCAGGCTGTTTCCTTTTATTTTAAGGCAAGGCAGGTTCTCGCTGAATTGTACGACCATCCCTTCGCGAAAATCCCTTTTGGGAAGCTGCGGCCAGAAAGGGGCATCCGGCACATATTTAAAGACAAGGTCCAATGCCTCATCCGCATCTAAATGCGGAAGGCTGCCTGTTCCCGTTGCTAATCCCCGGGTTATTCGCATATCTTCTCTCTTTTTAGTGTGCCACAGGTAGCCACGCTGACAAATGCGCGGGACCCGAACAGTTCGACTATTTTTTTATTCATCTACTTTGAATGTTTACCGGCTAATTCTTTCAGAATATCCCCGGGGAAGCGGCTCCCCATAGAAACTATCTGGCCAGCGCTGTTTATCACAAAATAGGCCGGGACCCCCAAAAGGTCATAAATTTCCGCGACCAGGCTGTCTCTATCCAGGAGTACTGTAAAGCCTAAATTACGGCTCTGCACAAAATTCTCTACTTTATATTTAGGCTCTCCTATATTTATGGCTAAGACCGCTACAGATGCTTTTTCCAGGCCCGCGAATTCGGCGTTCAATCTTTTTAACTCTGTCCGGCAATAGGGGCACCAGGTCGTCCAAAAAAACAAAACTACTGCTTGTTTATCCTTATAATCACTTAAGGAAACTACCTTATCATTTAAGTCGGGTAATTGAAAATCCGGCGCTTTTTTTAGATCAGCAGCGGTATATCCCTGGGCAGCGTAAGTACCGCAGGTAAAGCAAAAAAAAGCAATCAACGTGACTAAAAAACCGGAATATTTCCTCATTTTAAAATCTCCTCATCCCGTTGTAAATAAAATAGAGCCCGATAAATAAGAGCAGCAGCGCGCCGGTTTTCTTAACATAGGCCATCCATTTCCCCGACTTAGGCAGGTTGATCAATATACTGCTGGAAGTTCCGGCAAGGATTAAAATTATGCCCATACCGTAAGCAAAAGCCATTAAAAGGCTCATTCCGTAGAGAATATTTTTTTTAGCCGCTAAATAAGCCAGGATAGAAGCTAACGCCGGCGTAAGGCAGGGCGAGGCGACTAACCCGGAACTTAGGCCCAGCAAGAAAGTAGCAAAATAGCCTTTTTTCTTAGTATTAACCCGCGGCGGCCCCTGCCAGGCGATATTAAATAAATCCAGCCACATGGAGACCGCAAATAGGATAATAATCAGGCCTACCGCGATAAGCGTTAGCGGATGATTACTTATTTTACCAAAAATTATCCCGCCCAGCGAAGCAATCAGGCCTAATATGGAATAAGTAACGGCTAAACCCGTTACAAAAATCAGGCTTAAAATAAAACCTCTTATTTTCGATCTGCCGCTTTTTGCGCTTATATAAAAGACTGTAACGGGAATAAGCGGGTAAACGCAAGGCGTCAGACTGACCAGCACTCCGCCGCCGAAGGCAAAAATATAATCCATAGGGCTACCCGATAGAATCATCTATCCATTTAAGGTATGGCTTAAAACCGCTCGTTACGGGAACAGCGATTATCTCCGGAACTGTATAGCTATGCCTGGTTTTAACTGACTTTACTATTTTAGCAAATTTTTCTTTCCGGGACTTTACGATAAGCAAAGTTTCTTTTGCCCGGTCAACCTTGCCTTGCCACCAGAAAAGGGACTTTATACCGCTAACGATATTGACACAAGCGGCCAGTTTATCTTGAATAAGTTTTTTTGCGATTTTCTCCGCTTCTTTTTTATTTGCCGCGGTTATCAGTACTATGATATGCATTTTTTAAACAGTTGAGCAAACCGGGAGCCCATCCTTAAGCATTCTTTAGCTGAGCGCTCATCCGGAGCGTCTATAGCTGCCGGGCCGTAATGGTCGCCCTGCCAATCGCCCTGGATAATCATACCATGTATGAGCATGGCATGCAAGATATCCAGGATGGCGGTTTCATTACCCCCGGCGATATTGCGGCTGGAAGAAAATGCCGCGCCAACCTTACCGTCTAATTTCCCGTGAAACTTGACTGAATCGTCAAAAAGCTTCTTTATCTCCGCGGACATCGAGCCGTAATAAGTAGGCGAACCGATAACCAGGCCGTCGTATTTTAATAAGTCATCCACGCCAACATCCTTGATATCTTTGACCACTGCCTCTATTTCTTCTTTCCTTATCCCATCAGCAATAAGCTCCGCCATTTTTTTAGTATTGCCGCCGCGGGAATAATAAATAATAAGCGCGCCTTTCATGACCGCCTCCCTTCCTCCTCAACCTTGATCGACCTGATCCTGCCGAATTGTGAACAAACGTCAAAAACAAGCGTGGGATCCTGCGTATTAAGGTGGATTTTAAAATTATTACCCTTTTGCGCAGGGTCTAAAACCTCGGAAATTTCCAAATTCTCCCCGAATTCAGCCAGGGAATTTTTAACTGCCTCAAGGGTAGTGTTATAGGTATGTAGAATAAACCCGAGCTTATATACTGGCTGGAAGATCATCTTAACATCGCTACCGAAAGCATCCTGGCGCTCGCCCGGCCTTCCTTACGGAAGGAGAAAAAATCGGCATTAGCACAACAAGTGCAATAATTGCTATCAAATATATTTTCTTCCCGCACGCCTGTACCGGCTAACTGCTTTTTATTTACCGCAGCCAGGTCCAGGTATAAACGGCCGGCCTTTTCAGTTAATCCCGTAGAAAAATAATTCTTAAATTCCGCGGATACCGCATAACAGCAACCCCCTATGCGCGGACCAAAACCTACCCGTAATTCACTGGCTTTAGTCTGAAATTTACTGCGCATTAATTCCACCGCGCAAAGAGCAATATTTTCCTTGGAGCTGCGCCAACCCGCGTGGAGCAAGCCGATAGCGGGCCTGTGCGGATCATAAAGGAATATAGATAAACAATCCGCTGTAAATATAGCTAAAGGCAGCCCTTTAAAATCGGTAATAAAACCGTCGGTATCCGGTATTGCTGCTGCATAGTCCAGCGCGCCCCTGCCCTTGTTTTCCATATTAACATACCGGACATTATTCCCGTGCTGCTGTTGAGCGCAGACTAAATCCCGATAATCTATATCCAGGCTGGTTAAGAAATTTTTACGGTTATCTAATGCTCCTTTCGTGTTACCGTAGGATAAAGACATATTCCCGTAAGTGCGACAGCTAAAAGCGCTGGAGAGCCGGGGTGCACTTAAGCTTTCCAGCGGGTTAAGTATTTTAGGGGCTAATTTCAACAAGTTTATTCCTGGATTTATGTCCCTTGATTATTCTTATTTTATATTTTTTGGTTTTCAAGTGTTCGGATAATAACTCAATAAGCTGTTCATTGGCCAGGCCATCCTGCGCAGGCTTGGTCAGGTAGACCTTAAAACCTTTATCCTCTTCTTTAACCAGATTCCTGCTGGCCTTAGGAATAACCCGGAGATTAAAAATCATTAGCTAAGGAATTACTTTATGCCGATCTGCTTGGTATCCTGGATATTGATCAGTTTATCGCTGACCTTTTCCAGGCGCTTTTGCGAATCCGTATATTTAGTGCTGGCATTATTCAGGTGGCTGCCGAGCACATTAAATTCTTCCTTGAACCTATCTATTTCGATCCCCAGGGCGCTTAAGGACTTGAGGATATTCTTGGCGTTCTCTTCGACTTTCAGGCCTTTTAAGCCCAGGCAAATTACCTCCAGATAGGCGTAAAAAGTATTTGGAGAAACCGGGATGACTTTCTTGGACATGCTGTAAGAAAAGATATCCTCCTTGATAATCACTTCATAATAGACATTCTCCGCCGGGATATACATCAGCGCGAAATCATAAGTATTCTCCTGCGGCAGGATATATTTAGAGGAAACTTCATCGATCCGGTTCTTTACATCCTGGATGAATTTTTTGCGTAAGGAATTTTTCAGCTGCTCGTCTTGGGCCTCGAGCATCTTCTGGAAATTCTCCAGGCTGAATTTGGCATCTACCGGCACCAGGCGCTCGCCGAGTTTAATCACCGCGTCCACCGCCTCTCCGGATTTAAAACGGTATTGCGTTACATAATGGTCTTTAGGCAATACTTGCGACAATAAATTCGCCAGGAGCATTTCGCCCATTGCCCCGCGGAACTTGGGCGCGCGCAAAAGCTCCTGGAGGCTGGAGATATCCTTGCTGATGTCCACAATCTGTTTATTAGTCTCCTGCAGCCTGCCCAGCTGTTCTTTGACATTGCCGAATACGCTCGTGGCGTTGCCCAGGTTTGCGCCGATGATTTTATTGGCTTCCTGAAGAGACTGGTTCATCTGATTAAGCCGCTCGTTCACCTGCGACGAAATCTTTAAAACCAGCATAATGATAACCACGGATAAGGCTAGAAAGGCTAAACCGATGATCCAGATCATATTTTTATTATAGCACTTCTCTTCTTGGTCTTAAAGCAAATAATCTTTTTTTATCCGCTTTACGCTCCTGAAGATATTCTTTTTTATCTCCGGGCAGGTCCTTTTTAGCTCCTGGATAATCTTGCTCATCTTGGTGCGGTTAGAAGTAACCGAATGCGGGCAAATGCAGGTATCGTGGGGAATATGTTCATCTTTGGCAAAACGCTTAACCATATATTCTTCCACATAGGCCAGCGGCCGGATCAGGGTGATCTTGCCTTTAAATAAATCCTGCTTCGGGCTCATGGCTGAAATCTCGCCCTGGAAGAATAAATTCAATAAAATCGTCTCAATAATATCATCCATATGATGCCCCAGGGCAACCTTAGTGCATTTAAGCCGGCTAGCTGCTTCAAACAATGCCTTTCTTCTATTCCAGGAGCACCAGAAACAATTTATATCCTTATTCCTGGTTTTACGCAGGGTATCTACTTTTTCAATATGGTATTCAAAGCCTTCCTGCTTAAAATATTTCTCCAGCTTCTTAGCGATGGACTTAGGGTATCCCAAATCAATATGCACTGCTACCAGGCTGTATTTTATCGGCACGAATTTCCGGCGGTCATGAAG
>JAQTPA010000031.1 GCA_028713155.1 Candidatus Omnitrophota bacterium | reverse complement strand
TTTGGTGGAGGTGGCCGGAATCGAACCGGCGTCCTTAAACAATCTGATAAAAGCCGCTACATGTTTAGCCCCGTATTTTAATCTTGCTCTTGCAACTCCCACGGGGCAGGATTTGCAAGCCGCAGCCTTTAGAGATTTCATCCCGTCTACAAAGGCGAAATAGCGGGACTATCCTACTTAGGTCTCTATTTCATCCCGTAGGCTGGACGGATAGAGGCTTCGCTAATTTAGTTAGCGAAGACTGGCATGCCAACAAATGATGGGGTTACCATCATCGGTTTAGCATTGAACAAACGGTTGTTTGCGTTTGTATTGTGCACGGATTATTAACGCGGCTAACCATGCGTCCGCGACATGCTGCTTTTACCCGACGGCCTAAGTCGAGCCCAATTCACCCCCTTATCCTATCTCCTGTTCCTCATTGCCCTACGCATCGCGATATCTGTTTCCCGGCGCTTGATGTCGTCTCTTTTATCGTAAAGTTTCTTGCCTTTACCGAGAGCAATTTCAATTTTTACGAAACCCCGGGGATTAAAATAAATCTTTAAAGGAATAAGGGTAAGGCCTTTTTGCGTAAGCTTACTTTCCAACTTCTCTATCTGATTCTTATGCAGCAGCAGCCTTCTTTTTCTCGTCGGTTCAACATTCATGTAACTGGCTTCTGCATAAGGATTTATGTGCGTGTTATATAAGATCAGCTCGCCCTCTTCCACGCGGGCAAAACTATCGTTCAGATTAACCTTACCCTGCCTTATAGACTTTACCTCGCTCCCCTTTAATTCTACGCCGCATTCAAAACTCTCGATAACCGCGTAATCCCGGTATCCTTTATGGTTGGAGGCGATGATTTTACTCATTTTAGCATAATCCGGCTAAAATATAAAATTAAAAACAGCGGGATAGTAATGATGCCGCTAAGGTGCGTCAGGAGAATACCCTGGCTGACCAGGAGGTCCTCTTTTTTATAGCTCCTCAGGATTGTCGAAAGGGTCACTGCCGAAGGCATCGCCAACTGTATAATGATGAGCAGGCCTATCAATCTGGGGACCTTAAAAATAATCACCAGGGCCAGGCCTATAGCCGGCAGGACAAACATTTTAGCTAATATCAACATAGAGATTGCTTTCTTATCAATATGCTTAAGGCTTACCTGGGCCAGGCCCGCGCCCACCACCAGCATGGCCAGGGGCAGAGTGCTCTCTCCCAGCATAAACAGCGGCTTAATCACGGCATCCGGCACGAATTTATGCAGCCCGAAAAATATAACTAACAGGCTCACCAGTGTAACGACGACCGGCGTGCTCAGGAGATTAAGCCAGGCGAATTTTTTCTCTTTATGGAAATTCAATATGTGCACGCCGACGGAAAACATGACCAAATTGAAACCGGCCAGAAACAAGAATATGTAAATAAACATTGTGCTTAAGGACTCCGGCGCAAGGAGCGCTGCGACCAGGGCCAGAGGCAGATACCCGGAATTCTGAAAAGCCACCAGGCTTATAAATTGCAGCTTATGCTGCTCTCCCTGGATAAAGAACGCGAGCAAAAATCCCACCCAAAGGCCGATAAGCGTAACCAGAATACTCAAAAGCGGGAAAATCCACCAGTCGGAAAATGCCCGGAAAGAAAAATCCCGGATGAGCTGGCAAAAGATAAGCGCCGGCAAAGTTACGTCCATAACCAGGCTGCTTATAGCCTCCACCCCGGCGCTCGCCAGGAACCTGCGCCTGACCAACCAGTACCCTAGCGCAGCCAAAAGCAGGATCTGGGCTACCGCTATTCCGGTTATCTTAAAATGTTCCCAAGGCATAATTTACCCTCTTAATTTAAGATTAATATTATAACAATAAAACTATAGGCAGGCAATGCTTTTATATTTGACAGGAGAGAGCGGCTGGGCTATACTTAGAAGGCTCACAATGCGGAAGTGGCGGAATGGCATACGCGCACGTCTCAGAAGCGTGTGGGGTAACCCTTGAGGGTTCAACTCCCTCCTTCCGCACCATACCCCTTTAACCTCCCGGATCCTTCTACGCAATTACCAGTAACCCCAGAAAGGCAAAATAAATAAAGTAGAGCAGGAATACCGGCTGTTCGCGGGAATCCGGCCGGCGGATATACAGGTAATTGATAACGCCGAATAAAAGCGAAAGAATAAACACCTCTAGTTCATAAAAAAGTCCGTAAAGCAGGAACGGAACCAGAAGATAACTTAAAAATACCAAAAAAGCAATAATCTTCCGGCCTTTCCTTTCACCGAAAATAACCGGCAAAGAATAAACGCGGCAGCGCCTATCCCCTTCGATGTCCTTGATGTCCTTGATGTTTGAACCAAGAAAGAAAATTGTAAACGCCAGCCACAATAGGGGCGGACACAACAATACAGTGGTATTGGCCGGGGAGAGCGACACCTGCCCCATCAGCAGGATTAAGACTGCCTGGAGGCCGGTGACAAAAGAAGAAAATATGAAAAAACGCTTTAGCCGAAACGGCGGAGCGGAATACAAAAAATAAATCCCGATAAAAAATAAAGTAATCATAAAACAGGCTGCGCTGACCCAAATGGCAAATAACAGAGAAAATGCCAGGTATACCGCGCCTACTTTTAAATATTCGCTTTTAGCGATTGACCCGGAGATTAACGGCCGGCCCGGGTTAGATAACGCGTCACAATCTACGTCAAAAATATCATTGACCAGCGCGGAAAAACGCACCGCGAAAAACAGCGTTCCGGACATACCCAGTATCTTTACGAAAATAAAACCGTCCGGCCGGCCGGCGGCGCCTAAGTAGAGAGCTAAACCTAAGGCAAGTAAAATAAAACAGCACAGGTAACGTAAAAGCCTAAAATCTTTCAACACTACCTTAAACTTCCTGGGGTCGTAAAGCCTGAACCAGGCTGCCGTAACCAGGAGCGCAAAGATAAGCTCAATAATCACAACAACGCTCTCGTCAACCGTCCCCTTGATCATCCTGCCGCGCAAAAAGGAATGCGGAATACGCGCTAACAAGGAGGCGCCTTTTATAAAGCCGGCTACGGCCAATCCCGGTAAAGTCCCGTAAAGGCCGCATAAACCAAAAACCAGGATCGCAGCCAAGCCGGACAAAGATATTTTGTGTGTCTTTAAGAATACATAGATAAAAGAAAAAACGCAGATAATGCATATCTCCAGCCTCAGGCTGTAAGGAATACCTGGGATATTAAAGAACGGGTTAAAGAAATTAAGCACGACCTGCCGGACATTCCCGCTGACGTATTCATAAGAGATGCTCGCGCCGGTAACCGAGATTATCATAAGATCGAAGGCAACCGGAAAAATTATTAGCGCAAAGAAAACCAGGCTTACTTTAGAGATTTTCAGGATATCTTCTCCGGTAACCAGGCGCAGCAGGACGATGATAGATATAAGCGCCGTCAGGAAGAATATGGGGACGTGCACAAGGTGGAAAAGAGTAAACGTTGGAAACGCCTGCGTGCTCACCAGGCTTTCCAGGGAATCCCGGATAAAGATTATTGCCAGGGCCGCGGCTATCCATAGCCCGAAACCTATATTACTCTCTTCGCAATAGCGGATAAATCTTTTTATCTTTTCCATTCGTCAGAACACTCCTTATAGGATTTAAACGCGCTCTTTTGGGAATAATCCCAGCGCACCAGGCCAAAATAATCCACGCCGTTCTTCCAGTGCCCGGAGCAATCGCGGAAAAACGCCCAGAACACCTTTTCCACATCTTTATTTTTAAGCAACCCGGTATAAATTTTCTTTAACCAGACTGCCTGCTCTCTTTCGTCAGGATTATCTCCTATCCACCAGTTATCCGTCCTGACCCCCGGCTTGACTCCGGGACAGCCCGTCTCGGTAATCCAGATTTTTTTATGCTCATCGCCGTTGGCAGCCATTATCTCGCGGGCTAATTTCGGATAAGCGACCAGCGCCTTTATCCCGCCCTTATGCAGAGGCGACTCAAAAAAATGCAGGTTCAGAATATCAAAATAACCTTTAGCTCCGTTATTATAAAGGTTATTAATACTGCCCAGGCCGTTGGCTAATCCTCCGTTTAAGATTTTACAATCGGGGTCGGTTTTTTTGGCAGCCAGATAAACTTCTTTAAGTAAAGCGCAATAGCTTTTTAATCCGTCCTGGGCCGGCCAATATACGGCCGAATCCGGTTCATTCCAAACCTCCCAATATTTTATTTTATCTTTATAGCGGGCGATTACCTTTACGGCATATTTAACAAATACCGCGTTATCTTTAGGCGGGCAGTTCCATTCTTTAGAGGCAACAGCCCAGCCAACGCTATAATTTAGAATACCCAGGACCTTCAGGTTATACCTGGCAAGTAAATCTACAATCCGGTCGTAGCGCTCAAATTTGAACTCTCCCTCTTTTGGCTCGATATCCTGCCATAGAAAATCCATCCTCACCCAGCCGACTCCCGCCTCTTTCATCAATTTGATAACTTTCTCCAGTTCCGCGGCGCTGGAATACTTATGATTATTCCAGGAATGGTCCCACTGTAAAAATTCCAAGACTCCGAAAGGATTATTCATCTATTTGTGCGGATTTTGTTCAATGTTGATATAATCATCAAAATCAATGCTTTCCCCCAGCTCTTCTTTTACTATCCTGATCCTGTCCGGCACATAGGGATGCGTTTTATAATAGTTCTTTTCCTGAAGCGGCCTTCTTTTCTCCACCTCCTGAAGTTTTTCCAGGAATTTAACCATGGCGTGCGGGTCGTATCCGGCTAATTTCGCGTAGCGCGTGCCTAACTGGTCAGCGAGTAATTCATCCTCCCGGGAATAACCGAGGATTAATTCGGTAAAAGCAGTATCCGCGGCTGCGCCGACTCCGCCTGAAGAAGGAGCTACCGCTACCAGCAGCCGCAATATGGAATAACCCTGCTGCGCCTGGAGTTTTTTGATACTGTGCCGGGCGACAATATGACCGACTTCGTGGGCAATGACACCGGCCAGCTCATCGTCGTTAGATACCTTATCCACTAACCCTTTAAATACATAGACATAACCTCCGGGCAGAGATACGGCATTCACACTCTCATCTTCTAAAACAAAAAAATGATAATCTATCTCTTTCCGGTCGCAAACCGCGGCTATCTTCTTGCCGATATCCTCCACCCGCTTTTGCATCAGGAGGTCATCCCCTAATTTATATTCCTTGGCTACTTCCCTGGCAATGGCCCGGCCCATCTGTACTTCCTTATCCGTAGAATAGTAATAACTCTCCTGTTCTCCGGTAACGATATTATATTCGGTAGAACACCCGGCCAGGAAAACAGCTATGAGTATGCCGTATACGCCGAGCTTCTTAAAAATAAGGTAGAGTTTTCTTAGCGGCAGGCCGACAACATTATAAAAACAACCGTTGATACGGCGAATAAATAACGCGCCCCGGCCTTGAATATCAAAACTTCCGGCTTTATCCAAAGGAGATACCTGCTTAAAATAACCGCTTATCTCTTTATCGCTAAGCTTATCCATAAAAACCGTGGTTTTCTCATAGTCGGTCAATATTTTACCTCTGCCCTTTTCTTTCTTGATTACCGCGATACCGGTATAAACAGCTTGCGTCTTATTGGACATTGACTTAAGCATCTGTTTGGCGGATTTTAAATCTTTAGGCTTACCGAAGATCTTGCCATCCTGGACCATGATGGTATCCGCAGCAATAATAATCCCCTCTTTTACCTTTGAGGCGATATCCTTCGCTTTATTGAGCGCGTTTATTTTGACCAGCTTGAAATAAGAAATTCCCTTCGCGCCCTTTCTCTCCTTGACCTTACTCGGCAGGACTTTAAACTTCAGGCCGATATCTTCTAATAATTTCCTGCGGGCCCTGGATTTTGAAGCTAAATATATCATCCTTATATTTTAACTTAATGCTGCGCTCTCGCCAGCCAGGTATCCGGTAGAAAACGCCGCCTGAAGGTTAAAACCGCCGGTATCCGCGTCCACATCAATCATCTCTCCGCAAAAATACAGCCCTTTAACCCGGCGCGACTCCATCGTGCGCGGATTAATGTCTTTAAGGGTTACTCCGCCCTGGGTAACCATGCCTTCTTCCAAAGGCCTTGCCCTGCTGATAGCCAAACGCCAGGATTTAAGCAGTAAAACAAACTTCCGGCGTTCGTCCTGGGTAAGTTGATTCGCTTTTTTATACGGGTCTATCCCGGCTGTCTTAATAAATAAATCAATCAATTTCAAGGGTAATAAATTTTTCAGGATTTTTTTAATCCCTTTTTTGGGACTTGTCTTGAACTCCCTTAAAAACCGCTCGTCCAGCTGTCCGCGGCTTAACCCCGGTTTTAAATCTATCTCAACATAAACATCTTTATTTTCCTTAAGCCAATCTACGATTTTTGCGCTTAAGGCAAGGACCAGGGGGCCGGAAATACCAAAGCCCGTAAAGAGCAGTTCTCCGACTTCGGAAATAATCTCATTTTTTCCGGCGCAGAACTTGATCCGGATATTTTTAAGCGTCAATCCTTCTAAAATTTCAGGGTATTTTTCTTTTATTTCAAGCGGCACCAAACCCGGGCGTAAGGGAATAATGGTATGGCCTGAACTTTGCGCCATTTTTAAGCCCTCTCCGGTTGAGCCGGTAAAACTATAAGTTGCTCCTCCCGTAGCCAGGATTATTTTAGCACAGGGTATAAATTCAGCGTTAGCCAGATACAGTCCTTTTACCCGGCCGTCTTTTACTAAAATATCTTTTACCTCAGACTTAAAGATACTCCTTACCTTTTGCTGCGCTAATTCCTTATCCAACACGCCCACGATACTGCTTGAGCTATCTGTGACCGGAAATACGCGCAGTTGCCTTTCTACTTTAAGGGCCAGGCCCCGGCTCTGGAAAAAATCCATCAGCTCTTGATTAAAAAATTTCCTGAAGGCGTCCCTTAAGAATTGGCCATTACGGGAAAACCCTTTTAAGAATGAGTCTAAATCGCCTGCGTTGGTCAGATTACAGCGGCCTTTGCCGCTCAGGAGGAGTTTCTTGCCTAAGATGGGATTTTTATCGATGAGAATTACTTCCTGGCCAAGCGAACCGGATCTTATCGCGGCCATCATTCCTGCGGGACCTGCTCCGACTACCACTATTATATTCTTTTGCACAAGCTTTCTAAAATTCCTAAAGGCCGAAATCTTTTACGGTGAATATGGATTCCAGGCGCAGGCCTGCTTTAGCCAGATTTTCCTTGGCGCCTGCGCATCTATCCACGATAACGATCGCCTCGCGTGCTGCGATACCCAGCTTGTCCAGGGCTTGTTTGGCTTCAATAATGGCTTTACCGGTAGTAGCCACATCATCGATCAAAATAACTTTACTGGCTTTCGCCAGGCCCGGTCCTTCAACCTGGCGTCCGGCTCCGTGCTCTTTGGCCGCTTTTCTGACGATAAATGTTTTTAGGGGGATCTTTTTAATATGGCTAAGTAGCGCGACTGCGCCGGCGATCGGGTCAGCTCCCAGGGTCGGGCCGCCGAGCGCGTCTATCTTCCTGTCCTTGACCATTGCCAGAATAATACTCGCAGTTAAATACGCTCCTTCGGGAGTCAGGGTAATTACCCGGCCATCAAGATAATAGTTACTCGTCTTACCGCTGGAGAGAGTAAAATTTCCTCTCTTTAAGGCTTCTTTGTTCAGCAGGGCTAATAATTGCTTTTTTAACTCTTCTATATCGGTTTCCATAACGGCTTTATTCTACTACAACAATAATACTATTGTAAAGGCAAAACCCTGACCACGTATTCATTACCGCATTGCTTTAAGATTTCAAATTTGAAGTAGCCCTCTGTTAGGCGCCGGAAGTCCACGACATTACCCTTCTTGATTATCCCGTAGGTAACCGGCTGCTTGCCCAGGAATTCCCTTACCTTTACGTCAGAATCCAGGAAAGGCACTGGATGCGGGCTGAAAAACGGAGTCCCGGGAATATCCACAACTACGACTTCCCTGTCGGTATAAAACCGCACTCCCCGGGCAAAAAACTTTGAACAGATAATCTGGCCGCTGACTGTATGGTTCTGCATCAAGTATTCAACCGCCGGCTTAGAAGATGCATACGGCTCAATATCCTTAATTACAGAAGCAGCGCCTAATAACATGACTAACGGCAGAAAAACTAAAGTGAAAATAAGCCCCGTAAATCTCTTGCGCAGGGCAAAAACCAGGGAAAATACGCCTAAAATGAATAATGTAATTGCTAAAGCATAAACCGGAGCCCTTGAACCCACATACATTACGTAACTTGACAGAGCAGCGACCAGGCCCACGGGGAAAAGCAGGATAACGATTGCCGTGATCAGAGAGAGAGTATAAAATATACGGCTGGGATTTTTTACCGATAACCCTTTATTGCAGATAAAGTCCGCCGTAAGCAGGCCGAGGGCGGGAAAAAGCGGGAATATGTAACTAGTCAATTTTGAATGTGCGAATTGGAAAACCAACAGGATCACGCCTATCCAGATACCTAAGAAAAGGATAAAATTATCGGTGTTCCGCCTTATGCCCCTGACCAGGTAGATTAACGCGAACAAAGTATATAAACTCCAGGGGAATATCGGGCCGATCAGGGTCGCCGGATAAAAATACCAGGTGTCGGCTGCCGGATGTTCGGCTTTGATCAGGCGGACAAAATGGTCGTTATAAAAGAACTCGCGGTTAAAGCTGGCGCCGTATTTAATCTCCATCAGTATATACCAGGGTAAAGCGACCACGCAAAAAACCAGCAAGCCCCACAGTGAATATTTGCAGAACAGGAACTTCAGTTCTTTTTTAACGAAAAGGAACGCGATGACAACCGCCAGCGTGATTATACAACCAAGCGGGCCTTTGGTTAAAACCGCCAGGGCAGAGAAAAAAGCAAATAAGAGCAGCCCTATCCCCTTTCTTACCGGATAGGTATAACCCCAGTAGAACGCCAGGAGCGCAAAAAGGATGAATACGGAAAAGATCATATCGGTAAAAACGCTCCGGGATAATCCGATATAAAAACCGCAGGAGAGCATCACCAGGCCTGAGAAAAATGCTTTTTTGCTGTCTTTAAACCCGATCAGCCCCAGTAAATATATGGCGACGATCCCCAGGAGCGCGATGAATGCGGCAGGCAGGCGTGCGGCAAAAGGGGTATTCCCCAGGATCTCGATACTTGCGCGCAGCATCCAGTATAGAAAAATAGGTTTCTCGAATTGCGGCTGGCCGAACAGATACGGAGTCATCCAGGTCTTCTGCTGGATCATCTCCTTGGTTGTCTGAGTATAGAAAACCTCATCGGGATTAGTCAGGCTGATAACGCCGTTACCCATAATCAGGAAGACATAGGCCAAACCGATTAAAACCAGTATTTGGATAAGGATCTTCTTCTGCATCGCTCTCCTT
>JAQTPA010000008.1:36950-41696 GCA_028713155.1 Candidatus Omnitrophota bacterium | reverse complement strand
CCGGGATATTAACCAGGACATAAATCTATTGGTAAGCAGGCGAATTAAAGGCATGTTCCTGGTTTGCAGCATGCGGTTACCTATAAGTATACCGCTTTTAGAAACACCGGCTAAAGAGATAAAAGATTTTAAATCCTGGGGTAAATGCTGGCCGTCGCCATCCATAGTAACTGCGGCGTCAAAGTTATGCGTTAAGGCGTAAGCAAAACCTTTCCTTAAACATGAACCCTTACCTTCATTAGCCTGGTTCTTTAGGACTACCGCTCCCGCCTCAGAAGCGATTTCCGCAGTATTATCCGTCGAGCCGTCATCAACCACTAGAACGTCCGGGTTCTGTCCCTTAATCTCCTTGATTAACCTGGCTATTTCCCTGGATTCATTATGTGCGGGGATAATAATACAGATTTTCACTCTTTCCAAAACCTCCTGAACATATACCATTGTTCCGGATAGCGCCGGATATAATCTTCAAAAATAATCTTATAACTGGTAATAATCTCTTTTAAATCCTTTTGCTCATCCCCGGAAGGCGTAAAATCAATCGGCTTATTGATAATTAGAGAAAAACTGTCATCTTTATTCCTGAGCATAAATCCGGGTACGATTTTAGCCTTTGTCTTTAAGGAAAAAACAGCCGGGCCAATGGGAAAAATTGTCGGCCTGCCGAAAAAATCCAGGATCATTCCGTTCCCTCCAAAATCCCGGTCACCTACCAACGCTATCAGCTCATTGTTTCTTAAAGCCCTCAGGCATCCTTTTGCCGCGTTACCCAACGGAAGGACTTTTACGCCCTTGCTTTCTCTGCGGCCGTTAAAAAGCGCGTTTACGTTTTTAGATTTATGCGGCAGTGCAACTGTTAAAAACGGATACCCCAGCATCGCAATCACTACTCCTCCTAATTCCCAGTTCCCCAGGTGCGCAGTTACCACTATTGCGCCCTTGCCCTCGGAGAGACACTCATCATAATAGTGCAGGTCTATTAAACGGATATTCTTCTCAATATATTCCTTATCCAGTTTGTCAAAACGGAAGAAATCTATGAGGTATTTGGCAAAATTATGAAATAGCTCTTTCCGGATTTTTCTAATCTCGCCAAGAGGCTTTTCCGGAAAGATTACCCGCAGGTTTTTAGTAACTGCCTTGCGGTCCCTGAAGGCAAATGTGGCATACAAGGTAGATATAAATACAGCCAGGCTGTAGGCTGTTTTTAACGGCAGGCTTAAAGCAACATTCTGAACAATCCGGTAAAGAAAATAGCTAACCATTACGGCTTTCTAACAGAAGCCTGGCAATATCCATACTGGCATTAGGCTTACTGATTCGTTTTGCGCAGTCGCTTAGATGTTTTAATTTCTCGTGATTTCTTAAAAGGTCTTCTATAACCAGGTTTATCTTACCCGGTTCTTCAATTTCCAGCGCAGCCTCTTTTTGCGTAAGATAGGCCGTATTATTGGCTTCCTGTCCGGGCAAGGGCTTAACGATAATCATGGGCTTGGCCAGGCTAAGCACCTCGGAAGTAGTTACTCCCCCGGGCTTGCTGACAACTATATCCGCGATACTCATTAATTCATTGATATTCTGCGCGTAGCCAAAGACCACTATTTTCTTTTTATACTTTTTTATTTTGCGCCTTAAAGAATTATACAGCTTCTTATTGGTCCCGGTCACGATAATCTCCTGGATATCCCTGTCGATTTTTTCTAAGGATTTAACGATAGTCTTTATCGGCCCTAACCCCTGGCCTCCGCCCATAATCAATATAGTGGGAAGACCGGGTGATAGCTTATATTTAGAAAAAATACTGTTTTTATCTAAAGTCGTATTGAATTTAGGGTCAAACGGAATGCCTAGCGACTTTACTTTTTGAGCCGGCACGCCTTTTTTGATTAAACGCGAAGAGACGTCTTCCGAAGGAGTAATATAGCAATCTACAGCGTCATAAATCCAATAGGAATGCGGGACATAATCCGTTAATACCGCGATTAACGGAAGGTCTGCCTGGTAGGTTTTTTTATAGCCGGCGACCATACCGCAGGGAAACGCCTGGGTGCAGACAACTACCTCGGGCCTGAGCCGTTCAAACAGCTTTTTTAATTTTGGAGAATTGGCTTTATTGATATTCTGTTTGGCTTTTTCTATCTTCTTCACTATTTTAGGGTTATCGTAGAGGTAATCCCAGATTTTAGGGGCAACTTTGATTATACTCATATAAACGCTATTCACTACTTTTTCAGCGACAGGATTGGTATAATTAAAGGCATTGATATTTGAAATTTCGGCGTGGGGAGTCAATATCCTGATGGCTTTCTCAATAGCCAAAGTCGCGTTATGGTGGCCGGAGACTTCTGAAATGTACATTAAAACTATGCGTTTAGGGAGCATTTTTTAGAGTTTACCTTCCTGGCATAATTCCAGAAATGCTTCGGTTACGCGGGGATTAAACTGCAGGTTACTCAACTTCCGGATTTCTTTTATAGCTTCATTTTTATACAGCGCTGCCCGGTATGGTCTGTCCGTAGTCATAGCGTCAAAAGAGTCAGCTACCGATATGATAGAAGCAACCAAAGGAATCTGGTCGCCTTTTAAACCCTCCGGATAGCCTAAGCCATCCGGCCTCTCATGGTGATATTTTATTCCGACTAAAGCCTGCTCTAATTCCCTTATAGGCTTAAGAATAGTTACCCCGATTAAAGGATGTTCTTTGATTTTATTCCTTTCGCCTATGGTTAAGGCCCCTCTTTTATTAAGTATATGTTCGGGGATACCGATCTTGCCGATATCATGAAGCAGGCTGGCGATATGGAGTTTTTCAATAAATTTATTATCCCAGGCTTTCTTATTCTTCCGGGAGAGCCTCTTAGCGATTTCCAGGCTTAAGTTAGTCACCCGGGTAGTGTGCCCGTGCGTATAATTATCTTTCGCTTCTATGGCGGCAACCAGGGCGATAGTGGTGCGCATAAAAAGCTGGTGCTTTTTATCAAGCTCGGATTTAAGCTCCTTGAAAAGATTGGCGTTTCTTATCGCCATAGACATATTGGAAGCCAGGGCCTCAAAAAAATCCAACTCTCCCCGCAAGAAACTCTTTCCGTTTTTCTTTCTGCCCAGCAATAATATGCCCAGCAACTCATCCCGGAAGTAACTTGGCACGCAGGTGACCGTTTCCAGCATCTTCATCTGATAGAGCACGTCCGCCAAAAGATGCTTCAGGCGTTCTTTGGTCTGGCCTGTTTTCAGATAGGCCTGTGCGCCTTCCAGGGTAAGAACATCGCTGTTAAATAAGAGCCGGCTGTCGCGCTCCCTGAAGAAACGAATTAAGGAATCATCTTTATCAAAACCAGCCAAGCCGATAGGTATTTTTTTTGCCAGCGAGCCGCCGGAAACAGTGAGTACATACGCCTGGCGGTCCGGTTTATACATAAGTATGCTGGCGTGCTCAACCTGCACTTTATCAACCACCATCCGCACGATTATCTTGATAAGCAAATCCGGGTCATGCACGAAAATCATGTTGCGTGCAGCGGTTTCTAATTCTTTTTTAAAATCAATGGCCATTTACGCACGCCTCTTTATTTTTTTAACTCTCCTGAATCAAGCCTAAACTGTCTCCTACGTTTACCGTCGAACCTTCCAAAGCCGAAATTTCCGTAAGTATCCCTGGACAAGGGCTGGGCAGGTTAAAAGTGGCTTTATCCGTAGTAAGCTCTACCAGGTCATCTTTTTCATTGACCTTGTCTCCTGCTTTAAAATACCAGTAGGAAACCGTGGCTTTCTGGATGCCTTCGCTTAACTGCGGTAAAATTATTTTTACCATTGTCTCTTATCTCCTTGGTTAATCCCTGTTTGAAAAACCGGAAGAGGCCTTAAATAAGCTTACCAAGTTCTGCTTAACTTCCTCGGTTTGAACAATTCCCCCGGTTTCGGATTCCATTGATGTAACCATTATATCCATACCGCAGGGCCTAATCAAGGAAAAATTGGCCAGATCATTGCTTTTAATATTTATGCTTAATCCGTGAAAAGTAATCCAATTCCTGACCGCGATCCCGATAGAAGCTATTTTTAACCGGCCGGCCCAAACACCGGTTAGCCCGGGAGCTCTTTCTCCTTTTACTCCGAATTCATCCAGGCAGCGGATTATCAGGCCCTCAAGGTACTCTAGAAACCAGTGGATATCTTTTTTAAAATAATTTAAATTGAATACCGGATAGGCAATGAGCTGTCCGGGGCCATGGTAGGTAACATCCCCTCCGCGCTCAACCTCATAGACACTAATGCCCTTATTTTTGAGTTCTTCCTGAGAAACCAGGATATTATTTCTATTTGCCCTCCGGCTGACGGTAATAGCGGGATAATGCCGGCAGACGATTAAGCCGGCGCTCCAGAGCCCGGCTTCTACCTCCCGGAATAATTCTCTCTGTTGAACCCGGGCATCTTGAAAATCCACTAAGCCAAGGTCAGTGACTTTTAAAGGCATAATTTTTATTTTATTGCTTCGGTTATTGATTCTGAAAGAGTAGGGTGGGCAAATATGGTTTCCCGCAGGTTTTGAATGCTCAGACAGCGCGCTACAGCCAGAGTGAAAATCCCGATTAACTCGGTCGCCCTTGGCCCGATAATCGCGGCGCCTAAAACTACACCGGTCTTAACATCGGAAATTATTTTAATCAACCCCTCTGTTTCGCCCAGGATACGCGCCATACCGCTGCCCAGAAAATCAAACCTGTGAATATCTATATGCCGTCCGAG
>JAQTPA010000008.1:0-36850 GCA_028713155.1 Candidatus Omnitrophota bacterium | reverse complement strand
CGGCGCCTAAAACTACACCGGTCTTAACATCGGAAATTATTTTAATCAACCCCTCTGTTTCGCCCAGGATACGCGCCATACCGCTGCCCAGAAAATCAAACCTGTGAATATCTATATGCCGTCCGAGTAAGCGGGCCTTATCTTCGCTTAGGCCAACAGAGGCAATCTCGGGTTCCGTAAAAATACAACTGGGGACGCAAGACGATGTGGCCGGCTTGAGTTTGTCCGGATAGGCCAGGTTGAAAACGGCGCTTATACCTTGATAACTGGCAAAATGGGCAAGCATTATCTTAGCGGTGCAATCCCCGGCTGCGTAAATATTATTTATATTCGTTTTTAGGTAATCATCAACCGCGATAGCGCCTTTATCTAAATTTACCCCCGTTTCCTCCAGGCCTAAATTCTCTGTTTGCGCTTTCCTTCCTACGCAAACTAAAATAATATCAAAATCAACCGGATTAAAAGCCGCAGCATCGCTAGAGGTATTTACCTTAATCCCCTTCTTTTTAAATACTGTTTCTATTTTTTTAGCTACTTCCCTGTCTTCCCCGGGAAGAAGCTGGGGCATTTTTTCTACGACAGTTACTTTTGCGCCCAGCTGAGAAAAAAGTCCGGCAAATTCACAACCGATAACTCCGCCGCCGATTATTAAAAGCGAGCCGGGGATTTCTTTTAAGGAAATTATTTCGTTACTGGAAAGGGTTTTTCTAGCATCAAATTTAAATTGGGCAAGTTCGTATGGCTTAGAGCCGGTGGCAATAAGGACATTCCTGGCCCGGATAGTTTTTTCTAAAACCCTGATTTCCTGGCTGGAGACGAGCCGGGCCTGGCCGGTTAGATAATCAATATTTTTGAGCATCTGCTGCATGCCGCTGCGCAGCTGCTGGATTATCCTGTCTTTTCTCTCCTGTATCTTAAGAAAATCAACTGTGGGGCCAGAAACGTTAATGCCAAAATCCGAAGATTTCTTAACCAGGTTAAATACTTTTGCGGATTGAATAAGCGTTTTGGTAGGTATGCATCCCAGGTTAAGGCAGGTACCGCCAAGAAGCGATTTATCGATAAGAACAACCTTAAGCCCTGACTGCTTTGCTTTTAAGCAAGCGTTAAAGCCTGCCCAACCCGCGCCGATTATCGCTAAATCGTACATAAATTAAACAGGTAGCTGTTTTAATAAATTGCGGATAGAATCAGCTGAATGCATTAACTCTTTTTTCTCTTTATCGGTTAAATCCAGCTCGATAATTTTTTCAATACCGGCCCTGCCCAGGCGGCACGGTACGCCTATGCAGATATCTTTAATGCCGTATTCGCCGTCCAGGTAAGCGCAGGCCCCGATAATTTTCTTTTCATCTTTGGCGATAATTTTAACCATTTGCGCAACTGCGGCAGACGGCGCAAAAAAAGCGCTTCCGCTGCCTAATAAAGCGACAATCTCGGCTCCTCTTCCTATAGTCCCCTTGGTTAAACCTTCCATTTTCTCGTCACTTAAAAATTCTTCCAGGCTTACCCCTTTAATTTTAGTGTGCCTGGCTAAAGGCAGCATTCCCTCGCCATGCGCTCCGATTACCATTGTTTCTACGCTAGTGGCTGGCAGCTTTAATTCCCGCGCGATAAGGTTAGCTAATCTTGAGCTGTCCAGGCTGCTGCCCATACCCAACACCTTATTCCTGGCAAAACCGGTTGTCTTTAATGCCAGATAAGTCATCAAATCCAGCGGATTAGTCACTACCATTACGATGGCTTGAGATGCCAGTTCCTTTATATTTACGCAGACATCTTTTAAAATCTGGCTATTTTTGGCAAGGAGTTCTTCGCGGGTCATTCCGGGTTTGCGGGCCAGGCCGGCCGTAATCACTACTATATCGGAATCCTTTATACTGCTAATATCATCGGAACCCTGAATATTATAATCGAACCCCAATACTGCCTGGGCATCGGCTAAATCCAAAGATTTACCCCTAGCCAGCCCCTTGGCGATATCTACCAGGAAGATATCGCCTAAATTATACTGCGCTATACGCATAGCGCTTAAAGCACCGACATTTCCTGCGCCGATAATGCTTATTTTCATTCTACTCCCGAAAAAATATAACCGCCCCTATTTGTTTTTTATTTTCTGGATAATAGCGTCAGCCATTTCTTGCGTGCCGACTGTATGAGGATCGTCAGGATCGGATTTAAAATCGTAGGTGACATACCGGCCTTCGGCAATGACCGACTTAACTGCATTTTCCAGCGCCCGGCAAGCCTTTTCTTCTTTGAGATACTCCAGCATAAGAACTCCCGACAAGATCATCGCACTGGGGTTTACTTTATTTAAACCTTTATATTTTGGCGCTGAGCCATGCACCGCTTCAAATACTGCCAGCCCATCTCCGATATTCGCTCCCGGGGCAATCCCCAGCCCCCCGATAAGCCCGGCGCATAAGTCTGAGAGTATGTCACCGTAAAGATTGGGCAGGACCAGCACGTCATAAATATGCGGTTTTTGCACCAGTTGCATGCACATATTGTCAACTATGGCTTCACTAAAACTGATTTTTCCGGCATAATCCCTGGCGACTTCGCGCCCGGCTTTTAAGAATAGCCCGTCGGTAAACTTCATGATATTCGCCTTATGCACGAGAGTGACCTTTTTACGGCCATGCTTTAGAGCATATTCGAAAGCGAACCTGACTATCCTTTCGGAAGCGGTCTTAGAAATGGGCTTGATAGAAATACCGGAATCCGGCCGGATCTCCTTTTGGCTGTACTTTTCTATTTCCTGAATAATTTTTTTTGTTGCGGGCTTTCCCTCTTCAAATTCTATGCCCGCGTAGAGGTCCTCGCTGTTTTCGCGGATAATCACCAAGTCAATATCTTTATATAAGCTTTTTACTCCCGGATATGTTTTTGCCGGCCGCACGCAGGCGTAGAGGCCTAAGGCCTGCCGGATACCAACATTAACCGAACGAAAACCTCCGCCTATCGGCGTGATGATCGGGCCCTTCAAGGCCACTTTGTTTTTTCTTAGGGAATCCAGCGTACTTTTAGGCAGTAATTCACCGGTTTTCTCTAACGCCAAACTTCCGGCCAGGGCCTCTTCCCACTCTATTTTTACTCCGGTGGCCTCAATACACCTTTTAGCAGCCAGGCTTACTTCAAGCCCAATACCATCGCCGGGAATCAAGGTTACTTTGTGCGTCATTTTAAACTTTTAGCTCTCCGTGTTTACGGTAATAATTTACTATACCGCCTTCCCTAAGCAGCTCCTGCATAAATTTGGGGAACGGCTTTAAGGTAAGGTCAATATTTTTTGACGTATTTCTGGCAATCCCTTTGTCCAGGTTTATCTCTATCAGATCGTTCTCGCCGATTTTATCCGTATCTGTCTCTACCAAGGCTAGCCCGATATTAAACGCATTCCGGTAGAAAATACGCGCGAAGCTCTTAGCCAATACCGCTACAACCCCGGCTTCTTTTATAACCAGGGGCGCCTGTTCGCGCGAGGAACCCATACCGAAATTATTGCCGGCAATAATCATAGATTTACCCGGCTTTATCTTTGCCGCAAATCCGGGGTCAATATCCTCCATGATATGCTTAGCCAGTTCTTTCATATCGGTAATGGCAAATTTATACCTTCCCGAAATAATGAAATCCGTATTAATATTATCGCCTAATTTTAAAGCCTGCCCGGTTAATTTCATAGCTGCCTGAATTCATCCGCGTTTTTAGCTTTAGAGAGCGCAACGTCCAGGGTAATATCGCCTCTCTGGGTCAGCTCTTTCAAGCATTTATCCATAGTCTTCATCCCGTATTGCGAGCCTGTTTGCATAAGCGTAGGGATCTGTTCAATCTCCTGTTCGCGGATAAGGTTTCTTATCCCCGAGGTACCGATCATTATTTCTGTAGCCAGGACCCTGCCTTTGCCTGAAGAATGCGGGAGCAGCAATTGCGAAACTACCCCCTGCAGGCAATCAGCCAGCTGCAATTTCACCTGCTGTTGTTGATGCGGAGGAAAGACATCGATAATTCTTTCAATAGTCTGCGGCGCGTCCGGAGTATGCAAAGTAGCTAAAACCAAGTGCCCGGTTTCTGCAGCGGTAAGAGCCGTAGAAATAGTTTCCAGGTCACGCATTTCACCGACTACGATGACGTTGGGGTCCTGGCGCAGCGTGTGCATCAGGGCCGCGGCAAAAGAACGCGTATCAGAATAAACCTCTCTTTGTTTGATAATACTCTTACTATTCTTAAAGACAAATTCAATCGGATCTTCTATGCACATAATCAGGCATTCTCTTTCTTTATTAATCAGGTCAATCATTGTAGCCAGGGTAGTAGTTTTACCCATACCGGTAGGCCCGGTAACCAAAACTAAGCCGTTAGGCTTACGCGCCAGGTCGCTGATAATCTGCGGAAGGCCCAACTTTTCAACCGTAGGTATTTCCAGCGGCACACGCCTGAATGCCGCTTCCGGGGCACCCTTTTGCATATGTATATTTGTCCGGAACCTGTCTAAATCCGGAAGGGCGAGAGAAAAATCCAGCTCCAACTCTCTTTCAAAAACCTCTTTTTGGGAATTATTCAGTATGCCATAAATCATCTTCTTCAGCTCATGTTTATCCAGGGCAGGAAGGTTCGTGCGCTTGAGCGAACCGTCAATACGCAAGATAGGAGGCTCACTTTCGGTTATATGTAAATCCGAAGCACCCTTCTCAATACACATCAGAAGCAATTCCCTTATCTCCATCATTCCTCCCTGCCCAGAAGGGCGCACCGACGCAATTTGCGCACAAGCGCACGCCGACGCAATACCTATTATGCGTCGGGCGTTTCGATCAACGTCGGGTGTAACTCATAAGACCAAATTATTAAAGAAAACTCTTCGGGTCTGTAATATATCCCTTGATTGCTGATGCAGCTACAGTTGCCGGAGAAGCCAGGTATATAAAAGCGCTGGGGTTACCCATCCTGCCTTTAAAATTCCTGTTGGCGGTAGAGATAACTACTTCTCCGTCCGCAGGTATGCCGTTATGCGTGCCCACGCAGGGCCCGCATCCCGGAGCCAGGATTATCCCGCCTGCCTCGACAAAAATATTTATCAATTTTAACTTTATGGCTTCCAGTAAAATCGAACGCGAACTGGGGGCGATAATAAGCTTTACGCCCGGAGCCGCTTTCCTTCCTTTAAGTATCTTAGCAGCTATTTTTAAATCTTGCAACCTTCCATTTGTGCAGGTGCCTAAAAATGCTTCATTGATTTTTAATCCCTTTAGTTCAGCTGCCGGCTTTACCTTATCTACGCTATGCGGCAGGGAAACCTGGCTTTTAAGCTTGGCTATATCGATTTCCAATATTTTTTCATATGCAGCATCTTTATCCGCGCTTACAGGTTTAATAGCCGCACGCTTTACACCATGGGATTTTAGCCAGGCAAAAGTAGTTTTATCCTGCGGCATAAAACCGCACTTAGCTCCCATCTCTACTGCCATATTGCACATGGTTAAACGGCCGTCCATATCCATCTTATCGATTACCGGGCCGCAAAATTCAATTGCCTTGTAAGTCGCTCCGTCAGCACCCACTTTTCCGATAATATCCAGGATGATATCCTTAGCGAATATACCTTTAGGAGTTTTTCCTTTTACGATAATCTTAAAAGTCTCCGGAACCTTGAACCAATTTTTGCCTGTGGCCAGGGCAATTGCCAGGTCTGTTGAGCCCACGCCCGTAGAAAAAACACCTAAAGCGCCATAGGTGCAGGTATGTGAATCTGCGCCCAGGATTAAATTACCGGGTAAAGCCTTCCCCGATTCCGGGATTACCTGGTGGCATACGCCGCAGCCTATATCAAAAATCCGCTGGCTAAATTCCTTGGCAAAATTATGCATTTTTTTATGCACCCGCGAGACCCCTTCGCTTGGGGAAGGTGCGCTATGGTCGATCACCATGCAAAAATCAGTTTTTAACTGTTTTACTCCCAATTCTTTGATCCGGTCAATGATAATCGCGCTTGTTCCGTCCTGGCCAAAGGTAAAATCGACTTTACATACGGCAAAATCGCCGGCCTTTAACTCTTTTCCGGCGTGGCTGCTCAGTATCTTTTCAGCTATTGTTTTACCCATCTTTTAGCCACTCCTCCAGCCTATCCATTCCCTTTTTAAGGTTATCCAGGCTGGCAGCAAAGCTTATACGAATATAATGATCCTCCCCAAAACCGTCTCCGGGAATAACGCTCAAGTATTTTTTTTCTAATAACTGGTTAGCGACTTCCATGGCGCCAAGCTTTGTCTTGGATATATCGCAAAAAATATAGAAAGCCCCTTCGGGGACTACTGGCGTTATTTTAGGCATGGCCTTAATCCTGGCAATACAATAATCCCTTCTTTCCTGAAACTGCTGGCAGATTTTTTGGTAGAAGCTTTCCGGGGCGCCGAGCGCGGCTATCCCGGCCTTCTGGGCGATAGAATTGGGATTGGAGGTTGAGTGGTCCTGCAGGCGCGAAATCGCTTCCGCTATATCACTAGGAGCGCCCAAATAACCCAAGCGCCAGCCGGTCATCGAAAAGCTCTTGGAGAAACCATTTACGGTAATCGTCAAATCATAGATTTCTTTGTTTAAGCTCCCCAGGGAGGCATGTTTTAAGCCGTCATAAATAAGTTTCTCATAGATCTCATCGCTGATGACGAGGAGCTTATTTTTTACACAGATTTCCGAAATCTGCCTTAGCTCTTCCTGTGTATATACGCAGCCTGTCGGGTTCGCCGGGCTGTTTAAAATAAGGAGTTTTGACTTTGCGGTTATATTCGCGGCTAATTCCTGGGGGGTTATTTTAAAATTATTCCCGGCCAAAGTCTGTACGAACCTGGGCCTTCCGTCACAGAGATTAACCATCTCAGAATAACTTACCCAGTAGGGAGAGGGAATAAGCACTTCGTCTTGGGGATTAACTAAGACAAAAAGCGCGTTGAATATGCTATGCTTTGCCCCGCAGGAAACAACAACCTGGGAAGGAGCATATTCCAGGGAATTATCTTTTTTGAATTTTTCACAGATTAGTTTTTTTAATTCTGGGATGCCTGTAGTAGGGGTGTACTTGGTAAAGCCGGAGTTTATCGCTTCAATCGCGGCTGACTTAACGAAATCCGGGGTGTCAAAATCCGGTTCGCCTGCGGCCAGGGTTATTATATCAAACCCTTCGGACTTTAATTTTTTAGCCTTGGAGGTGATCGCGAGGGTTGATGAAGGTTTTACATTTTTTAAGCGACTGGCTAACCTCGAATCTATGTGCATAGGAAAAGAATGGCTTTATAGCGAATCCCTTTCTTTCTTAAAAATACCTCTTATCCCGCCGAGAAATTTCTTGGAAGGTTTTTTGCTTTGCGGGGCCTTTTCTTTAACCGCTGCTGCCTCGCGCGGCTTTTCAGCCTTCTTCTCTTCAGCCTCCGGTTCAGGGAGTTCTCCGGTGGCTTTTTCTATTTTCTCACCTTTTGTTCCTTTTACTTTTTTGACTTTTTTTACTTTAGGTTTTTGCTCGGTAAGCTCAAAAATAACTACCTTAGCGTCATCGCCCCTGCGCTTGGCTAAATTGATAACTCTGGTGTAGCCGCTGGCTCTTTTAGCAAAACGCGGGCCGATCTCGTTAAAAAGCAAAGCTACCAATTTATGGTCGCCTAAAATCCCAAAAGCCTCTCTTTTTGCGCTTAAGGTATTCGCTTTTGCCAGAGAAATGAGTTTTTCAGCCAATGGCCTGACTGCCTTGGCCCGGTGCAGCGTAGTCCTCATGCTTTCATAGATAAGTAAACTCCTGGCCAAACTCTTGATTGTAGCATCCTGCCAGCTGGTAAAACGGTTTAGTTGCAGCCTTTTCTTTTTATGTCGCATATTTTAAGCCTTTTTTATTTTTTTAGAGTCAATCTGCATGCCTAAGGTTAATCCCATGCCCATCATCAACTCTTTTATTTCGGTTAATGACTTTTTACCGAAGTTTTTAAAATCCAGCATATCGTCTTCGGTCTTCTTAACTAAATCCGCGATGATCTTGATTCCCGCTTCTCTTAAGCAATTAGAACTGCGCACGGATAACTCCAGCTCCGAAATAGGGAGCCTTAGTTTTTCATACAGCGATACTTCTTCCTTGGTCATTTCTAACTCTTCTTCTACTATATCCTCGGGAAGCTGCCCGAAATTAACAAATATATCCAGGTGCCTCTGGAGTATATTGGAGGCGTATAACAACGCGTCTTTAGGGCTGATCGCGCCGTTAGTGAATATTTCCAGGATTAATTTATCGTAATCCGTACGCTGCCCGACGCGGGTATTCTCCACAAAGAAATTAACCTTTTTTATAGGAGTAAATATGGCATCAATCGGAATAACGCCTATAGCTTTATCTTCTTTCTTACTTAACTCTGCGGGGACATAGCCCTGGCCGAGGGAAACACCCATTTCAATATTCAATTTGGTATCCTTGGTCAAGGTAGCTATATGCAAATCCGGGTTGATGATCTCAATAGTTTCATCGCCTTCAATATCCTTAGCCTTGACCTCTCCCTTGGAATTAGCTTTAATGTATATCGTCTTAGGGATTTTTGAATGTGAATTCAAGACCAGGCTTTTAATGTTCAGGATTATCTCGGGAATATCCTCCAGGACTCCCGGGATAGCAGAAAATTCATGCTGCACTCCGGAAATTTTAACGCTAGTTACCGCGCTCCCCTGTATAGAGGAGAATAAAACTCTTCTTAAGGAATTACCCAGAGTAACTCCGTAACCCCTCTCAAAGGGTGCCGCGGAAAACTTACCGTAAGTATTAGTATAAGTAGCCTCCTCACACTCTAATCTTTTTGGTAACTGAAAATCTCTCCATTTTATACCCATCTATTATTCCTCCTTGAATGAGTCTAAACTCTCTATTATTTAGAATATAACTCTACAATCAACTGCTCTTGTATAGGCTGTTGAATGTCGTCTTTTTCCGGTAACCTTAAAACCTTACCGCTTAAACCGGAAGCATTAAATTCCAGCCAGCTGGGAACGCTCCTCTCCTTGGATTGTTCCAGAATATCTTTTATCTTATGCAACGCCTTTTCTTTAGCTTTGACCTGGATAAGATCTCCCCCAATTACCAGGTAGGAAGGTATATTTACCCGGCGCGCATTGACCGTAATTAAATTATGACGCACCAACTGCCTGGCCTGCGCCCTGGAAAGGCCTAAACCTAAACGAAAAATTACGTTATCCAGCCTGCGCTCCAATAATTGCAGGAGAACCTTTCCGGTAACACCCTTGCTTTTGGAAGCAATCTTAAAATAGCGGCGGAATTGTTTCTCCAGGACCCCGTAGATTCTTTTTACTTTTTGTTTTTCCTTTAACTGCAGGCCGTAATTAGAAAGCTTGCCTCGTCTTTTGCCTCCCTGGCCGTGCTGCCCAGGCGGATACGCCCTCCTGGAAGCCGGGCATTTTTCTGTCGTGCACTTTGTGCCTTTCAGGAAAAGCTTCTCTCCCTGCCTGCGGCACAACCTGCAAACTGCATCAATATACCGTGCCATAAATTACACTCTCCTTTTCTTCTTCGGACGACAACCGTTATGCGGGATAGGAGTCACATCTTTAATCAAAGTGATAATCAGGCCCGAAGCCTGTAGCGCCCTGATGGCGCTCTCCCGGCCAAAACCCGGTCCCTTTACGCGCACCTCTACGTCTTTAATGCCAACCTCTTTAGCTTTCCTCGCCGCATCCGACGCAGCTATCTGGGCAGCAAAGGGCGTAGATTTTTTAGACCCACTATAGCCTACGATTCCCGGAGCTGACCAAACCAGAACATTACCCTGTTTATCGGTAATGGTAATTATAGTATTATTAAAACTTGCCTGAATATGGGCAATGCCCGAACTTATGCCCCTGGCTATCTTTTTTTTCTTCGCCCTTTCTTTGGTCGCCATTTAATTCCCTCTTTCTGTATTTTTATTTAGCGGGTTTTGCTGATGCTTTCGCCGGTTCTGTTTTCTTGACGATGGCCATATTACCCCTCCTGCGCGGGCCCTTCCTGGTCCGGGCATTGGTCCGCGTACGCTGGCCCCTGGCCGGAAGGCCTTTTTTATGCCTTGAGCCCCGCCATGAACCGATATCCATTAATCTTTTAATATTCTGGGATATATCGCGGCGTAAATCCCCTTCCAGTTTAATCCCGCCTTTTTGCAAAGTATTGGTAATCCGCGCGACTTCTTCTTCGCTTAAATCTTTAGCGCGTTTAGCGGGGTCTATATTTATATCTTTAAGGATTTTATTGGATAACGCCCTACCCATACCGTACAGGTAAGTTAAAGATATCTCAATCCTTTTTTCTTTAGGTATATCTACACCCAGCACCCTTGGCATTATGCTTCTCCTTTTTAGCCCTGTCTCTGCTTATGTTTGGGGTTAGAACAAATTACCCTCACTACCCTGGCTCTTCTCACAATTTTGCATTTGTCGCAAATCCTTCTCACCGAAGCTTTTACTTTCATTTTATTTAACCCTGAATGTTATCCTTCCTCTGTTTAAATCATAAGGAGAAAGCTCTAATTTCACTTTATCTCCCGGTAAAATCCTTATAAAATTCATGCGCATCTTCCCTGATACATGCGCCAGCACGACATGGCCGTTTGCCAGTTCTACCTTAAACATGGCGTTAGGCAGCGCTTCGACAATCTTTCCTTCGGTTTCAATCAGTTCTTCTTTAGGCATAATCTATTTGGTCAAAATCTCCGGGCCCTTTTCGGTTATGGCTACCGTATGTTCAAAATGCGCCGAAGGCAACCTATCCCTGGTTACCGCGGTCCAGCCGTTATCTAAAATTTCAGCTTCCCAACCCCCCAAGTTGACCATCGGTTCAATAGCCAGGACCATCCCTTTTTCCAGGAGCAGCCCGTGATGGGGCTGGCCGAAATTAGGTATCTCCGGTTCCTCGTGCAGGCTGGTTCCTATGCCATGCCCGACAAATTGCCGCACAACGGAAAAACCATTTTTTTCAACATAACACTGGATGGCTGCCGAGATGTCTAAAAGATGATTCCCCGGTTTTGCTTCTTTTATCCCTTCGGCTAAAGCCTCGCGCGTAACCTGAATAAGCTTTTTTACCTTTGCCGGAACCAGGCCTACCGGCAGGGTAACTGCCGCATCTGAGAAATAACCGTTATATTTTACTCCTACATCTAAGCCTATAATATCCCCGTTTTTTAATCTTCTCTCTGAGGGGATACCGTGCACGATCTCTTCGTTTACGGAAGTGCAGACCGTTGCCGGGAAACCTTTGTACCCTTTAAAAGCCGGCAGGGCATTTTGCTCCAGGATTAATTCTTCAGCCAGAGCATCGATCTCGCGGGTCAAAACGCCCTCCTGGATAACCTTCCCAATCCTACGCATCACCTTAGATAAAATCTGCGCGGACTGCTTAATCATCTGAAGGTCTTTCTCAGACTTTAGGGGAACCATACAATTTTTTTGTAAGAGCAACTATTTCTTCAAGAACCACATCCGCTTGGCCGTCTGCCGACAGACGGTATAATTTCTTTTTATCCTGGTAATATTTTATCAAGCCGGAAACCTCTCCTTTATAGACTTCCAGCCGTTTCTTGATTGTCTCTTCCTTGTCATCGGTCCTCTGAAAGAGCGTCCCGCCGCATTTATCGCAAATACCTTTTGTTTTAGGGGGCATATTCGTAATATGGAAATTAGCCCCGCAGGTATTGCAGACCAGGCGGCCACTGAGCCTTTGGATAATCACCTTATCGCTGGAATCAAGATAGACGACCATATCTATTTCGATATTTTTTTGCCTGAAGATATCCTCTAAAGTTTTAGCTTGAGCAAAATTACGCGGATAACCGTCCAGGATAAAGCCGTCCCCTATATCGCTTTGAGAAAATCTTTCCAGGAGCATCTTACTCATTAATTCATCCGGGACCAGGAGCCCGCGCTCCATAAAATCCTTAGCTTCTTTGCCTAAAGCTGTACCGTCCTTAACATTCTGCCTTAAAATATCTCCGGTAGAAATATGGGCCAGGCTTAAACGTTCGGCTAACTTTTTGGCTTGTGTCCCTTTACCCGCGCCCGGCGGTCCCAATAAAACAATCCGCATTATCTTCTTCCTTTGATATGGCTGCCTTTAATAAAGCCTTCGTAATGATGCGTCAATAGGTGCGATTCGATTTGTTTCAATGTATCCAGCATAACTCCGACGATAATCAATATACCAGTCCCGCCGAAGAAAGAAGCCACCAGGTACGGCACTTTAAGCCAGGCCATAATAAAGTCCGGAAATATAGCGATGAAGACGATGAAAACCGCTCCGGCTAAAGTAATCCTGGTCATTACGTAATCTAAAAATTCCGCCGTGGGAGCTCCTGGCCTTATCCCGGGGATAAACCCTCCGTATTTCTTCATATTTTCCGAGAGGTCCTGCGGATTAAATACGATAGCGGTGTAAAAATAACAAAAGAACATAATCAAGAGCCCGTAGACAAAAGTATAAAGCAGATGGCCGCGGATTAAGCTCTCGGCTAACCTCTGAAAACCAGGATTAGGAATAAACGATGCCAGAGTCGCCGGAAACAATATAATCGATTGGGCAAAGATAATCGCGATAACCCCGGAAGTATCTACTTTTAAAGGAATGTAGGTAGATTGCCCTCCGTAGATCTTCCTCCCCACAATCCTGCGGGCATACTGCACGGGAATTTTTCTCTGCCCCTGGGTAATCATGATTACCGCAAAGACCACACCAACTAAAAAAAGAGCCATAATTAACAGCGTAAGCGGCTGGATCTGGCGCCGAGCGGCGTCAAAAGGCGAAATCAGGACAAACAGCTGATGCATGGCTGCTGGAATCCTGGAAATAATACCTGCGGTAATTATCAGGGATATGCCGTTACCAATGCCCCTCTCCTGGATCTGTTCACCCAGCCACATGATAAAGATTGTTCCGGTAGTCAAGGTTAAAACCGTGATTATGCGGAAATTCCATCCCGGGTGCATCACTATCCGTAAGCCTTCAAAACGCGCCGGGTTCTCCAGCCAGAGAGCGATAAAATACGATTGGATTAAAGCTAAGGCTACCGTGCCATACCGCGTAAGCTGGTTTATTTTTTCATAACCGGCCTTTCCCTCTTTAGCCATTTTCTCTAAAGCCGGGATAACCGCGGTTAAAAGCTGCATAATAATCGATGAGGATATGTAAGGCATAATCCCCAGGGCAAATATGGTCAGCTTTTCCATTGCTCCGCCGGAAAACATATTGATTATGCCAAAGATCGTGCCGCCTTGAGTTTTAGCCAGGCGGTTGAAAAACTCAGCTAACGCTGCCCCGTCTATTCCGGGAGTAGGGATGTAACAACCTATCCGGTATACCGCGATTAAAGCTCCGGTAATAATTAGGCGCCTTTTTAAATCCGGTATCTTGAACGAATTAACCAGCGCGCTAAACATTGATCACTTCTACGGTACCACCCGCTTTTTTAATTTCTTCAGCGGCTTTTTTAGAAAATGCGTGGGCCTGTACCGTAACCGGTTTTTTGATCTCACCCTGCCCAAGCACCTTGATTAATTTAGATTTATCCTTGATCAGTCCTTTAAGCGCCATTAATTCGGGGCTGATCGTGGTTTCTTTGATCTTTACGAGGCTTGCTAAATTTATAATCTGATATTCTTTCCTGAAAATATTGGTAAATCCGCGCTTAGGCATCTTACGCACTAAAGGAGACTGCCCTCCTTCAAAACCTAAATAAAAATGCCGTCCGGCGCGGGAAGTCTGGCCCTTGCTTCCCCGGGTAGAAGTCTTGCCGTGGCCGGAACCAGAGCCCCTACCCAGATATTTTCTGCGCTTATGGCTGCCAACAGGCGCCCTTAAACTAAACAGGCTTACCTGTTGCTCTATAGATTCTGCCTTCCTGGTTTTTACGGAATTTTTACTTTTCATCTTTAATTACTCTTAAGGCCCTTAAGGCCTGCAACCGTGGCCTTAATAACATTAATGGGATTATTAGATTTAAGGCACTTAGTTAGTATATCTTTTATCCCTGCTGCCTCGCATATCGCGCGCACCGGGCCTGCGGCAATTACTCCTGTGCCCTCGGAAGCGGGCTTAAGCATAACTTTAGCCGCGCCGTATTCCCCGATAATTTCATGCGGTATGGTTGAGCCTTCCAATTTCACCCTAAAAAGGCTCTTCTTGGCCTTGGTTAAGGATTTGCGTATCGCATCGGCAACTTCATTCGCTTTATCCAGGGCAAAACCTACCCTGCCTTTAGTGTCGCCGACGACAACCAGCGCGCTAAAATGCAGTTTTTTTCCGCCTTTGGTAACCTTAGTCACACGGTTTATCGTAATTACTTTTTCAATTAATTCCGGCTGTTGTTCAATGTTTAATTCGCGCATATGTTAAAACTCCATTCCGCCTTTTCTCAAAGACTCGGCAAATTCCTTTATCCTGCCGTGATATAAATAGCCTGCCCGGTCAAATATGATCTTACTGATCCCCTTCTCCTTGGCCAGCCTGGAAAAGGATTCTCCGAAAACTTGGGCGGATTTAACGTTTCCGGCACCGGCTGCCTTCTGCTTGAATTCTTTGCTTGCCGTTGAGTATGAAAACAATACCTTATTTTCGGTATCGTCAATAATCTGGGCGGAAAGGTTATTTAAGCTGCGCTTGACTACCAGGCGCGGCTTGTCTTTTGAGCCCTGCATTTTCATCCTGATCCGACGGTGTCTCTTTAACCTGGAGAGTTCTTTTTTATTCATTTTTATTTTCCACCACTGGTTGCCTGGGCTTTGCCTACCTTTTTCTTTACGTATTCGCCCGCAAAACGTATCCCTTTCCCCTTATATGGTTCAGGAGGAAAAATCGCACGTATCTCGGTAGACACCTTGCCGATTAATTGTTTATCAATACCCCTTACAACTATCTGTGTAGGCTTAGGGGTTTCTACTGTTATACCTGGCGGTATCTGAAAATTTACAGGATGAGAAAACCCTAAACTCATATTTAGGCTGTTTCCCTGCACCGCGGCCTTAAAACCTACTCCGATTATTTCAAGCTCTCTAACATAGCCTTCGGTTACACCCTTAATCATATTAACTATCAGGGCGCGGGATAGCCCGTGGAGCGACTTATCCATCTTGGTATCCGCCACCCGCCTGACCAGGATCTGGCCGTCCTTAATTTCCAGGTTGATCCGGGGAGAAAGGCACATATTTAATTTGCCTTTAGCGCCCTCTACCGAAACAACGCGATCCTTTACCTCAACCTTGACATCCTTGGGAATAACAATAAGTTTTTTTCCTATTCTAGACATAATTTTCCTTACCAGATATAACCGATAACCTCCCCGCCTAAACCTTTTTCGCGGGCATCTTTATCGGTCATGATACCGCCGGAAGTAGAAATAATTGCCAGGCCTTTGCCTCTTAAAACTACAGGCACTTTTTTATGCCTTACATATAAACGCAGACCCGGCCGTGAAATACGTTTTATATTCCTGATCGCGGATTTTCCGGCAATATATTTTAAATAAATACGTACCAATCCCTGTTTTTTGTCCTCAATCAGTTTAAAATTATCTACATAGCTTTCTTTTTTCAGAATATCCATAATAGATTTTATGGTATTGGAAGCCGGGACATCCACGCTGTCCTTTTTGGTCATAATGGCATTGCGTATGATCGTAAAGCAATCGGCTATTAAATCGGTCCTTGACATTTACTCCCCCCAATTCTACTTATATTTTATTTAAAAAGCTCTCCTACCAGCTGGCTTTTTTGACACCCGGTATTAAACCCTGCCAGGCCAATTCTCTAAAACATATGCGGCACAACTGGAACCTGCGCAAATACCCGCCGCTCCTGCCGCAAATGGCACAACGGTTATATTTACGCGTTGAGAACTTAGGTGATCTTTTCCATCTTGCTATCTGTGAATTTTTAGCCATAACTTTATTATCTAATCCTTATCGGTTTTAAAGGGCATGCCAAATAATTTCAGCATAAGAAAAGCCTGTTCCTTTGATTTTACGTTTCTGATTACGAACGTTATATCCATACCTTGCGTCCGGGTCAATTTATCATACTCAATCTCCGGGAATATCCCCTGTTCGGAAAGGCCTAAAGTATAATTGCCCGCCTTATCAAAGGCCTTGGTCGAGACGCCCCTGAAATCGCGGATACGCGGTAAGGCGATATTCAACAAGCGGTCCATAAATTCATACATCATTGCCCGGCGCAAAGTAACCTTACAGCCTATAGGCGAGCCTTCCCTGACTTTGAAATTAGAGATGGCTTTTTTAGCGCGGCGCATAATCGGCTTTTGCCCGGTAATTGCCGCTAGCTCATCCATCGCCTTTTCCAGGATCTTTACATCCTGTAATGCTTCGCCCACGCCCATATTCACCACTATTTTTTCCAGTCGCGGCACAGCCATCTTATTTTTGAGTTTTAAGTCCTGGACCATCTGCGGGGCTATTTCTTTTCTATATTTTTCCAGCAATCTTGGGACTATTTTTTCCATCTTTTTATATTGCCTCTTTGCAAGTTTTACAGATCCTTATCTTTGTACCGTCTTTTAAAATAGAAAAGCCCGCTCTGCTCGGCCGGTTACAATGTTTACACACCAGCATAATATTGGCAATAGCAATAGGCATTTCAATTGAAACAATCCCGCCTTTTTGGTCCTGACGTGTCTGGCGCTTATGTTTCTTGGCTAAGTTTAGGCCTTCCACCAAGGCGCGGCCAGAGGCAGAAATTACCTGGATTACCTTGCCTTTTTTTCCTTTATCTTTTCCTTTTACCGCCTGGACTATATCGTTTTTTCTTATTTTTTGCATTTTAAATAACCTCGGGAGCCAAAGAAATGATTTTGGAGAAATTTCTATCCCTTAATTCACGCGCTACCGGGCCAAACACGCGCGTGCCGCGGGGATTAGACTGATTGTCAATAAACACCACAGCATTCCGGTCAAATCTTAATACCGAACCGTCAGTCCGCCTTATCGGCTGTCTGGTCCTGACGATAACCGCCTTGGCCTTTTCACCTTTTTTTATGGTCGCATCGGGTGAAGACTCTTTTATGTTCACATTAACTACATCGCCAATCTGGGCATTAGGGCAGTTCTTCTTACCCAGGACGCAGATAAGCGAAGCCCGCTTTGCTCCGGTATTATCTGCAACGCTTAATATTGAGCGTAACTGGATCATTTTAAATTTCCTCTTTAATTTCTATTTTTTCGGCTCCCGCGAGCTTTTTAACGACATCCAGGACCCGAAAACGCTTGTCTTTGGAGATGGGCCGGGTTTCTTCTATGCGCACAGTATCTCCCAATTTAGCCATTCCCTTTTCGTCATGCACCTTAAACTTATTGTAACTCCTGTCTACCCGGGAATACTTAGCGTGCTTACTTATTTGCATTACGCGCACAATAACTGTTTTTTGCATCTTATCACTTACTACAGTGCCGATAAATTGTTTTCTTTTGCCCATTTTTATTTTTCTTTCTTTGTATTTAATACGGTGGCGACCACGCTTAATTCTCTTTTAACCAGGGAAAACCTATGCGGTTTTTCCACCCTGCCGGAATAACGTTGCCCGTTTAACTTAAAAAGCTCATCCTTCAGGGCTTTTTCCTTATCCAGCAATTCACTTCTCGATAATCCAACCAATTCTTTAGCTTTTAGTCTTTTAGCCATTTTTACCTCTGTAAGCGGCTGATAAATTTAGTCCGGAGCGGCAATTTATAAGCCACCAGCCTAAAGCACTGACGGGCATACTCTTCGGGCACGCCGCCCAATTCCAACAGTATCCTGCCTCTTTTAACTACGGCAACCCAGTGGTCCAGGTCTCCCTTACCCTTGCCCATGCGTACTTCCGCCGGTTTTTTAGTGATGGATTTATCCGGGAAGACCCTGATCCAAAGTTTACCGCCCTTATGCAGCTGGCGGGCAATAATGACGCGGCTAGCTTCGATCTGAGTATTCTTTAACCAGCCGTTATCCAGGCTCTTTAATCCGAATTCGCCGAAAGCCAGGTCCGCGCCGCTAGTCGCAATGCCCCTGCGCTGTCCCTTCTGTAATTTACGGTATTTTACTCTCTTAGGCATAAGGGGCATCTTATTTTATCTCCTCCTTAGCCTTGGCTTCTTCCGCTATAACTTTCTTTTCCAGTATATCGCCTTTATAAATCCAAACCTTAACTCCGATAAGCCCGTAGGTAGTAAGGCTCTCGGCAAAACCATAATCTATATCCGCGCGTAAAGTCTGTAAGGGTACCTTGCCCTGCTTATAAGTCTCGGTGCGGGACATTTCCGCACCGTTAAGCCGGCCGGCGCAGCAGACGCGTATCCCTTTTACTCCGGCATTTATAGACTGCTCCATAGCGCGTTTTACCGCGCGCCGAAAAGCTACTCTTTTTTCCATCTGAAAAGCGACATTTTCCGCAACTAACTGCGCATCTTGCTGCGGATTCTTAACCTCTTCAATATCGATGGACATCTCCTGATTGATCATACTGTTCAAATCTTCCCTCAAGCGCTCGATGTCTGCGCCATGCCTGCCGATAATAATCCCGGGCCGCGCGCTGAATATACGGATCCTTAGTTTATCCGCCAATCTTTCGATAACAATCTTAGAGACCGCAGCCTGCTTAAATCTTTTCTTGATAAACTTGCGGATATTATAATCCTGATAAATGAACTTAGGATAATCCTTATGTCCGGCAAACCAGCGGGAGTGCCAGTTCCGGATAAAACCTATTCTTAGAATTAACGGATTAACCTTTTGTCCCATTTATTATTCTCCTGATTTTAAATCTAATTCTATTTTTATATGTGCCGTGCGCTTTAAGATCGGCTGGGCCCTGCCGAACGCCGCTGCCTTAAACCTTTTCCAGCTCGGGCCCGGATTACAAATGGCCTTTGATACATAGAGCTGTTCAAGGTTAAACCCTTTAACCTTGGCATTAGCAACAGCGGATTTTAAAATCTTAATCAGGTACTCCTTGGGCCGTTTATTTATGTTTAAAAGTATGGCTTGGGCGCTGGATGCGTCTTTTCCGCGGATAAGGTCTAAAACCAGCCGTACTTTAGTCGGAGAAACCCTTAAAAATTTTCCTTCAGCTTTAGCGATCATCTTATGTCTTCTCTAATGCCTTTTTGGCCTTTACGCCGCCGTGTTTCCTGAATATGCGGCTGGGAGCGAATTCCCCTAATTTGTGGCCGACCATATTCTCGGTTACAAAAACCGGAACATGTTTTTTACCGTCGTGCACGGCAAAAGTCAAACCCACGAAATCCGGTATCACCGTTGAACTTCTGGACCAGGTCTTGATTGCCTGGCGCGTGCCGCTCTTACGCTGCTGATCGACTTTCCTTAACAATCTTTCCTCAACAAAAGGTCCTTTTTTAAGTGAACGCGGCATTATGGTTTCCTTCTTTTAATGACAAACTTATTAGAATACCGATTCGGTTTTCTGGTCCGGTAGCCCTTGGTCGGCTTACCCCAGGGCGTCACCGGATGCGGGTTGCCCTGTCCGGATTTTCCTTCACCCCCGCCATGCGGATGGTCTACCGGGTTCATGACTACACCTCTTGACTGCGGTTTTACGCCCAGCCACCTGTTCCTGCCGGCCTTACCCAAATAAAGCGCTTCGTGCTCTACATTTCCGACTTGGCCGACAGTAGCGTGGCAATCCAGGCTGATTAGTCTTACCTCGCCGGAAGGAAGCTTGATATGGGCAAAATTTCCTTCTTTAGCCATAATCTGCGCGCTGGAACCGGCAGAACGTACAATCTGTCCGCCCCGGTCCTTGCTTAATTCTACATTATGAATAAGTGTCCCCGAAGGTATATGCCTTAAGAGCAGACAGTTACCGACCTGTATTTCCACATCTTTCTGATTGCTGGAAATAACGCTTTGTCCGACATTCAGGCCTACCGGCGCTAATATATACCTTCTTTCTTTATTCGGATATTCGAGCAAGGCGATACGCGATGAACGGTTAGGGTCATATTCAATAGCGATAATCTTAGCCGGCACGTCAAAAATATCCCGTTTAAAATCGATAACCCTTAACATCCTCTTATGTCCGCCGCCGCGGTGCCTGGAAGTAATTCTTCCGTAGGCGTTCCTGCCGCCGCTTTTCTTTAAAGGACGTAACAGGCGCTTCTCCGGAGTATTCTTAGTGATTTCCAAAAAATCCGGGCCGGTCATATGCCTGCGCGAAGGTGTTGTTGGTTTAAAGTATTTTAGTCCCATCTCTTTTAAGCTACCTCTATCTTCTGTCCTGCCTGTAAAGTCACTACCGCTTTTTTAGTTTCAGGGGTCCTGCCTAACTGGTGGCGCACCCGCTTTAGTTTCCCAGCGGAAACAAAGGTATTTACATCTTTAACCTTAACTTTATAAAGCTGCTCCACCGCGTGTTTGATCTGGATCTTATTCGCCTTAATGCCGACCAAAAAAAGATACTTAGCGTCCGGTTCATATTGTGTTGACTTCTCCGTGCGCATTAAAGACTTGACGATATCCTGCGAATAATTCATTTACCTAACCTTTTAGTCAGCTGGTTTAAACCGTCTTTGGTAATAATTACTTTTTTATGGCTCATAACTTCGTAAACATGCGTGTCCGAAGCCAAATTAAATCTTAAGAAACCGATATTCCTTAAAGCTAACTTTGTGTTCTCTGCGGCCTTATCTAATAATAAAAGCGTGGATAAAGCTTTTCTGTTTTTGGCACCGGCCACCTTAAGCTGCGTGAATATCTTGAGCGCCTCTTTAGTCTTAATGTTCCCTAACTTAAATTCATCCAGAACGATTAAATTATTTTCTTTTACCTTGGCATTCAGGCCGGATTTTAGAGCCGCCTTTTTTATCTTGTCCGGAAGAGTATACGAAAAATCTCTCGGGTGCGGACCAAAGGTTACGCCGCCGTGGCGCCATAAAGGCGAACGGGTTGAGCCTACGCGCGCGCGGCCCGTGCCTTTCTGTTTCCAGGGTTTTTTGCCGCCCCCGGATACCTCGCCTCTTGTTTTAGTGGCAGCCAGGCCCTTTCTCTGGTTGGCCCGGTAGGCGGTAACTGCCTGATATAAAGCTTCAGAGTTAATTACGCCGTCAAAGACTGCCGGGTTCAACTTTACGCTGTCTACTTCTTTGCCTGCCGCATTATATATAGGTAAGGTTATGGCTTCCATTTATTATTTTTTCTTCTCTTTTGCGGCTGCGCTCTTTGCCGAAGAAGCCGCTTTAGCTGTTTTTTTCATAGCTTTCCTGATAACAACGTAACTATTTTTATACCCGGGGACAGCGCCCTTAACCAAAAGGATATTATTTTCTACGTCAATTTTCATTACCTTTAAATTCTGGGTGGTTACCTGCTTAGCTCCCATGTGGCCGGGCATATGGTGGCCTTTCCACACTCTTCCGGGCGTAGTACTTGAACCGACAGAACCGGCCCGGCGACGCGATGTCGAACCATGCGTCATTGGGCCGCCTTGCCAATGCCAGCGCTTCATACCGCCCTGAAACCCCTTGCCGATGGAAACTCCCGTGACATCAACAAAATCCCCCGGGGCAAAAATATCCACCTTAAGTTCTTCGCCTATTTTATACTCTTTAGCCGCATCCTTATTTAACTCTTTAATCAGCTTGCGTCCGGGTATGTTCAATTTTTTGAAATATCCCGCTACCGGTTTTTTCAGCCGTTTCTCATTCGCTAAGTCAAACCCCAGCTGGACATTTTTTTCTTTTACCGCTAATACCGGGCAGGGCCCGGCCTCAATAGCGGTGACGCTCACGAATGAGCCGTCATCAGCAAAAATCTGGGTCATGCCTATTTTTTTGCCTAATATACCGGTCATTTTATCTCAACATCTACCCCTGCGGGCAAGTTCAGTTTCCTTAATGAATCTATCGTTTTGGCCGTCGGTTCAAATATATCGATAAGCCGTTTATGCGTGGATAAATCAAACTGCTCGCGCGACTTCTTATCGATAACCGGAGAGCGTAGCACTGTATAGATTTCGCGCCTGGTTGGCAGCGGAACCGGGCCGGCGATTTTAGCGCCGGTGCGTTTTACCGTCTCAACGATCTCCAGAACCGCCTGGTCCAAGAGGCGATGATCATAAGCTTTTAGTTTTATGCGTATCTTTTGCTGTGTGCCTGACATATCTTTAAGCAATAATCTCCGTAACTACTCCTGCGCCTACAGTATGGCCGCCTTCACGGATAGCAAAGCGCGATTCTTTTTCCATAGCGATAGGCGTAATCAATTCTACTTCCAGGTTAACGTTATCTCCCGGCATAACCATTTCTACGCCAGTAGGGAGCGTAACATTTCCGGTAACATCGGTTGTCCGGAAATAGAACTGCGGACGGTAGCCTTTAAAAAACGGCGTGTGCCTTCCACCTTCCTCCTTGGTCAGGATATAAACCTGGGCCTTAAACTTAGTATGGGGAGTAATAGACTTGGGAGCAGCAATAACCATACCGCGTTCAATATCATTCTTTTCCACGCCTCTTAATAACAAGCCGACATTATCACCAGCCTGGCCTTCATCAAGCAGTTTGCGGAACATTTCTATTCCGGTAACTACCGATTTCTTTACTTCGGGCCTTAGGCCGATAATCTCAACTTCTTCGCTTAACTTTACCTTACCGCGCTCTATTCTTCCGGTGGCCACCGTGCCTCTACCCTCGATGCTGAATACATCTTCCACTGCCATCAATAAAGGTTTATCCAGATCTCTAGTCGGCAGAGGAATAAATTCATCGCAGGCCTTGATCAAATCTAAAATCGGTTTACAATCAGCGCTGGTAGGGTCATTTGCCGCAGCCATAGCTTTAGATGCGCTGCCGCGGATAATCGGAGTCTTATCTCCCGGATATCCGTATTTGGTAAGAAGCTCTCTGACTTCCATTTCCACCAGGTCCAAAAGTTCATTATCCGTAACCAAATCAACTTTGTTTAAAAATACGACCATGGAAGGAACATTGACCTGCCTGGCCAAAAGAATATGCTCTCTCGTCTGAGGCATTGGGCCGTCAGCTGCGGAAACTACCAATATGGCGCCATCCATCTGCGCTGCGCCGGTAATCATGTTCTTGATATAGTCGGCATGTCCCGGACAGTCAATATGCGCGTAATGGCGGGAATCCGATTCGTATTCAACGTGAGCAACAGAAATAGTAACGGTCTTGGTCTCGTCCCTTACTGTCCCGCCCTTGGCAATATCAGCGTATGCCTTTGCGGTTGCCCTACCCATCTTAGCCAAAATATTAACAATAGCGGCGGTCAAGGTAGTTTTGCCGTGATCGATGTGCCCGATCGTTCCGATATTTACGTGTGGCTTACTCCTGACAAACTTTTCTTTAGCCATTTTCCCTCCTGTTTTTATTAAAAACTTTTCCTAGTCGAACCTGTGGCAGCAAACCCTGTTATAATTTTTTCTGCTATATGTGCAGGCACTTCGCTGTAAAACGAAGGCTCCATTGTATAGGATGCACGGCCCTGTGTCAAGGATCTTAATATAGTGGCATAGTTGAAAACTTCAGCTAGCGGGATGTTCGCCCTGATAGTACGCAGGTTAAGGCGCTGTGCAAGTGAAATTATCTTTGCCCGTCGGGAACTTAAGTCGCCGATGACCTGACCCATAAATTCTTCCGGGACGATTACCTCCATATCCATGATCGGCTCTAACAAAACGGGGCCAGCTTTTCTTAATCCATCATTAAATGCCAGCGACCCGGCCATTTGAAACGCTAATTCCGAAGAATCAACTTCATGAAAGGAACCATCAACCAGGATAGTTTTTACATCCGTTACCGGATAGCCCGCTAAAACCCCGGATTTAGCTGCGCCCATAATCCCCTGTTTTACTGCCGGGATATATTCACGCGGGATAGCGCCGCTTTTTATTTTATCTTCAAAGGTAATACCTGTGCCCGGAGCTTCCTGCGGCTCCATTTCAATAACGCAATGCCCGTATTGGCCGCGGCCTCCGGACTGCGAAATAAATTTTCCCACTGAGCGCACCTTTTTAGTCAAGGTCTCGCGGTAAGCTACCTGGGGTACGCCGACCTGGGCTTCTACATTAAACTCGCGCATGATCCGGTCAATAATTATCTCCAGGTGCAACTGGCCCATCCCGGCGATTAAAGTCTGTCCGGTTTCCTGGTTATAAGTAACTTTAAAAGACGGATCTTCATCTTCTAATTTATGCAAAGCCATACCTAATCTTTCCTGCGCGTCTTTGGTCTTAGGTTCAATCGCCTGCTGAATAACCGGTTCGGGGAAGCGCATTGATTCGATCAGGATCGGGTTATTTTCCATACAAAGAGTGTCTCCGGTTTTAGTCTCCTTCAACCCCACGGCAGCGGCAATCTCTCCGCAGGAAATACTCTCGACTATCTCCTGCCGGTTAGCGTGCATCTTGACTATCTTGGTTACCCTTTCCCGCGTCCTCTTGGAAGCATTATATAGATAAGAACTGGAAGTCAATGTGCCCGAATATACGCGGATATAATTAATCTTCCCTACATAAGGGTCAGTAGCTACCTTAAAACAAAACGCGCAAAAAGGCGCTTTCTCGGAAACCTTAATCTCCTCAAACTCGCCTGTCTCAGGATTCGTCCCTTTGACCGAAGGTACATCCAGCGGCGAAGGAAGGTAATCCCTGACTGCGTCTAAAATCATCTGCACACCTTTATTCTTAAAAGATGAGCCGCAGAGGACCGGGACAAATTTATTGGAGATAACCCCTTTTCTTATCGCAACTTTTAATTCCTCTATAGTAATTTTTTTACCGTGCAGGTAATCTTCCATGATTTTATCATCAACTTCAGCCAGCCTTTCAATCATAACCGTATACTGTTTTTCAGCTTCCGGCATTAATTCCGCCGGAATATCCCTAACCTCGCTATCTTTTCCTAGGTCGTCTTTATAGAAAACAAGCTTCATTTCGACCAGGTCAATGATTCCTTTAAAATCCCCGTCCTTACCGAAAGGCAACTGGATCGGCGCAGCATTAGTCCCTAACCTTTTATGCATCTGGTCAATTGCCTCCAGAAAATTACTCCCGGTCCTATCCATCTTGTTCACGAAAGCAATCCTGGGCACGCCATAACGGTCAGCCTGGCGCCAGACTGTTTCCGATTGCGGCTCAACACCGCCGACCCCGCAGAAAATCACCACTGCCCCGTCTAATACTTTCAAAGATCTCTCTACTTCAATAGTAAAGTCCACGTGGCCGGGAGTATCGATTAAATTGATATGGATATCTTTCCAGGCACAGGTAGTTGCCGCGGAAGTAATGGTAATACCGCGTTCCTGCTCCTGGACCATCCAGTCCATGGTCGCGGTACCTTCATGCACCTCTCCCAGTTTATAATTTCTTCCCGTATAAAAAAGGATGCGCTCGCTGGTTGTGGTTTTTCCCGCGTCAATGTGCGCGATTATCCCGATATTCCTGATCTTATCTAAAGGTATTTTTCTTTCCATGCGTTTATTACCACCTAAAGTGCGCAAAGGCCTTGTTAGATTCGGCCATTTTATGCGTATCGTCTCTTTTTTTGATTACTGAACCTTCTCCCTTGTAAGCTGCCATAATTTCTTCTGCTAATTTTTGCTCCATAGGCTTGCCTTTTTTATTCTGGGCAAAATCCCTTATCCAGCGCAGGGCTATGGATGTACCGCGTTCCTGGCGTACTTCAATCGGCACCTGATAGGTAGCCCCTCCTACACGCCGGGGCTTAACCTCCAGGCGCGGCCGGGCATTATCCAGGGCTTTATAAAAAACTTTTAAGATATCCTGTTCATTAAGGTTCTTTTTTACAATCTCAAAAGCACCATAGACTATTTTCTCGGCAGTAGCTTTTTTCCCTTCCAGCATAACCATATTCACGAATTTAGCCACAACCTTACTATTAAGTTTCGGGTCGGCTAATACTACTTTTTCTTGAGCTTTTCTTCTTCTCATCCTTCCATTACTCCTTATTTACCCCCCTGCTCTAAGGATGACCCCGAGCAGAAGCGAGGGGTCTTATTTAGGCCTCTTTGCTCCGTATTTTGACCTGCCTCTTCTCCTGGCGTTAACCCCTGCGGCATCCAATGTGCCTCTTACAATATGATAACGTACGCCAGGCAAATCCTTAACGCGCCCTCCCCTGACTAAAACTATGGAGTGCTCCTGCAGGTTATGCCCCTCCCCCGGAATATAAGCAGTAACTTCTATACCGGTAGTAAGCCTGACCCTGGCGACCTTGCGCAAGGCCGAGTTAGGTTTCTTCGGCGTCATGGTGCGCACCTGTAAACATACGCCGCGCCTCTGCGGGCAAGCCTTTAAAGCCGGGGACTTGCTCTTTTTATGCTTGGAAATTCTTCCTAATCTGATTAACTGCGAGATTGTGGGCATAGGTTTATTCCTTTTTGTCGGTTACATTCTTTACAACTTCAATGTCACGATGGCCGCGAAAGCCCGTTCCTGCCGGAATAAGGTGTCCGACGATAACGTTTTCTTTTAAACCGAATAACTCATCGTGTTTTCCGCTGGTAGCCGCTTCAGTCAACACGCGGGTAGTTTCCTGAAAACTGGCTGCCGAAATAAAGCTCTCGGTAGTTAAAGATGCTTTGGTAATGCCTAGTAAAAGCGGGGTAGCCACAGCGGGCTTAGCGCCTTTTTTAATTACCCGTGAATTTTCTTTCTGAAATGTCCATTTATCTACCTGTTGGGTGGCTAAAAATTCGGTGTCACCCGGGTCTTCCACGCGCACCTTCTTTAGCATCTGGCGGATAATTAACTCAATATGCTTATCATTGATACGCACGCCCTGCAGTCGATATACTTCCTGCACTTCGTTCACCAGATACTCCTGCAGGACCTTATCTCCGCAAACACGCAGGATATCCTGCAAAACAACCGGCCCGTCAGTCAACTGCTGGCCGGCCTCAACTTTATCGCCTTTATAGACATTAGGGTGCTTGCCGTGCGGGATAACATACTCTCTCTGCATACCGGTAGTTGACTTGACAATAATCACCCGCTGTCCTTTTTTAGTCTCGCCAAACTCCACAAAACCGTCTATTTCGCTGATAATTGCCGGGTCCTTCGGCCTCCTGGCTTCAAATAACTCCGCTACGCGCGGAAGGCCGCCGGTAATATCCCTGGTCTTAACGACCATACGCGGAATCTTGGCTAGAAGATCGCCGCCGTCAACTTTCTGGCCGTCCTTAACCATAATATGCGCGCCGATCGGGATAGGATAAATCCCCAGAATTTCCTTGGATGCATCCAGGATGATAATCTGCGGATGATACTCCTGCTTGTGTTCAACTACTACGCGCTCGGTCAACTTGGTAACCGGATTAAGCTCTTCCTTAAGAGTAACATCTTCTTTTAAATCTTCGCATTTTACGCTTCCGGGAACTTCGGTTAAAACCGGCAGGGTATAAGGATCCCAATGGATAAAAGCAAGATCTTTTTCTACTTCGCCGCCGTCAGCAACATTAATAAATGCACCCTGGGGGACAGGAAAACGCTCTAATTCCCTGCCTTGCTTGTCATTGATGCTCAAAGACCCATTGCGGTTTAGAACAATGAATTCTTTATTTTTTTCTACTATCCTTAAATTGTGGTATTTAAGTATACCTTTATTCTTGGATTTGATAAAAGACTGCTCCACCTTACGGGAAGCCGTACCTCCGATATGAAAGGTCCTCATGGTCAGCTGGGTTCCGGGCTCGCCGATACTCTGCGCTGCCACCACCCCCACTGCCTCGCCTAGTTCCGCGATCCTTCCTGTAGCCAGGTTGCGGCCGTAACATTTGGTGCAGACGCCTCTTCCCGACTCGCAGGTCAAAACGCTGCGGATACGGATTTTTTCAATGCCTAATGTTTCAATCATATCCGCCTTCTCTTCAGGGATCTCCGAGCCGGTCGCTACAATGACTTCGTCGGTAATGATATCAACGATATTATCTAAGGCTACGCGCCCCACGATACGGTCTTTAAGCGAAACTACCTCTTCGTCGCCTTCAATGATCGCCGAAACCGTAATTCCGTTAAGCGTTCCGCAATCCTCTTCAGCAACAATGACTTCCTGGGCGACATCAACCAGCCTGCGGGTTAAATAACCGGCATCCGCGGTCTTTAACGCGGTATCCGCCAAACCCTTACGCGCGCCGTGCGTAGAGATAAAATATTCCAAAACATTTAATCCTTCCCTGAAATTAGCGGTAATCGGGCTTTCAATGATTTCTCCTGAAGGCTTGGCCATAAGCCCGCGCATACCGGCCAGCTGCCTGACCTGTAAACGCGAGCCTCTTGCGCCTGAATCCGCCATCATAAATATAGGATTAAAACTATCCATCCCTTTGAATAATAAATCCGAGATTTCATCCGTAGCGTGCGTCCAGATGTCAATGATTTTGGATTTACGTTCGCTGTCGGTAATAACGCCGCGGCGGTACTGCTCTTCAACTTTAGAAACCTTTTCTTTGGAATCTTTTAAGACTTCCTGCTTGGCTTGCGGTATCTGAAGGTCATCTATGCCGATGGATATGCCGCCCTGGGTGCCCATCTCAAAACCCAGCCTTTTGATATCATCAAGCAGGTTGATTAAAGCGGTATGCCCAAACCTCTTATAACAATCAACCACAATATCCCCAACCTTGGATTTGTTTAATTCTCTGTTTACAAAACCGAATTCTTTAGGCAAGACCTGATTAAATAAAGTTCTGCCTACGGTAGTGGCAATAATCTGCTTTCCGGGAATAATCTTCTTTTCATCCAAATCAAAAACACTCTCTACTCTTAGTTTGATCTTGGTATGCAAAGATACAATTTTATCTTCGTGGGCAATAATAACTTCTCCGGCGTCGGCAAAAATCATCCCTTCTCCCTTTAATCCGGATTTCTCCTTGGTCAGATAATGCACACCTAGGATTATATCCTGGGTAGGAGTGATGATAGGGCGGCCGTCGGCGGGAGAGAATACGTTATTTATAGCCAGCATTAAAATCTTAGCTTCTAATTGCGATTCCAAAGACAAAGGCACGTGTACAGCCATCTGGTCGCCGTCAAAATCGGCGTTAAAAGCGGTACACACCAGCGGATGGATTTTTATGGATTTTCCTTCGATTAAAAGCGGCTGGAAAGCCTGGATACCCAGACGGTGCAAAGTCGGCGCGCGGTTCAATAATACCGGATGGTCCTTAATCACCTCATCCAATATATCCCAAACCTCAATCTTACCGCGCTCAACCATTCTCCGGGCGCCCTTGATTGTATGCACAAAACCCTTTTCTCTCAGTTTCTTGATAATAAACGGCTCAAATAATTCCAGGGCCATCTGTTTAGGCAAACCACATTCATGAAGCTTCAATTCCGGCCCGACAACAATGACTGAACGTCCGGAATAATCTACGCGCTTACCCAAAAGATTCTGCCTAAAGCGCCCTTGCTTGCCTTTGAGCATATCGGATAAGCTTTTTAAGGGGCGATTATTAGCGCCCATCACCGCTTTGCCGTGCCTGCCGTTATCCAGGAGCGCGTCTACTGCCTCCTGAAGCATGCGTTTTTCGTTACGAATGATGATCTCAGGGGCGTTTAGTTCCATCAACTTCTTTAAGCGGTTATTCCGGTTGATTACCCGGCGATATAAGTCATTGAGGTCCGATGTGGCAAATCTTCCGCCATCTAATGGAACCAGGGGCCTTAAATCCGGAGGGATAACCGGCAGGATCTCCAGGATCATCCATTCCGGTTTATTACCGGATTTCTTAAAGTCTTCAACAATCTTTAAACTCTTCAAGCCTTTACGGTTATTTAAAGAATCTTTGGATTTTTCCAGGTCACGCCTTAATTTACGGCAGTGCGCGTCTAAATCCAGCTCTTTTAAAAGGTCCCTAACCGCTTCCGCGCCGATCTTAGCCTTGAAATTCGCGCCGTATTTGGCTAAAGCTTCCTGGTATTTATCTTCGCTTAAAAGCTCTTTTTTCTTTAAGGGGGTGGTCCCGGGGTCAATAATTACATATTCCTCATAATAAATTATTTTTTCCAGGTCCCTTAAGCCTATATCCAGCAGAGCAGACATGCGGGAAGGCACGGCTTTAAAAAACCAGATATGCGTAACCGCAGTGGCTAAATCAATATGGCCCATGCGTTCCCTGCGTACGCTTGAGCGTTCAACGGTCACCCCGCAACGGTCGCAGGTTATACCTTTAAATTTAATGCCTTTGTATTTACCGCAGTTACACTCCCAATCGCGTACCGGCCCAAAAATCTTTTCGCAAAAAAGGCCGTCCTTTTCGGGCTTTAACGTACGGTAATTAATCGTCTCCGCCTTCTTGACTTCGCCCTTAGACCAGGATTTGATTATCTGGGGAGAAGCGATTTTAATCGAAATACTGTCAAAAGAAACTATCTCTTCCATTATTTCGCCTTTTCTGTCCGGATATCCAGACCTAAACCTTGAAGTTCTTTAATCAAAACATTAAATGACTCCGGCGTGCCGTGAGTCAAACGTTGTTCACCTTTAACAATCGCTTCATAAATTCTGGTCCTGCCGGAAACATCGTCGCTCTTTACAGTCAACATCTCCTGCAAGCTGAATGCCGCGCCATAGGCCTCTAAGGCCCAGACTTCCATTTCACCTAATCTCTGGCCGCCAAACTGGGCTTTACCGCCCAAAGGTTGCTGAGTAACCAGGGAATATGGCCCGATAGAACGCGCGTGTATCTTTTCATCCACCAAGTGGATCAATTTCATTACGTACATATAACCTACGGTAACCTTATGATCGAAGGGTTCACCGCTATAGCCGTCATATAACTGGATTTTTCCATCCTCGGGTAAACCCGCTTTTTCAAGCATCTCCTTGATTTCCTTCTCGCTGGCACCGTCAAAAACCGGAGTCCCGACATAAAGGCCCAGCAACTTAGCTGCCCAGCCTAAATGGCACTCTAAGATTTGGCCTACGTTCATACGGCTGGGTACGCCTAAGGGATTTAAAACTACTTCCACCGGCCTGCCGTCCGGTAAATAAGGCATATCTTCCTCAGGCATAATTCTGGCAACCACACCCTTGTTTCCGTGCCTGCCGGCTAATTTATCGCCTTCAGAGAGCCTGCGCTTGGTCGCAATATAAACCACTACTCTCTTTAATACTCCGGCCGGAAGTTCATCGCCGCGCCTGACCTTCTCAATCTCCTGCTCTTGCTCAGAAAGCAATTCGCTGACCTGCTCATCAAAAGAAGCGGCGAGGATCTTGGCTTCTTCATTCTCACTGAAATCGTATCTCTCCGCCTTTTTCTTATCAATGCCGAGGAGCTGGGCTAAGCGCGTATTTTTTTCGGCCTGCACAAACTCCACTTCCTGCTTGTAATAAGCCTTCAACTCGCGGATTTTAGCCAACTCGCTGGATTTTTCTTCCTTGGATTTTCTACCGCGGTCCTTACGCGAGAAAATATGCACGTCTATAACTACGCCCTGAACGCCTGGAGGCACGATTAAAGAAGTATCGCGCACATCGCCGGCTTTTTCACCGAATATCGCCCTTAAAAGCCTCTCCTCGGGAGAAGGCTCGGAATCAGTCTTAGGCGTAATCTTACCGACTAATATATCGCCGGGTGAAACCTCGGCACCGATACGGATAATACCGTTCTCGTCTAAGTTGGCTAAGGCCTCTTCGCTGACATTAGGGATATCGCGGGTAATTTCTTCGTTACCTAAACGGGTCTCCGTAGCTTCAATTTCAAATTCCTCTATATGAATAGAAGTAAAAGTATCCTGCTCAACTAATTTTTCACTGATAAGGATAGCGTCTTCAAAGTTATATCCGCGCCAGGGCATAAAGGCAACTAAAACATTCTTGCCTAAGGCTAATTCGCCGCCCTTAGTGCCGATACCATCAGCAATCACCTCACCCTGTTCTACTTTATCGCCAAGTTTTACAATCGGCCGCTGATTAATAGATGTATCGTTATTAGTGCGCAAGAATTTCTTTAAATGGTAGATTTTTTTACCGATAGTGATAGAGGAGGCATCAATACTGGTAACCTTGCCGGATTCTTGCGCGATAATCATATTCCCGGAATCCCGGGCAACCTTCTCTTCCATTTGCGTCCCGACTAACGGCGGCTCGGTAATCATTAAGGGCACGCCTTGTCTTTGCATATTTGAGCCCATCAGCGCGCGGTTAGCATCATCATGCTCCAAGAACGGAATCAGAGAGGCGGCGACGGAAACCAACTGCTTAGGGGAAACATCCATATATTGCACCTGTTTGCCTGCAACCTTGGGAAAATCGTTTTTATAACGGCAAGATACCTCTTTCTCTACAAAATAACCGCTATCGTCTAGCGGGACATTGGCCTGGGCGATAATTTTATCTTCCTCAATATCCGCGGTCAGGTAGTCAATCCTTTTAGTTACTCTGCCGTCATCAACTACCCTATAAGGCGTCTCAATGAGGCCCAGGGTATTTACTCTGGCAAAGGTGCTTAGGGAAGCGATTAAACCGATATTGGGGCCTTCAGGAGTTTCAATAGGACAAACCCGGCCATAATGCGAAGGATGAATGTCTCTTACTTCAAAGCCGGCGCGTTCACGGGATAAACCGCCCGGGCCGAGGGCGCTCAAGCGTCGCTTATGAGTCATCTCGGCTAAAGGATTAATCTGGTCCATAAACTGGGACAACTGGCTGCGGGCAAAGAAATCACGGATCTGGTTGGATAATAATTTGGAATTAATCAGGTAATGCACGTTAATATTATCAAATTCGCTCAATATGCTTAACCTTTCGCGGATAGACCTTTCTACCCTGGAGAGGCCTATACGCACCTGATTCTGCACCAGTTCGCCCACAGTCTTGACCCTGCGGTTCCCCAGATGGTCAATATCGTCAATCTTACCGATGCCGCTATTGAGGTTAATTAAATATTCGATTACCTTAATAATAGTATCGGAATCAAGTATCCTCTTTTCCAGGGAAACATTCATCCCTAATTTTCTGTTCAGGATGAACCTGCCTGCCCGCTCCAGGTCATAGCGCGCCGGGTCAAAGAATAACCTGTAAAATAAAGCCTCTGCCGCTTCTTTAGTCACCGGCTCGGTCGGCCGCATCTTGCGGTAAAAATCCATATAAGCTTCTTCTTTATTCTTGGTATAGTCTTTCTTCAGGGTATTGGTAATCTCCGGATATTCCTTGCCAAAAGCAGCAATGATATCTTTATCTTCGGAAAAACCGAGTATTCTTAAAATCTGGGTGGCGGGAAAATTCCGGCGGCGGTCGACATAAGCTAAAATTGTTTCGGTAAGGTCGTATTTAAATTCCAGCCACGCTCCGCGGTAAGGGATAACCCGGCCGTGAAAAATCTTTTTGCCCGTAGGATGTTCCTCTTCTTCAAAGGAAACGCCGGGTGAGCGCTGTAATTGGCTCACCACTACACGCTCGTCCCCGTTAATGATAAAGGTACCTGTCTCGGTCATTAGAGGTAACTCACCAAAATAAGCGTCCTGTTCTTTAGTTTCCTTGGGCGTGGTCAGGCGGAATTTGACCTTAAGCGGAAGGGCATAGGTAAGGCTTCTAATCTTGGACTCAGCGATATTATACTTCGGCTTACCTAAAGAATAGCTGATGAATTCCAGTTTTATGGAGCGATTAGGGCTTTCAATAGGAAAAATTTCATCAAAAACCTCCTGCAGTCCCTGGTGTTTCCTTTCGCTAGGCTTGGCATCCAACTGCAGGAATTCCTGGTAAGCCTCCCGCTGAACATCTAGGAGATTAGGTATGCTATATACTTCTTTTAACTTGGCAAAACTTTTGCGTTTAATCATAGATCTATTTTTCCCCGTATCTAACTGCCAATACGTTTCTTCCCGCGGAAAGAGTCCCTTCGCAAATAGTTCCTACTGGCAGTAGGGTTAACTTACTTTAATTCTACTGTAGCGCCGGCTGTTTCTAATTTCTTTTTAATCTCTTCGGCCTCTTCTTTAGTCGCGCCTTCTTTAATCGGCTTGGGCGCACCGTCAACCAAATCCTTGGCTTCTTTTAAACCAAGATTGGTAATTGTGCGTACTTCCTTGATGACCGAAATCTTATTGGCGCCTGCACCGGTTAAAACTACCGTAAAGGTAGATTTCTCTTCAGCTGCGGGAGCGGCACCTGCTCCACCTGCTGCGGGAGCGGCCATCATCGGCATGTTTGCCTTAACCCCGAATTTTTCTTCCAAGGCCTTGACTAAATCTGCCAACTCGAGCACAGTCATCTCTTCGATCGACTTGATCATCTCTTCTAATTTTGCCATTTCCTTCCTCCTTTTAACTTGTCTTTTCCTTGCTCGCTTCCGTTCGCAAGGATTTTTCTGAATCACTGCTTAATGTTTATTTTGTTTTATCTGATCCAAACAGTAAACAAATTTCGCCAATACCTGGTTCAGCGCAATGACTAAACCTGATATCGGCGAATTCAAAGCCCCAACTACCTGGGCGCGTAAAACTTCCTTTGCAGGAAGCTTAGCCATAAATTCTATATCTTTTCTTTCGATAATCTTATCATTCAAGGAACCGCCTTCAAGTTTTAACTGTTCGTGGTCTTTCGTAAAATTACATAAGGCCTGGGATACGGCAACCGGCTCGTCTTTGACAAAAACCAAGCCGCATGGCCCGTCAATATTCTTTAATAAAGCCTCTAACCCCGAATCCTTAAGTGCCCGGCGGGCAACGCTATTCTTAGCCACAAACAAAGAAGCACGCGATGTTTTAAGCCTCAGCCTTAACGAACAAAGGTCGGGGCTGGATACTCCGGAGTACTTGACGATAAATACGCCGTCGGAACTTTTAAGCGTATTCTTAATCCGGGTTTCTGATGCCTCTTTGAATATTAAGCCTATTTTTTTCATAAATTTATAATGCCAGCATTAATCCGGGGTTCATGGAAGTGGCTATAGAAAGGCTTTTTACGAACTTTCCCTTCACCGACGCCGGTTTAGCCTCATTCACTGCTTCAATAACCTTAGAGGCATTATCATATAATTTATCTTCGCTAAAAGATACTTTACCTACCGAAAGATGCATCCCGCCTTGCTTATCCACCCGAAATTCCACTTTACCTTTTTTGACATCTTCAATGGCTTTTAATATATCATTGGTAACCGTGCCTGTTTTAGGGCTGGGCATCAGACCCCGCGGCCCCAGGACCTTGCCTAATTTACTTAAGTCCTTCATCATTTCCGGAGTAGCGATAGCGCAATCAAAATCCAAAAAGCCTCCGCTAACTTTCTCTATAAGCTCTAAGCCGCCCACATAATCGGCATTCGCGGTCCGGGCGATCTTTTCATGCTCCCCTTTACAAAAAACCGCAACGCGAATCTTCTTCCCTGTCCCGTGGGGCAGGATAACCGTGCCGCGGACCATCTGGTCGGATTTTTTGGTATCCACGCTTAAGTGAAAATGTAAATCCACGGCGCTATCAAATTTTGTCGCCGGCATCTTCTTTAAAACGCTGATCGCATCCTTAAGCTGATACTGTTTATCCCTATCCAGCGTTTTTTGCGATTCTTTATACCTCTTACTGCGTATTTTCATAGTTTAAAGTTAATCCTCAACTACAATGCCCATACTGCGGGCTGTTCCTGTAATAACCTTAATCGCCTGGGCCATATCCGAAGTGTTTAAATCCGACATCTTTTGCTTGGCGATCTCTTCCACCTGCTTGGTAGTAACCTTACCGATAATTTCTTTACCGCTTGTCCCGGAAGCCTTAGCCAGGTTTGCCGCACGCTTTAAAAGAACCGACGAGGGAGGGCTTTTGATGATAAACGAAAAAGTTCTGTCGTCATATACGCTGATAACCACGGGTAAAATCAGGCCATCCCTACCCTTAGTCTGGTCATTAAACTGCTTGCAGAATTGCATAATATTTACGCCGTGCTGGCCTAAAGCCGGCCCAACCGGAGGCGCCGGGTTTGCCTGCGCTGCCGGAACATGTAATTTAATTTGAGCTTTAATCGCTTTCTTGGCCATATTTATATCTTTTCCACCTGCCAGTATTCCAACTCTACCGGCGTTGAACGTCCAAAAATAGAAACACTTACTTTTATTTTTCCTTTTTCCGGGTGTATCTCATCAATTGTTCCGTTAAAGTTTTGGAACGGGCCTTCGGTAACCCTGACCTGCTCACCCTTCTCAAAAACGGTTTTCGGGCTGGGTTTGACCTGAGTATCTTTTGTCTTCTTTAAAATATTATCTACTTCACTCTGCGGCAGGGGCATCGGCTTCTTGCCTAAACCAATGAATCCGGTAACACCGGGAGCGTTCTTCACAAACAAATAGGTATTATCATTCAATTCCATCTCGACTAATAAATACCCGGGGAAAAACTTCCTCTGGGATATCTTTTTTTTCCCGGAACGCACCTCGGAAACCTGCTCGGTAGGAATAACTACGCTCGAAATTAAATCCTGCAAACCGGAAGTGGTTATTTTATTTTCCAGGGATACTTTCACTTTGTCTTCCAACCCTGTTTGTGTATGGACTACGTACCAATTTTTCATTATTTAAATAAAAGGCTTAACAGTTTGGAGAGGAATATATCGAGCACTCCGATAAAAACGCCCAATAGCGTAGTAACTACGATAACGACTATAGTGGATGCCATTAATTCTTCGCGCGTACTCCAGGCAACCTTACCTAATTCCGCCTTTACCTCTCTTATAAAATTTACCGGTTTTGCAATTATATTCATATTTTCTTTAGCTTCTCTACCGCGCTTTAAAACTACAGGAGCGGCAGGACTTGAACCTGCAGTCACGGTTTTGGAGACCGTTGGTTTGCCATTAACCGACGCCCCTA
>JAQTPA010000030.1 GCA_028713155.1 Candidatus Omnitrophota bacterium | reverse complement strand
AGGAACAATATCAGGCAGGTCAGCTATAACTGGGCGTCATTCGCCCGGAATGCAAAAAAAATTATTGTTGATATCGATGATGCCGAGTTGCATAAGAAAACAGTCCGGGGAGATTTATTGGCCCATTCCGATGTAAAATTATTTATAACTAAGTTATTGGAAAAAATTCCCGGTAGTTTTAAGATTGATAAGGCCTGGCTGGAATGGTGCCTTGCGCGCAAGAAAAAATACCCGGTTGTTTTAAATGAGTATAAGATTCCGAGTAAGGATGCTGTCCACCCGTACCATTTTATTGAAGAATTGACTGCCGGATTGGACGATAAGGCTATTGTGGCTGCGGGAAACGGAACGGCCTGCGTAGCTTTATTCCAGGCCGGGATTGTTAAAGCCGGACAGCGTATTTTCTGGAATTCGGGCTGTGCGTCTATGGGGTATGCGTTGCCTGCTTCTATAGGTGCTGCCCTGGCCGTAAACCGGGATGTAGTATGCATTACGGGAGACGGGAGCCTTCAGATGAACCTGCAAGAGCTGCAAACCATCAAGCACTATAACCTGCCGGTAAAGTTATTCATTTTAAATAATCAGGGCTACCGTTCAATTGAGCTGACGCAGGCAGAGTATTTTAATAGCGACTTCATCGGTTGCAACAAGGAATCAGGCATTTCTTTCCCGGATAATTCCAAGCTCGCAGACCTGTATGGCCTGAAATTTTATAGGATAGATTCAACAGCTAAGATGGGAGAGGTAATCAAGGGTGTTCTAGCTTATCCAGGAGCGGCAATATGCGAAGTTATTTTGAATGATGGCTATATATTTGCTCCTAAGCTGTCTTCGGAAAAGAAGCCTGACGGGAGCATGGTATCCAAGCCGTTAGAGGATCTTTATCCGTTCCTTGGCCGGGATGAGTTTTATTCCAATATGATCGATAAGTGCGGGAAGGCAGGGGATGTTTGATATTACCGGTAAAATAAAACTGTTTGCCTTTGATTTAGACGGCACTCTTTACCTGGGCGAAGATTTGGTCCCCGGCGCGGTTGAGCTCATTGATTATTTAAGGAAGGGATACAGGATTGCATTTTTCACCAATAACTCATCAAAAACAGCAGGAGAGGTGCATGAGAAATTAAACAGGCTGGGAATTAAATGTGAAGTTAACGAGGTTTACGCTTCTTCTTCCGTTTCCGCCCTCTACCTTAAGGAAGCAGGTTTAAATGATCTATATGTTATTGGTTCCAAAAGCTTCCGGAGCGAGCTTGAAAGCAAAGGGATGCGTATTGTTGAGAGTGACCTGGCAAAAAACCTTGTAGTCGGCCTGGATTTTGATTTTAACTATAAAAAGATAGCCGATGCCCTCTCTATTTTATTAAAGGGGGGAAAGTTTATCGCGTGTAATGAAGATCCTTATTTCCCCGCAGGAGAGGGCAAATACGCGCCAGGTTGCGGAGCGATGGTGGGGGCAATTGCTGCCTCTGCGAATAGAGGCCCGGATTTTATTATCGGAAAACCGCATACGTATATATTATCGATAATCGCGAAAGCCTATAAGGCCAGGCAGGATGAGATGGTTATAGTCGGCGATTCCTATGAAAGCGACGTTATGATGGCGTTGAATTATGGCAGTAAAGCTATTCTGGTAAAGCCCAAAAGCAATCTTAACAATGAGGATGTCCTTGAAATAGGCAGCCTTGACAAAACATTAACGTATATAAAGGAGCATTAGATGAATGTCCTGGAATATGAAATGATTGAATTGCTAAAGAAGTTAAAAAACGAATATGGTGTTTTTGAAATCAAGGCTGAATATGAGAACGAGGGGAGCAGGCAGGTGGAGTTGATGAGGCTTAAAGACGTTGCGGATGCGGCAGGTTTGCCTCTGATATTGAAGATCGGAGGGGTTGAGGCCGTAACTGATATTTATAATGCTCTTTCATTGGGAGCTAAGGGAATTATCGCCCCCATGGCTGAAACTGCCTTTGCCACAAGTAAATTCCTGAATGCGATTGACACATTTGTCCCGGAAGATAACCAAAAAGATATTGAATTCGCGGTAAATATTGAAACAATTACGGCGTATCAGAATATAGACGCTATATTAAGCTTAGAAAAGATCGGCCTACTAAAAAGCATAACTGTCGGGAGGGTCGATTTTGCTGCTTCGTTGGGAGCGGACAGGAGCTTTGTAAACAGCGATGAGATGTTAAAGTATTGCGTTGATATCTTTAATAAGGCAAAGGAAAATGGCCTAAAAACCGCCCTTGGCGGGGCGATTTCGGTTGAGACCCTGCCTTTTATCAAAAACCTCGTATCAAAAAATCTTTTGGACAAATTTGAAACACGCAAATTAGTCTATCGTCAGGATGCGGTTAAAATGAAAAATATCTCCGAGGGGCTCTTTGAGGGTATAAAATTTGAACTCCTCTGGTTAAAGAGCAAAAGGCGGTATTATCATTGCGTCAGGGATGAGGACGAGAAGAGGATAGTAATGCTTGAGCAAAGGGTTAACGCCCGGAGCAATAAAAGGCAGGATATATCATGAATTCTGGTAGGTGCCGTTTATGCGGCTGCGCGTTATTCCCCCGCCCTTTATTGCAATTAAAGGGGATGCCGAAGGCCGCGCAGTATTTTCCGCAAGCAACTGAGTTTAAGAAGGATAAAGGTATAAATTTAGATATATATCAATGTTCTAGCTGCGGGCTGGTCCAGTTGAATAGAGGGCCCGTGGGTTACTATAAGGAAGTCATTACTGCCGCTTCATTCTCGGAAAAAACAAGGCTCTCCAGGCTCAAACAGATGGAAGAGTTTTCCGCTAAATTCGGGTTGCGGGGAAAAAAAGTTTTAGAGATTGGCAGCGGTAAAGGCGATATGCTGGATATCCTCAAAGAGGCAGGTTTGAAAGCGGCCGGGATTGAAGCTTCAGCAAAATCAGTGGAAGCCGGGAAATCATCCGGTAGAAAAATAATCAAGGGTTATATCGGGGATATGAAGAGGATAGCCGGCCAGCCATTCGATGCCTTTATTTCATTAAATTATCTTGAACACCTCCCTGAACCGGGGTCTATTGTCAGGCGCATTTATGAGAATACGGCAAGTAACGCTGTAGGTTTTGTAACTGTCCCCAACCTGGATTATTTACTGGAGACGAAGTGTTTTTATGAATTTGTCCCCGACCACCTTTCGTATTTCACTAAAAAGACGCTGGCCTATGCTTTTGAAAAAAATGGCTTTGAGGCCTTGGAATGCCGCTCCATTAATGAAGATAATGACATAGCGCTAACAGTGAAAAAGAAAGAAGCTTTGGATATCTCCGGAGATTTCAGCGAAGTCGAAAAGCTTATTAAGCGTTTGGGGCAGGTTATATCCGGCTACAAAGCGAAAGGTAAAAAGGTGGCTGCCTGGGGGGCGGGGCATAGGACCCTTGCGCTGCTGGCATTAAGCAAAGCAACTGGCGTTGAATATGTGGTAGATTCTGCAAAGTTTAAGCAGGGTAAATTTACGCCTATTTTACATTTAAAAATAGTTCCGCCGGAATATTTAAAAAAGGAGAAGGTTGACCTGGTGATAATCATGGTGCCGGGGCTTTATCCGAACGAAGTATTGAAGACATTATTGCAGATGAATATTGGCGCAGATATTGCGGTGTTAGGCGAAAACAAAATTAAGTTTATAAAAAGGAGATAAAAAATGGGAATGACAGTTAGAGAAAAAAAGAACAGGGTGAGATTGCAGGAAAAAAAACCATTAGCATATGAGAAGATAATTAAACACCCGGAAAAGATAAAAAATAAAGAATGCGTCGCTTTAATCCAGCTGCAATATAGATATGACTGCAATTTTAAATGCAAGCATTGTGCTATTGAAAAATTCAAGAAAAAAGATGAGAGGCTTTTATCTATTGCAGATGTTAAACGCATTGCAGATCAAGCCGATGCAATGGGTTTGGCAAGTATTTGTATTTCCGGGGGAGAACCGCTGATCTTTCCGGACCTGAAGGATGTTGTTGACGCGATAGGCCCCGCCAGGTTCGTTATCAGCATGGATACGAACGGATGGTTATTAAGCGAAGAAAAGATAAAATGGCTGGTAGAGATAGGCGTTGACAGAATTCACCTGAGTATTGACGGCCTTGAGTATAACCATAACATGTTCAGGGGAGTAAAAGGATCGTGGAAAAAATGTATCGAGGCTTTGAAGTATTGTAATGAATATGGGCTGGGAGTCATTATTAACATTGTCGCCACCAAAAGCCTGATAAATAGCGGGGAATTAATCAAGCAATTGGATTATATTTCTCAATTCGGAGAGCACGCAAGCATCATCTATGCAAAGCCGACAGGAGCTTTCCAAGATTATAAAGACGAAATATTGGATACCAAAGATATTGAATACATCCAATCATTACAGGGAAAATACAATATTTCAACGCATCTGTCTGCGAATTGCGGCCACGAATTCGGATGCCTCTGCATAAAGAGGCATTTTTCTATTACCGCTTATGGCGATGTGCTGCCATGCCCGTGGATCCCGATCTCCATTGGGAACATTTTTAACGAGGATTTGGAAACGGTGGTGAAGCGTGGATTGGGTATGAAGTGGTTCTCTTATGACAACAAGTATAGTTGCCAATGCGGGAATAGAGATTCCTTTTTTTACCAGAATATTTTGCCTCAGGTAGATAAATCAGATACGTACCCTGCTGACTGGAAAAAAATTAATTGGTTTTAATATAAAGAGATTCAATTAAAATTAAAGAGGCGTAGGTATTTATGAGTATCCTAATAACCGGATCAGGAGGCTTTGTCGGCCGCAATTTAGCGGAGTCATTTTCAAAGGACAAATACTCAGTATTATCTCCGTCTAAAGCTGAACTGGACCTGACAAAGCCCGATGCTATAGGCAGGTATTTTAAAAAAAACCGTATTGAAACTATTATACATTGCGCAACGACATCGAGAAAAGGCGCGTCCTATCCGGTAGATACATGCGAGAATAATTTGCGTATGTTTTTTAATCTAGAAAAGCATATGACGCCTTCTATGAAAATGATAAATTTAGGTAGCGGCTCAGAGTATGCCAGAAGCCATTGGCACAAAAAAATGCCCGAAGAATATTTTGGCAAGTATGTCCCCGAAGATAGCCACGGTTATTCAAAATACTTGATTTCCAAGTATATCCAGGACGCAAATAGGGAAAATTTATTTTGTTTCAGGATATTTGGCATATTCGGCAAGCATGAGGATTATCGTTATAAATTTATATCCAACTCAATAGTGAAAAATCTGCTCGGCCTTCCCATAATAATCAACCAAAATGTTATTTATGATTATTTATATATTAATGACCTTTATGAGATACTTGTATTCTTTGTAAATAATAAAACGAAGAAGAAAATTTTTAATATCACCCCGGCGGAACCAATTGATTTGGTGGCTATCGCCAGGCTAATCAATAAAATAAGCGGCAACAAATGCGAAATAAAAGTATTAAACCCGGGGATCGGAGTTGAGTATTCCGGGGATAACAAAAGACTTCTCTCTGAAATAGGGAAGTTTAAATTTATTGCCTATGAGAAGGCGATAGCCGATTTATTCGGATACTATAAAAAAATTAAAGATACCTTAGACGTTGATGCTATCAAACGGGATCTTTACTTAAACTACGCAAAGGAGCTGCGCAAAAAATATTTCATAAAAAATCAGGCAAAATGGAGAAAAGAAGCTAAGCGTAATGCCGATGAAAACACCTGAAAAAATAAAAAAAGTAATTTTTAAGAATATCATTGAGTTTTTCAAGGCAAAGAAAAAGGATAAATTCATAGCCGGTAAGACTTTAATTAATTATGGCGGCCGGTGCTATAATGAAAAGGAATTACTGAATCTAGCAGATGCTGCGTTTGATTTCTGGCTTACTGCCGGCCGGTTTGCCCGTGAATTTGAGGAGAAGCTGGCTGATTTTCTAAAAATTAAATATTGCCTGTTAACTAATTCCGGTTCATCAGCAAATCTCCTGGCGTTAACCGCTTTAACTTCACCGTTATTAAAAGGCAGGCGTTTAAGGCCCGGAGATGAGGTAATTACTACTGCCTGCGGTTTTCCTACTACCCTTAATCCGATAATCCAGAATAACCTGGTTCCTCTGTTTATTGATATTGAGCTCGGAAATTATAATATAAACGCGCAGAAATTAGAAAAGGCGATCACCAAAAAGACAAGAGCGATTTTTACGGCGCATACACTGGGAAACCCCGTTGACATAGATGCAATTAAAAGAATGACAAGAAAGCACAACCTCTGGTGGATAGAGGATAACTGCGATTCCCTTGGTTCAACATATAGAGGCCGGTATACAGGTGGTTTTGGGGATATTTCTACCTGTAGTTTTTATCCGCCCCACCATATTACTATGGGTGAGGGAGGGGCGGTTTTGACTAATGAAGCGCTGTTAAGAAGAATAATTATGTCATTCCGGGATTGGGGCAGGGATTGTTGGTGCGAATCCGGGCACGATAATACCTGTAAAAAAAGATTTAAACAGAAGCTTGGAGATTTGCCTTATGGGTATGACCATAAATATGTTTATTCGCATATAGGCTATAATTTGAGAACTACTGATATGCAGGCGGCTATCGGCTGTGCGCAGTTAGAAAAATTGCCGGAATTTATCAGGGCGAGAAGGAGAAACTTTGAATTTCTGTATGAGATTTTTGAGAAATACAAAGATTATTTAATGCTCCCGCAGGCAGAGGAGCATTCTGAACCGAGCTGGTTTGGCTTTGCGGCTTTAGTAAAGCGGGACGCTCCGTTTAAAAGGCAGGATATCGTTAATTATTTGGAAAACCGTAAGATTGCCACGAGGATGTTATTTGGCGGTAATTTGTTAAAGCAGCCGGCTTATAGAAATATAGAGCATAGGGTCGTGGGCAGCTTGAAGAATACGGACCTGGTTATGAACAATTTATTCTGGATAGGGGTTTACCCGGGGCTTACAAAACCGATGCTGGATTATATAGAAAAAACCATTGAAAGATTCTTCAAAAGGAAAAATTGAGAATAACTATCCTTATAGCGTGTTTTAACGAGAAGTCAACTATACTCAGAGCCATAGAAGAGGCGAAAAGGATTACTATCGATAAGGAGATAATAGTAATCGATAACTGTTCGACAGATGGCACGAAAGAGATTTTAGAAGGCTTGAAAAATGACAAGGACCTTAAGGTAATTATTCATTCTAAGAATATGGGCTCGGGGTATTCAGCCTGCGAGTGCATAAAGTTGGCTCAAGGCGATTATTTTTATGGCCCGGGAGCTGATTTAGAATATAAAATGGACGATGTTTATAAAATGATGGATAAAATTGATAAGGAAAGCCTGGATGCCGTATTCGGTTCAAGATTATCAGATAGAAAAGGTATTTCAATCCGGCAGTTAATTAAGGAAAGGCCATATTGGCTGGGTACCATTATAGCGACTTTTTTAATAAACCTATTTTACCGCAGGAATTTTACGGATGTTATAGCGACCAAGCTGATTAAAACAGAGGCCCTCAAGGGTTTAGATTGTAAATCTGCTAACCAGGCTTTTGAATTTGAATTGGTCAGCAAGCTTTGTAAAAAAGGTTATAAGATAGGCGAAATTCCTGTCTGGTATAGGCCGCGAACGCATGAAGAGGGCAAGACAATAAGAGCTATGGATATGTTTCCGGCGCTCCTGGCAATCTTCAGGATAAAGTTTTTTTACTGGTTTTTTTAAATGAGCCAAAGAAAGACTTTAATTATTGTTCCTACCTTTAACGAAGCCGAAAATATTTTAGACCTGTATTCTAATATTAGAAAATATGCCCCGTATCAAGATATTCTTTTCGTAGATGATGGTTCGGCAGATGACACCCGGGATAATATTGCAGAAATAATAAAGAAGGACCAAAGGGTTCATATCCTGAAACGTTCTAAAAAAGAGGGTATTGCTAAGGCGTATATTTCCGGATTTTTGTGGGGTTTAAACGGAGACTATGAGTGGTTTCAGCAGATGGACGCTGACCTTTCCCATGATGCGGCTTATTTGGAAGAAATTGAAAAGCTAAAGAAGGAAAACCAGGTTATCATTGCTTCCCGCTATATGAAGAAAGGCGGGGTTGAGAAACGGAATTTTTTCAGGAGAATGGTGACTTTTTTAGGCTGCCGGTATTTAAAATTTATTTTACAATGCCCGTTAAAAGATTTAACCGGAGGGTTTAACTGCTGGCAGAGGGATGTTATTTCGAGCTTAAGTTTGGAAGAAATCGCTTCGCGGGGCTTTATCTTTCAGGCAGAATTGAAGTTTATGGCATATAAAAAGGGCTTTAAAATCACTGAATTTCCTTATGTATTTAAAGAAAGGCAAAAAGGGCACTCAAAGATCGATTATCGGATTATTTCTGAAGGCTTGTTTATGCCGATTTTTATGAACTTAAGGTGTAGATAATAAGTGTTTAATCCATGCGAATACTATTTGTTTTGAAAGAAGTTGAAGATGAGCAGTTGAGCGTAATGTACCTTTCGAGTATTCTAAAAACCCGGGGACATGAAACAGGTTTAGTTATGGCCGATTACGATATTATGTCTAGAAAGCTGGAAGATAGAGTGCCGACGATATTAGCCTATAGCACATTAGGTTTTTATAGTAATTATTATCTTGAGCTTAACCGCCGCATAAAAAAACGGTTTAACGTGTTTTCGATATTTGGCGGGGTATATCCAACGTCGTATCCCCAGATATTAGAAGAAGAGGGGGTAGACAGTGTATGTATTGGTGAGGGGGAATATCCTTTATTGGAATTGGCCGATAGGCTTAAAGCGGGGAAAATTTTTAATAACATAAACAACCTCTGGGTTAAGATTGAGGGTAGGATATTCAGGAACGAACCACGCCCGCTTATCAGCAACCTGGATGAGCTTATTTTTCCCGATCGCCAACTTTTTACCTTAAAGTCTCCATTTTTTGTAGACAGAATAAGTATGATTACCAGCAGGGGGTGCTCATACAGTTGCCCTTATTGTTATAATAATACCACTCGCCGTATTTACAGTAGAGAGAATATTTATCGCCGCAGAACAGTTGATAATGTCCTGCAAGAGATAAAGGATGTCCGGAAAAAACAAGAGGTCAAATTTATCTTATTTTATGATGATATATTTATCCTTATGCCGGAATGGATTGAAGAATTCTCTTGTAAGTATAAGGCGGATATTAATATACCGTTTTGGTGCAACGTAAGGGCCAATTTAGTGACTGAGCAGGCCGTTTTTCTATTAAAAAAAGCAAATTGTTACAGTGTTTCTTTTGGTTTAGAATCAGGAAATAACCATCTAAGAAATTCTGTCTTGCACAGGAATATCTCCGAAGAGGAGATTCTTTCTAAGGTAGCTTTATTGAAGGATAATGGGATCAGGATACGCACTACCAATATAATAGGTATTCCGGGTGGGTCCATTGACCAAGATATAGAAAGCTTAAAATTGAATATTAAATGTAGGGTTGATTATGCCAGAGTTACTATGTTCTCGGCGTATCCGAATATGGATTCTTCTCTTTTTTCAAAACACGCCCAAGGTAATTTTTGCGAATACCACCACGCGCCTTCACCAAAAATAGCAGATATGTTAGGTAAGTATTCGATCGCTGCCTCCGGCCGATTTCACAGGATGGTTTATTCCTCACTAGTCCCTCGTTATGGATTTAAAGATGAGTCAGAAAAAAGAAGGATTGTTAATTTATACAGGTTATTCGGTATAGCGGCGAATTTCCCGCTTATTTTGCCTTTGGTGTATCTTTTGATCAGGATGCCGGTTAACCGGCTATTTATATATATAGATTTCCTATGGTTAAATTATTGCAGTTATTTTAAGCTTTATCCAACATGCGGATGGTATGAGTTTTTCAGGCGTATATCAAAGCACAAAAAAGCTATAATGCAATACAGGAAAGACAAGCATATGCAAAAGAATAAACAAGCAGACTCG
>JAQTPA010000029.1 GCA_028713155.1 Candidatus Omnitrophota bacterium | reverse complement strand
CCTGCGTAAATAACTCTCCTGTTTATATTCCCATTGACCAAAGCCTCTATACCTGTTAATATATTTACAAAATATATGGAAATAAAATATACTTAGTAAAACAGGAGGGACGCAGTGTTTAAATTAAAGAGGTTTTTACCCCTTCCCATCTCTCTCTTAAGCTTACTCTTAGCCCTAACCTTTAACCCTTTAGCCTTTGCCGAAGATACCCTGACCATTACCACCTACTATCCTTCTCCCTACGGAGTCTATAGAGAAATGCGCTCCCAGCGTATGGCCATAGGAGATAGCTACATTGATCACGATAACTATACCTGGGAGGAATCAGACGGAGATGGAGGAGAGATTGACTACCTGGCAGATCTGGTAGTTGAAGGTAATGTCGGGATAGGGACGACGGTGGCAGGAGGGAAATTAGAAATAAATTCTAATGCTGCAAACATTGTCAAATTAACCAATACTCCAGGCGAAGATTATACTCTTATTAATCTCGATTCCGCCGGAGATTTTATTATTGATACTTATGGTTCTCATCCTACGGTATCACCAGGACAATATGTTTGGAAACAGGCTGGTACTGAAGTTATGAGAATCACAGCCGGTAACGTCGGCATCGGGACGACGAGCCCGCTTTATAAATTAGATGTCACCGGCAATATCGTTAACTCTAACCCCAGCCAGGGATATATTGGGCTTACCGGAGACCTTCCCGGGTATACAACAAGTACTTATCCCACATTAAAGACAAATTTTACTTATATGTATTTTTCAGTTGCCGGAGCATATTCCGCGTATATGAATTCTGCTGGCACATTGACAGCTCAATCTGACCGTGCAAAAAAAGAGAACTTTACTCCTGTTGACCTCCAGGAGATCTTGAATAAAATTGATCAGTTGCCGATGACCCAGTGGAATTTTAAAGGAGAGGATCCTTCTGTTAAGCACATCGCGCCTATTGCCCAGGATTTCCATGCCTTATTTCATCTTAACGGTAAAGATGATAAGATGATCTCCAGCATTGATCCTTCAGGCGTGGCCCTGGCCGGGGTTAAGGCCTTATCAGTAAAAGTAAAAATTCAGCAAAGACAGATAGAAAAACAGCAGAAACAGATTGAGGGATTAACAGAAGAATTAGCCGGCTTAAGAAAAGAAAAAAAGGAAGAAAAATAATTCTGGAGAATATCTTAAAAACCGTAAGAGCAAGATTGACAGGTGCAAGAATATATGTTACATTGTAGAGGTAAATAGCAAATATTAAAGAAAGGAATCTAAGGGACAATGGCTACTGAACAGGCTCAAAACGCGGCACAGGCGGAAGCAAAACCAAAAGAGGAAAAGCAGACAAATTGTTTAAGCTGTAATAAGCCGATCAGGAAAATCAGGCGTTATTACCGCGACGGTAAATTTTATTGCACCAAGAAGTGCTGGTCAAATTTTATCAAGAAACCCAAAGCCGAGGAGAAATGACCCAGTCCGGGATGGAAAGAAGAAGGCACCCCCGCTTGGAGCAAAAGCTTCCCTTTAAGGTGGCGGCTAATGGCTATGGTTTTTCCACTTCTACGCAGAACTTAAGCTGCGTAGGCGCGTATTGCCGGATAAAAAAATACATACCGCCTTTTACCAAAGTTGCGGTTAAGCTCAAGCTTCCTATTAAGACAAAAAAAGATAAAAAATCTTATACTGTTGATTGCACGGGCGTAATCGTCAGGACTGAAGATAAAGATAAGAGCGGTTTTAATATCGCTATTTTCTTTAATGCAATCAACTCCAGCCAGCGCAAGAAAATATCAGAATATATTGACCAATTCCTTCCGCAAGGGACAGATTATCCTGCAGGTTCTGCCAGCCCAAGATGGGGAAGATAGCCCCCGCTAAACCCGTTAAGCTCATCATCGGTTTTATTTTTAAAGAAAAAAAATGCCTGGCTAAAGCCAAAACTCTGCTGATTAAACATTTCGGCAGAATAGATTCCGAAAGCCGGATTATGCCCTTTACGTCCACGCCTTATTACCGGGATGAATTCGGACAGGCCTTAAAGAGAGTATTTATCAGTTTTAAGAAACTTATCCCTGCGCAGCAAATCGCTGCTATAAAAATCCTGACCAATAAAATCGAAAAGAAATTATCTTCTGCCGATAAACGCACGGTCAACATTGACCCGGGCTATCTGAATTCGGCTAAACTCGTTTTAGCTTCGACCAAAGACTACGTCCACCGCATATATTTAGGTAAAGGTATCTACGCAGAAATAACCCTCTTTTTTCAGGATAAGACCTTTCGGCCCGGGCAATGGACCTACCCGGATTACCGGAGCGTTGACTATATCGCTTTCTTTAACCGGATAAGAGAAGTGTATAACGCACAAACTAAAAAATAACTAATCCCTATGCCTCCAAAATGCCCGGTGTATTTAAAATCTTTCCATAATGGATACCTTGATAAAATAATCGCGAAGCTTTTTAAATGCCTGGAGTCCTGCGCGATCTGCCCGCGTAAATGCCGGGTAAACCGTATAAGTGATATCCAGGGTTTCTGCAGGACCGGCTTAAAGCCGCAAGTCTACAGTTATATGGCCCACCATGGAGAAGAACCCCCTGTTTCGGGAATAAAGGGATCAGGCACGATCTTTTTCTCAAACTGTAACATGGCTTGCGTATACTGCCAAAACTATGAATTCAGCCAGGGAGGTGCGGGCCGGGAAGTTGATTTTGAAGAGCTAGCCGGATTTATGCTGGAATTACAAAAGATGGGCTGCCACAATATTAACCTGGTTACGCCTACCCATATCCTGCCGCAAATCTTGAAAAGCTTAAAAATGGCTATCTCAGCCGGTTTAAGAATACCTTTGGTTTACAATACCGGCGGATATGAATTGCCCGAAATAATAAAATTGCTGGACGGAATAATTGATATCTATATGCCGGATATGCGCTATGCCGATGCAGAGGCGGCGTTCCAATTTTCCGCTGCTTCAGATTATCCGGAATATAACCGCAAGGCGGTAAAGGAGATGTACCGCCAGGTCGGCACTGCCCAAATAGATGAAGAGGGGATAATTAAACGCGGCCTGATCATCCGGCATCTGGTTTTACCCAATAATTTGTCGGGGACAGAGAGAATTATGCGTTTTATTGCCGAAGATTTATCCAGGGATACTTATATAAGCTTGATGAGCCAATACCTGCCGTATCATAAAGCAGTGGAATTCAAGGCAATAAACCGCCGGCTTAAGCTTAAGGAATACGCAGAGGCAAAGGAAATTATGGCCAAGTGCGGATTGCCTAATGGCTGGACCCAGGATTCTTACGGCACGGAGCGGTTTGCCGGCGTAAATATAAAATCAATACTTAAAAATGAATAAGGAGTAGCTTTAGTCGCTTTATGCACGCTTTAACCTTACTTATAATCAGCCTTCTGGTATTTGCCCTGGCCTACCGTTTTTACGCCAAATTTATCATTGCCAAAATCCTGGTTATTAATGAGCGGCGTTTGACCCCTGCGCATACCTTTAAAGACGGCCGGGATTATCACCCTACTAATAAGTTCGTCCTTTTTGGCCACCACTTTGCCGCAATTTCCGGAGCCGGGCCATTGATTGGACCGGTGTTAGCCGCGCAGTTCGGTTTTTTGCCGGGGTTCCTGTGGATTCTCATCGGCGCGGTTTTAGGCGGGGCAGTGCATGATACGGTTATACTTTTTGCCTCGGTAAGGACTAAGGGGCTCTCGCTTACCCGCCTGGCGCGTAAGAATATCAGTAAGACTGCTGGCCTGGTAACCGGTATCGCCGTGCTCTTTATTATTATTACCGCTCTTGCTGGCCTGGCCTTAGTTGTAGTTAACGCGCTCAGCGAAAGCGCCTGGGCTACTTTTGCTATTGTTATGACTATTCCGGCGGCCCTAGTCGTTAGTTTATATATGTATAAACTGCGGCCGGGTAAGATCTTGGAGGCTTCTTTAATCGGAGTCCTGATTGTTACTGCCGGCGTAGTTTTCGGAGAACCGCTCTCTAAATCGGTTTTTGGCCAGTACTTTTTGCTTTCTAAGCCCTCGCTTTCCATAATCCTGCCGGTTTACGGATTCGTTGCTTCGGTCTTGCCGGTCTGGCTTCTGTTGTGCCCGCGCGATTACATAAGTTCCTATATGAAAATAGGGACTATTCTGCTTTTAGCCGCCGGGATATTTATGGTCAATCCTGTCCTTAAGATGCCAGCAGTCACCAGTTTTATCCATGGAGGCGGGCCGATTATCCCGGGCAAGGTCTGGCCGTTTGTCTGTATTACCATTGCCTGCGGCGCAATCAGCGGGTTTCACGCCTTGATCAGTTCAGGCACGACCCCGAAAATGATTAGTAAAGAATCGGATATCCGCATGATTGGTTTCGGCGCGATGCTGGTTGAAGCAGTGGTCTCTATTATGGCTTTGATTGCGGCGACCGTACTCCTGCCGGGTGATTATTTCGCGATTAATGTGCCGGTAGAGGCATTTCAAAAATTGGGCCTTAGCCCGGTGCATCTTGCCGAGATAGAGAGTATGACCGGGGAGGCATTGGCCGGGAGAACCGGAGGAGCAGTCTCCCTGGCCGCCGGGATGTCGGTAATCTTATCGGCTATTCCCGGGATGAAAGCTCTTATGGGCTATTGGTATCATTTTGCGATTATGTTCGAGGCTCTGTTTATCCTGACTACGGTTGATACCGGTACGCGTGTGGCGCGTTATATTTTAGACGAGCTAATAAAATTAGCTACTCCTCGCAGGAAAATCGGTAAATCCCTGTGGGGAATTATAGTTAGCGCCGGAACTATCAGTCTTCTCTGGGGATACCTCGTATATAACGGCGAAATTTCCACTATCTGGCCGATGTTCGGCGTGGCCAACCAGCTCCTGGCCACCCTGGCTTTACTGGTCGGGACCTTATTTATCCTCCGGCACACCAAAAAATGGAGATATGGCTTGATTACTTTTTTGCCTGCGCTTTTTATGTTCGTTACGACAGTAGTTGCCGGAATAATGAATATTACGGGTAATTATTTACCGAAGCATGATTTTCAGGGTAATCTGAATGCCGGGCTTTCAGCCGTAATGATTGTCCTGGTTATAATTATATTTTTTGAATCGCTGAGGAGTATGTATTATTTGCGGAAGGGGGGTAAATTATGGCAAATTTTTCTTTTGACATTGTTTCGGAGGTGAATTTACAGGAAGTGGATAATGCGGTAAACCAGTCCTCTAAGGAGCTGTCCCAGCGCTATGATTTTAAAAACAGCAAGGCCTCGATTGTTTTTGACCGTAAAGAAGAAAGAATTACGCTGGTTGCCGATGATGAATTCAAGCTGCGCAGCCTTACCGATATTCTGGCTACCCGCCTGGCTAAGCGGGGGGTTTCCCTGAAATCCCTGAAATTCAATGATCCCGAAAAAGCTTTTGAGGGGTATCTGCGCCAGCAAGTTGAAATTTGCATGGGTATTGAGAAAGAGAAAGCCAAAGAATTAACCGGCATTATAAAAGGGTTAGGGCTAAAAGTGCAAACCCAGATAGAAGGGGAGAAGGTCAAGGTCAGCTCGCCCAAGAAAGATGATTTACAGGCGGTTATCGTGCATCTGCGGAGTTTAGATTTTTCTATTCCGCTTAGTTTCGACAATTATAGATAATATGAAAAACAGGGGATTATTTTTCCATAGTTTTTACGTAAAAGTAGCCTTATCTTTTACCCTTTCTTTATTATTTGTCGCGCTGTTGGGGAATTTCATCCTTTTAAGGTACGCTTTAAAATCGCAGTTTAACCAGCTCAGGGATAAGCTGAAAGTAATTGCTCAAACAGCCGCGCTTTCAGTTGATGCCGCCGAACTAAGTAATATCCCGCTAAAGCCCGAAGGAGTAAATAGTCCTTCCTTTAAGAGCATCGCTCTTAGGATGTCCAGGATAAAAGAGGTTAATCCGGTTATCCGGTATATTTACATAATGGTAAAAACAGATGCGCCGGGTATCTGGCAGTTTGTGGTTGATCCCGGTTTAACTTCCTATCCGGGGGATAAATACGATGCCAGGCGTTTTCCTGAAATGCTTAAGGCTTTTAGCGGCCCGAGCGCGGATACTAATCTGACTACTGATGAATGGGGCAAGCTGCTTTCCGGGTATGCGCCTATTTTAAATAAAGATAATGTACCTGTCGCCGTATTAGGCGTGGATATAGACGCCGCTGATGTTTATCTTGCGGAAAAGGATTTATTGTACCGGGGCATATTTGTCGTACTAGCGGGTGTTATTTTTGCTTTAAGCCTCGGTTTTATATTCTCCGCAAAAATAATTATCCCAATCAAGAAGTTAATCGACGGGACTAAGCATATAACAGAAGGGGATCTGGGGTATCGGGTAAAAATATCCTCTCAGGACGAGATTGGCCAGCTCGCTGCTTCTTTTAATAATATGGCTTCAAGCTTAGAAGAGGCGCGGGAAAAATTACAGGCTTATTTTTACCGCATGGTGCAGTCTATGGTGCGCGGCTTAGAAGCTAAAGACCCTTATACCCGTGGCCATTCTGACAGAGTCAGTGAATACGCTTATCAGATTGCGATTGAGATGGGAATCTCCCTTAAGGAAGCGGAGTTACTGAAAAAAGCGGCGCAGTTGCACGATATCGGCAAGCTAGGTATCCATGAAGATATTTTGAATAAGACAAGTAGATTATCCGAGAGCGAATGGGGAGATATACATAAACATCCTGAAGTAGGTGAAGAGATATTAAAACCGGTGTTCCCGGATGCCCGGGTGCTTTCCGTGATCAGGTCGCATCATGAGCGTTACGATGGCCAGGGATATCCTGATGGTTTAAAAGGCGGTCAGCTGAATATCTTTGCGCAGATTGTTACGGTTGCGGACGCTTATGACGCGATGGTTTCCGCGCGTTCTTATAAAACGGCCTTAACTAAAGAAGAAGCGTTAGTAAGAATAAAGGAAGGCGCGGGGACCCAGTTTAATCCTGCGGTTGTCCAGGCGTTTGCTAAAGTTTTAGAAAGATAACTTGACAAACCACACAAATGTGTGGTATAGATATAACCATGGAAAAGAAGCCGTATTTGACGCCCAAGCAGGAAAAGGTGCTTAATTTTATCCGTAAACGGATAGGGGAGAGGCTTCCTCCTACGATCAGAGAGATAGCAGGGGAGCTAGGGTTTAAATCTACCGGCACAGTCAGGGATTATTTAAAGGTTTTGCAGCAGAAAGGCCTGGTCAGGCGCAGGAATAATAAATCCCGGGCAATTGAGCTGACTGAGTGCGCTAGTTTCAATAAAATACCTATAATTGGCACCATAATGGCCGGCAAGCCTAATTTAGCTTATGAAGAAATCCAAGGTTATGTGGATGTAGATAATCTGTTTTTGGGCCGCCTAGGTTTTAATGATGTTTTTGCTTTAAGGATTAAGGGCGACAGTATGATTGATGCCGGTATCCTGGATGGGGATGTGGCGATTATTAAGAAACAACCCTATGCCGAAAATAACGCAATAGTGGCCGCGCTTTTGGGCCATAACGAAGTTACCTTAAAAAGGCTAGTCCGTAAAAGCAGTAAATACCATTTGGAAGCAGCTAACCCGAATTACCCGCCGATTTTTGAAGAGTTTAAGGTAATCGGGAAACTTATGACCGTGATCAGGAAGTATGAATCAAAGTAGTTTTAACCCTCAGTCCCGCTGGGACAGGTTTGAGCCGGATAAAGGTGGTTTTAACCCGGATGCGTTAGATGAACGTATTGATGTTCTGGCGCATTTTAAACATGCCAAGATATTTCCTAAAAGCTTTACCTGGAAAGATAAAGAATATACCATTGAAACTATTACCTACAACTGGCAGGAGCGCTTAGGCCAGGCATTGGTTAATTACTTTTCCGTAGTCAGCTCCGGACAGATCTATCAGATATCCTTTAATAATTCTACCTTCCGCTGGCAGATTGACAAAATAATCCAATAAAATTCCGGTAAGTTTAAGTATGATTATTCATATTGATATGGACGCGTTTTTTGCCTCAATTGAACAGGTTATCAATCCGCGCCTGAAAGGCAGGCCTTTGATTGTCGGCTCGCGCGCCCATAAAATGCGCACGGTGGTCTGTGCCGCCAGCTACGAAGCTAAAGCCTTAGGGATCCATTCCGGGATGCCCTCAGAAGATGCTTTTGGTATCTGCCCAAACCTGGAATTTGTGGCAGCGGACCAAGCTAAGTATATCTGGACTTCAGAACAGATTTTTGAGCTGCTTAAGGGTTGGGGATTTGTGCTGAATTATGCTTCAATTGATGAATTCCAGATGGATATCCTGGAGCATCCGGAGCCGCTTAAGCTTGTTGCTCAAATTCAGGAGCAGATATATGCAAACTTTAACATCACTGCTTCGGTAGGTATAGCCAAAAACTGGCTTCTGGCTAAGCTCGCTTCCAAAATAAATAAACCCAATAGCGTAACCCTGATCAACGAGGCCAACTTTAAAGATATTTTAAGCGCGACCCCGCTTACTAAAGCCTGCGGTATGGCTGGTAAAACCGGGCAGGTTTTAATGGCTCAGGGCTTAAAGACTTGTTGGGATTTATACCTGAACTTACCGGGATTCTTTGCTGAAAATCCCGGTAAGTTTGAGGATATACCGGAAAAATCCAAGTCCATAGGCCATTCGTATACCTTGCCCAGAGCTCAAACAAACCCCCGGTTTATCAGCGCCTGGATCAGGGTATTATCGGAAATGGTTGGCGAGCGGTTACGCCAGAAAAACCTGGTTGCCAAGACAATCCAACTCTGGTTAAATATACCAGAAAAAGGCGATTTTCTGGCTCAAAAGACCTTTGCAATAGCCGCTAATGACAGCTATGAAATATATCTGAGAACCCTCAAGATAATGACTGGAATGGCTCAAAAAAGGCCAAAAATCCGGGCTCTAGGGGTCACTGCCAGCCATTTAAGCCCCCAGGAGTACCTTCCTTTACTTATTGAGGAAAAACGAAGGGAGGCCTTGGTTAAGGCAATAGATAAGATTAACTGCCGCTTTGGAGACAATTCTATCTTTCCTGCCCAGGTAATTTTAACCCGTAAATAAAATAGGCGATTAGAGGCAAAAAATCCTGGTAGTTCTACATAGAAATCCCCACCAAAATGTCAAGCATAAAATAAGACGGTAAGTTTAAGTAAACTAAAAAACGCTTTTCCACAGGAAAATACCGGTATAACCTAACTCCTTAATTACCAAAGCATTAGAGTAACTTAGCCAATATGCTCAAGTTAACATAAGATATATTATAGGAAGTTGAGCACAAAGGTAAAAGTAAGTAAGTTTCGGTAAAAATGCTTATTTAAGCAGGCTTTTTTAGGGGTGGTCTTTCTTTAGGTTGGGCTATCCTGGTTCTTGACGGGATTAGTTTCTTCGCGGGAACTGATCACGTAATGGCCTCCCTGGATCTTGATTATATTACCATTAACCAAGGCATTGGCGATGTGTTTATGCGCCCTTTTAAATACCCGGCTAAAGGTCTGTTGGGATATGTGCATGGATTTAGCTGCCTCTTTCTGGGGTAATCCCATATAGTCAGCCAGCCTTAAGGCCTCAAACTCATCCATACTCAAATCTACCTCATTTGGCCGGCCAGCCTTACCTCGGGGGCTAAATTGGCTGATTTTAGGGTCTAAGCGCACTATCCTATACTTTTTCGGTCTTCCTCGAGCCTGCATTTACTTGAACTTACCGGGTTTTAACGCCGTATTTATTATGAGTACTTACCCAAAATACTTACTTAAAATAAAAGGACGGTTCAAAATTGGACCGTCCTTTAGGAAGATTAAACCTCGTTTTCCTTAACCAGCTTACGGTAATATTCTACGCATTTATGGCAGGTTTTTTTGCTTTCATGCCATTCAGGGTGGTCCCGCCGGATTAAATCCAGCAGGTATTCTTCAGCCTTGATATGGGCCAGGCTGGCAAAATCATCGATATCCCGGTCACAGATCTGGCAATGGTATTTCATTTTATACAATCACTCCTCCAGCAACAACTCAGCTGTTCGCAGGAATTGCGCTTGGCCCCAAAGCAATCCAGGTTGCCTTCGACGCGTTGTATTGTTTTGACTAATTCCTTCTTGGAAAGCCTCCAGGTATCCCGGATAC
>JAQTPA010000048.1 GCA_028713155.1 Candidatus Omnitrophota bacterium | reverse complement strand
GAAGCGATTAAGTCAAAGCCATTAAACGTCGTAACAACGGGAATACCCAATGAAGCTACTAATTCCAAAAATTGCCTTTTTGCTTTTGCGATCCTGATGCCATGGCCGGCAATAAACAGCGGCCTCTTAGCTTTTTGCAACTCTTCAATAACTGCAGAAATTACCCCGTCTTCTGCCGCAAGCGGAAGATAATCCATCTCCTCGCTTTTCAAGCTGCGCTCATCAATTAATGCCCCTTGAACATTCAGCGGAATATCCAACCATACCGGGCCGGGCCTGCCGGAAGTAGCGATATCAATAGCCTTGTCCAATTCGGTTTTTATCGTTCCCGGTTCAGTTATCATCTTTGCGTATTTAGTCACCGGCTTGATAATATCAATTATATTAATCTCCTGGTCTCCCAGTTGCCGCAAGCGGCTATCCGGGACAGAGGCGATTGTTGTTTCATATTTTACCTGTCCGGATAAATATAATACCGGCACGGAATCAAGCCACTCTCCGATAACTCCTGTCAAGGCATTGGTAGACCCGGGGCCGGATGTCACATTAACAACCGCCAGTTCTCCCGATGCCCTGGCATATCCCTCTGCGGCAATTGCGGCTGCCTGCTCATGGTGAGTGCAGACATATTTGATGCGTTTTTCTTTTTTTAATGCGTTATTCAAATGCATCGCACCGCCGCCGCTTACCAGGAAAACATGCTTAATCCCATAATCGGCTAAATATTTAAAAATATAATCGGCTACTCTCATATAATTCCTAAAATACCTTTTTATACCAACCAATAGTATTTTTTAATCCCGTATCAAGGCTAAATACCGGTCTCCAGCCAAGCTTGGCCCTGGCCTTACGGGAAGACAAATACTGATGCCTGATTTCATATTTTATCTGGTTCAATATTTTATAATCGGCTGGCTTCCCAATGGCCTTAGAAATCATTTTAACCAGTTTTATAACTGTAACCGGTCTCTCACAACTAAAATTAAAGCACTCACCGGAGAGGTTTAATTTGCAGATTTTTTCCGCCAGCAGTATGTAGCCGTTTACGATATCTTCCACAAAGACATAATCGCGGGTAAATAAGCCGTCACTGCGGATTAGAAGTTTTTTACAGGTAAGGGCGCAAATAACTGCGTCAGGAACAAGGCGGCTGAAATTAAAATCTCCCGGCCCAAAAATATTCCCGCAACGCGTAACGCATACCGGTAAGCCATAAGTATAGGCGTAGGTATTGGCGATTAAATCCGCGCAACTCTTGGAGACGTCATAAGGATGGTTACCCTGTAAAGGCGTCTTTTCCGTATAAGGCAATTTTTTATGGCTGCCGTAGGCCTTATCGCTGGAAGCAATGACCACTGCCCGGATATTCTTTAGGCCCCTGCAAGCTTCCAGAATATTCCAGGTACCCTGAATATTCGTAGAAAAAGTACACAACGGATCATTATGGCATTTTCCGACAATGGCTTCCGCCGCCAAGTGAAAAACAACATTGATTTTATTCCTGCGTATAATGTTCTTTACTAACTTATAATCAGCTACGCTGCCTTTAATCACGGTGATTTTTTTATAGTCAGCCGCAGCCAGGATAGTATCTTTTCTCCTGACCTTAATATCCAGACCATAAATTTTTGCGCCGGAATAAAGCAGGGCCTTAGTCAGGTTAGAGCCGAGAAAACCCTCAAAACCCGTAATCAATACTTTTCTACCTTTCCAAAAATGCTTATTCATTACTGCTTTCTACACCTTCCATTTCTTCCAGGGGGCTCTTGCGCTATCCCAAAACGCCTCTAACTCCGATCTGTCTCTTAAAGTATCCATACACTTCCAGAAGCCACTGTGTTTAAATCCGGTTAACTGTTTATCAACCGCCATGTTTTTCAAAGAATCAAACTCCCACACCGAATTATCCCCGCTAATATAGTTAAAAACTTCCGGCTCAAGCACAAAGAAACCGCCGTTAATCCATGAACCATCGCCTTTGGGCTTCTCCAGGAAAGAAGTAACTACTCCTTTATCTTTCATATTTAAAGCCCCAAACCTCCCGGCAAGCTGCACCGCAGTAACGGTCGCGTGTTTGCCGCAACGCTTATGAAACTTGAGTAATTCTTTGATATCTACATCACTCACCCCATCGCCATAGGTCATCATGAATGTTTTATTGCCTATGTATTTTTGAACACGCCTTAGGCGGCCGCCGGTCATGGTGTCCAGGCCGGTATCCACCAGAGTAACCTTCCAGGGTTCGGTTGATGTAGAGCGGACTTTAACGTCGTCTTTTTTTAAATCAATAGTAACATCGCTCATATGCAGGAAATAGTGGGAGAAATACTCCTTGATCATATAGCCTTTATAACCAAGGCAAATAATAAAATCATTAAATCCAAAATGCGAATATATCTTCATGATATGCCAGATAATGGGCTTACCTCCGATTTCTACCATCGGCTTGGGGATACTCCCGGTTTCTTCGCTGATCCGCGTCCCTCTTCCACCCGCTAAGATTACTACTTTCATATTTTTCTCTCCTGTCTTTTTACTCTTCCAAAGAACCCAGCCTGGCTACAATGCCTATCCACAACCAGAAGAGCACTGCCAGCGCTAAAGAATAAAGGCT
>JAQTPA010000007.1:20786-44794 GCA_028713155.1 Candidatus Omnitrophota bacterium | reverse complement strand
TGGCGGGCCCGACGAGATTTGAACTCGCGATCTTCAGATCGACAATCTGACGTGCTGAACCAGGCTGCACCACGGGCCCCAACCATCACACATTACGCTACCGGAATATGTTGTCCATCATAAAAGTGGAAATTTATGATACCAGATTTCTGAAAGCCTGTAAAGGATTTTCACGATATTCTATTTGACTAGGCATACTTCCTGGAATAAAATAAGAATCCATATATGACAATAATCCTGCTCATCCTAATCTTTCTGCGGCCGTTTATCTCCTCCCTGGCCTTGCCTTACGCCAATTTCATCCACTCTGGCCTGTTGCTTATCTTTGCGGCTATCTGGATTATAACTCAAGGCGTATCTTTAAAAGCAAACAAGTTAACCTCACCCATAACCTTATTATGCCTGGCATTATTCCTTTCCTTAATATTCCGTTATAATAATACTGCCGGGGCACAAGAGTTATACAAATATATAGGCGGTATTTTAATCCTGCTTATTTGCGGCTCTTTGCCTGACCAGGATCAAAGCCGGGTCATCTTGAGTATAATGATTGCTGGAATTTTGATTAGCTTCTTGGCGATGCATCAATATTTCTTCGGGTTCCGCTATTTAAACAGTTATGTAATAAAAGAAGGCATAACTAATCCTTTCGTCCTGGATTATGTCCGGCAAGGGCGGGCCTTCTTCCCCTTTGTTACCCCCAATACCCTGGGAGGATATCTGGCTATGCTCATCCCTCTTACCTTCATCTATAAGCACAAGGCCTTCCTTGCTCTGCCGTTATTTTTTGCCCTCCTGCTGACTAAATCCATCGGAGCTCTTTTAAGCCTCTCTCTGGCCTTAATATTATATTTTTACCTGCGAAATCGATTTAAAAAAAGGGATATTCTTATCTTCTTTGGATTGTTGATAACCGTTATTCTGGTCTTCGCGATAAGGGGACAGGTCCAGAAACAACACCTCCAACCGTTATTCTCCACAACCATGCGCTTAAATTACTGGCAAGATACCCTGGCCATAATTAACACTCGGCCCTTAAGCGGCGTGGGCCTGGGTAATTTTAATCTTGCCCTTTCCCGTTATAGCCATAACTCTTACCTGCAGATATGGGCCGAAACGGGGATACTGGGGATAGCTGCATTTATTTGGCTGGTTATACTGATCCTGCGATTTGGCCTCAAAACCCTGAAAGAATCACCCGACAGAAGAAAGGCTGCCGCATTAATCTGCTCGGTTTGCGTTTTCTTAATCCATAACTTAATTGACTTTAGCTTCTTTCTTCCCGAGGTAAGCTTAATTTGGTGGGCAATATTAGGCTTATTATCAAACCGCCAGTCCGGCGGTAAGCATTCCTTATCTGTTAACCCTGAATTTACCCATTTTAACGATTAGGGCTACGCTCATCAACATAATAACTACCACAAGAATTATCCCCTCATAATTAGGAATTCTGGTTAAGGCTACTCCTGAGATAGAAAAGATCAAAGTTAACAAAAACATACCCGCTAAAGCCTGCTTCCGGGAATACCCTGATTTTAACAAGAGCAGTACTAAATGGTCATCGCTCTTTTTAAAAGGCAGAATATGCTTTTTTAAGCGCGCTATGCTGAGAAAAACGGTATCAAATATAGGCAGGCCTAAAATTAACAAGGGGGAAAACAGCGCGATTTTTCTCTCCATAGGCGCATAATTTATTAGGAGGGCCACGGCGGATAAAACAAAACCTAAGAAATGGCTTCCGGAATTGCCCATATAAACCTTAGCCGGAGGCAGGTTGTAGGCTAAGAAACTTAAAATCGCTGCCAACAGAGCTAAGGCCAGAATTAGGGATTGAATATCTTGATTAAAAAATGCGGTTGTTAAAAATGCCGCGCTGGCGATAACCGCTACCCCGCCAGCCAAACCATCCATTATATCCAGGTGGTTAAAAGCATTGGTAATCCCGATAACCCAGATCAAGGTTACGGCAATATTGGCTAAATCGCCTATATAGACAATCTGCGTCCTAACCCCGGAAAAAATAAGCACTGAAGCAGCAATGATTTGAACCAAGAATTTAGTCGTTATGGATAGTTCCCGGCGGTCGTCAAATAAGCCAAAGCCCAGCATGGTAATTGAAGAAAATAATATGCCTATTATTTGTCTCAGGGGTAACCTGAAGATAAACCAACTGGCCAAGACCCCGCAAACAAAAGCCAGGGCCAGACTTATTCCGCCTACTAGGGGTATCCCTTTACCAATAAGAAAAGCGGATTTTAAGGCCAGTTTTTTAAACAGGATAACGGCTAAAATACCGGTTAAAAAACTGACTAAAAATATGGCAAGGCAGTTAATAAGCATCTTCAATATTGATTAGGATTATCGGTTAATTTATTATACCATTAAATGTTAAATTCGTAAAAATAATATAACCGCGGGCCTATTCATTCGCTAGCCCGATGCATTAAGCTAGCGTAAAGGGCTTCCGTATTGCCTATCATATCGTTAGTTTTAAAGTTATATTTTAGATACTCCTGGGCAGAGCGGCCAATTTTAATTCTAAGTTCATTTTCCATTAATAGGCTGACCAGTTTTTTAGCCAGCCCTTCCACATCATGAGGCTGAATCAAAAAACCTGTTTTCCTGTTATCCACTACCTCTCTTACGCCTCCCGTATCCGTAGCTATCACTACTTTGGCCGCCGCCATTGCTTCTAATACCGTAACAGGCAATCCTTCCCATAAAGACGTCAGGACAAAAACATCTAAAGCTGATAATATTCTCTGGATATCCCTGCGCCAGCCGGTTAAAATTATCCTCTCTTCTAAATGCGAGCCGGCAATCAGCCGCTCTATTCTCTTACGTAAAATACCGTCGCCGACTAAGATGAATTTTACTCCGGGCATATATCGGTTGACCAAACCGGCTAACCTTATAAAATCCTGGGGGCATTTTTGCGGCTTAAAGCAAGCGACCATCCCGACGGCTAAATCCCGTTTATTTAACCCTAACTCGCGGCGCACGGATGGATCCTGAATGTCAAATTCGGCGTAATCAATGCCGTAAGGTATAAGAGAATACTTAAACTGGGTTCCTATACGATTCTCTAATCCTTTCGCCCGGTCAAAAGAAGACACAACGACTAATTTATCTGTAAATAAAGCGGTAAGCCTCTCCGATAAAATAAATAGCCTGCGTAAAAAAAACGGCTGATACTTATGAAAGCTCCAGCCGTGCACAGTATGGATAATCACCTTTACCCCGGCCAGTTTAGCCGCCAGCCTGCCTAAAAACCCCGCCTTTGAACTGTGGGTATGGACTATCCCTATATTATTTTTCCTGATAAATGAATACAGATTAATTAACGCCAAAAAGTCTTGCCCTGGACGGATGGGCCTTTTAAGAAAGCGGCAACGTTGCAGTTTCAGCTGAGGAATAGCCAGGGCATCTTCAACCAGTAAGCCCTCAAGCCCTGTAAAAAGAAATAAATTAAATCTTTCTTTATTTACCCCCCGGATAAGGCTTAATAGCTGCTTTTGCGCGCCACCTAATTCCAGCTTCGTAACTACATAGAGTAGATTAACCTTATTGCCAGGGCCCATTTTTATATTATACTACCTCCAAAATAAGCCGACAAGCCGTATATTTAAAGCAGGCCGAGTAAAATAAATTTTTTAGCATAACCTGCGATATTATAAAAATAAGAAAGCGGGTGTTCAAAAAAAACACCCGCTTCTTACATGGCATTCATGGTGGGCGATAGAGGACTTGAACCCCTGACCTTCTGAATGTAAATCAGACGCTCTAACCAACTGAGCTAATCGCCCGTTTAGATCAGATTCCTTTGTCTATTTTAACTTAAATGCCTAGGTTGCGCAAGAAAGGAAAACTACAGCCGCCCGGTAATACCTTTTAAAATTCTATCCGCGGCTGCCTTGTTGCTTATGATTGTACCGACCCGCACTTCAATGCGCGACCTCGTTTCGGTAATCTTATGAATATCTATGTAAACTTTTTCTCCGCCGACATCCCTGCTCCGGATTTGCGCCACGGCCTGGCCGGGAGCAGTTTCTTTCATCACTATTCTCAGGCTGGACGGGGAAAGAGAATCTTTGGCGGCTTGAATTGCCTGTTCCAGCGAAGCGTTTATATATTGCGTTAATTTTCCCGAAAGCCAGACTGCTGTTCCGGCCCCACCGGCAGCGCCTCCGGCTATCAAAGCAACGCAACCACAGACATTAACCAATAATACAATAAGAAAAAGAAGCGCTGCTAATTTCTTGAACATATTTACATCCTCCCTACTATTCTAATAATTGTAACGCTTTAAGCGGGTCATTTGCTTCTAATATCGGCCGGCCAACAACCAAAAAACTGCTTCCTGCCTGGACAGCTTCCTTAACCGTAGCCGTCCTCTTTTGGTCGTTCTTTTTTACTCCCTTAGGTCTGATTCCCGGAGTAACTATTAAAAATTTTCTTTTGATTTTGCTTCTTAAGGCCCGGGCTTCCCGGGCTGAACAAACTACCCCGTCTAATCCGGAGTTAATTCCTATTTTTGCCAGCTTAAGCACCTGGTTCGGATGGGTCTTTTGGCTGGTTAAAATTGTCACCCCGAGCAATAACGGTTTTTTTACCTTACGCCTTTCGGATTCACTTTTAGCTGCTTTTACCGCGGCCTTCAGCATTGCCTCACCGCCTAAGATGTGCAAGGTGAGCATTTTTATCCTTTGGCGCACTGCCTCCCGGATTGCCTGAGCAACAGTATTGGGGATATCGAAAAATTTTAAGTCTAAAAAAACCTCGCCCCCTTTTTGATGAATTGTTTGGATTATTTTCGGGCCTGCGGCAGTATAAAGCTGCAGGCCTACCTTAAATATTTTTACCTTAGGATAGAGCTTATGGATAAAATATTTCGCCTCATCCAGACTACCCAGATCTAAGGCTAAAATTATCTTTGACTGCATATTTTTAAACTCCCGGTAAGATCTTGGATATCCGCTATTTTATTCCTGGTCAAATATTCTTTTAACCCGGATACTATTTCTGCGCTTATTTTAGGATTGATAAAATTTGCTGTCCCGATACTTACCGCGGTCGCGCCGGCAATAATAAATTCCAGGGCGCTGGAGACATCCATTATACCACCCATTCCGATAATTGGTATCTTAACTCTATTAAAAACCTCCCAGACCATTCTTATGGCCACCGGCCTGATGGCCGGACCGCTTAAACCCGCAATCCCCGCGGCAACCTTAGGCTTTCTTTGCTCAACATCTATACTCATCCCTCCTAAGGTATTAATCAGAGCAACTGCATCGCTCCCCGCCTTTTCAGCAGCCTCCGCAATAACGCCGATAGAAGTAACGTTAGGAGATAATTTTGTGATAAGGACCTTACCCGTAATCTTACGCACTTCCTGAACAATTTTATAGGTAGCTTCGGCATCCTGGGAAATCAGGTTGCTTCTCCCCCGGACATTCGGACAGGAGATGTTCAATTCCACTGCCGCCACTTCTTTGATCATATTTATCCGGCTGACTAATTCCAAAAATTCTGATGATTCTTCTTCGGAAGCAATACTCATAATAATAGGAATTCCTATTTTCTTTAAGAAAGGAAGTTTATCCCGGATAAAAATTTCTAAACCCGGATTCTCCAGGCCGATAGAATTAAGCAGCCCGGCCGGAGTTTCGCAGGTACGCGGAGCCGGATTTCCCTGGCGCGGTTTTAAAGTCAGAGTTTTAGTGACAATCGCGCCAAGCTTCCTTAAATCCATAAAATCCTTAAATTCTTCGGCATAGCCAAAGGTCCCGGAGGCTGCCAGCACCGGATTATTTAATTTTAATTTTCCTATCTCCACTGAAAATTTTGTCTGCATTTTTACCAGGTTAAATCCTTGGCTAAAAATACCGGGCCCTCTTTACAAACCCGTTTTAACCCGTCTTTGGTCCTGACTACGCAACCCAGGCACGCCCCGATTCCACAGCTCATATGTTCTTCTAAAGATAATTGCGCCGGTATGCCGCGGGCATTAGCAATATCCGTAACTGCCCTCAGCATGGGTTTTGGACCGCAAGCATAGATAGGCTGGGGCCTGGGGCCTGGGGCAGATAGCAAATTCTTAAGCAGGTCGCTAACCCTGCCTTTAAATCCGCTTGAGCCATCGTCAGTAGCTATTTTTACGGCACAACCTGACTTTTTAAATTCCCGGGCACAGAGCAGTTGGTCTTTTGTCTTGGCCCCGATTAAAACAATGGTTTTGGCTCCCCTCAATTTTTCAGCGAGAAAAATTAGCGGGGCTACGCCCATCCCGCCGGCTACCAAAATTGGCTGCGGGCTGCGGGCTGCGGGCTGCGAATAAGTAAAGCCGCTGCCCAGGGGGCCAAGAATATCCAAGGTTGCTCCAACTTTTTTTTGCGCTAAGATTTCTGTCGCCTTACCCACTACTTTATAAAAGATCTTTATCTTTGATCCTCCGGCTCCGTGTATGCTGAGCGGCCTCCTGAGAAGGGGGTCAAGGCCATCGTTTACCCGGATATTGATAAATTGTCCGGCTAGGGCATTTTTAGCGATTTGGGGAGCGCTCAATTCACAACGCCAGTAGTTATCCTTTATTCTAGTTTGCGCTAGTATTTTTGCTTGCAACTGAAAATTCTTCATTTTCTCCAGAGAAAAAATAATAAAATCAATATTAAAAGCGGGATTATGGAGTTAATCTCTTTTTTAAACCAAGCGGGCTTAACCGGTAGGTATTCCCTGACGCTGACCTTGATTAAAGCAGAGAACCGGGGCAGCATGCGCGGCACCCTGCGGCAATATGCCTCATAAGAACCGGGAAACATGGCCCGCAATTTTTTTTCTTCACTCAGTATTAACGGAACGTAACGCGAGGAAAAAATTAAGAGAAAAAGAAACACTACCCACCAGTTAAACAGCAGAAGCACGACACCAAACCCAATCAAGAGAATCCCCAGATACATAGGATTACGCACTGCCTGGTAAGGCCCGCCCTCAATCAAAGCATGGCTATTCTTAGAATACTCGGCTTTGAAGCCTCTGGCTGAAACACGGATAAGCTGACCTAAAAATAAAGAAAACAAACCGATCGCCCTCAAAGAAGTTTCCAGCCACTCCGGATTATTCTGGCGGAAAAATGTTTCCCGAAAAACCAGAACAAGGATAAAGACTAAAGCCATTATAATTCCGTTAATCTTTATTCTTTTCTTCATATTTTACTTCTGGCACCTGGGGCAAAAATACGTGCCCCTTCCTCCCTGGCTAATTTTTTTAATTGTTGCTTTGCAAACTGAACAAGGCTTGCCTTGCCGGTCATAAACCTTGTGATATTTTACGTATCCGCCTTGTGTACCGGACACCCGCACATAATCGTCAACGGACGATCCGGCATGCCGGATCGCTGCATTCAAAATATCATTAATCGCCTTAAAGAGCAATTCCTTTTCTTTATCCTTTAACTCATTTGCCCGGCGTTCAGGACGGATCTTGGCTTGAAATAAAATCTCCGCAGCATAAATATTGCCTATACCAGAAATAAATGTCTGCTCCATTAATAAAGGCTTAATCGCGGTTCTCTTTTTAGCCAGCATTTCTTTAAATCGCCTCAAAGAAACATCCGCCGGTTCGGGGCCGAGGCCCTGAATAAATTTTAAAGAACGCCAGTCATCGAGGAGCCGTAATTCCGCAAACAATCTCTGGTCATTGAAATCCAGGATTTTCCCGTCGGATAAATGAAAGGCAACCCGGCTATTCTTACCGCCTCCCGGGTAGATTAGCTGGCCGGTCATCTTAAGATGCGCCACTAATGATTTCCCATTGGATAATTCTAAAATTAAAACCTTGGCTTTGCGCAATATCTTCTTAATTATCGCTCCGGCAAGGCCTTTCCTAAAAGCCGCTAACCCTGGCTCGCGGATAATTTTAGGATTATGCACACAGACCTCGGTAATTTTTTTTCCTAAAATCACTTCTTCCAAATCCCGCTTGATCGTTTCGACTTCCGGCAGTTCCGGCATTATTTCACCCTGCCTACCGGAGAAGCAGGCCCAAGAACCTTGACCCATACCTCTCTTACGCGCGGGCCGTCGCTCTCGCAAAAATATACTGCCTGCCAGGCCCCGAGGCTAAGCGCGCCGTTCTCGATAAAGATACTTAAATCCGGGCCAAACAAAGAAGATTTTACATGGCTGTCGGAGTTTCCTTCGCTATGCGCATACCCAGGATCCGGCGGGATAAGCTTATTCAGAGCATTGATCATATCGCTTTTGACCGAAGGGTCGGCATTCTCATTAATGGTTAGGCCGGCTGTGGTATGCGGGCAAAATACAAAACATACCCCATTATCAACTTCGAGCTTAGCTACCGCCTGCTGCACCTTTGCGGTTATATCCATTAGTTCAATGCGCCTGCTCGTTTTTAAATTAATTTTTTCCACTTTTCAACAACTCTCCAACCTTAGCTACAGCTTCATCAACCGAATTTAATTTTATGGTGCCGGGGATATCCCAGGAACCTAAATTTATTACCGGTATGCCAAATTGAATACAATAGGCTATTTCAGAGAGGGTCCCTGCTCTTCCGGAGAGCGCAATGACTACGTCTGCAGTTGTAACCACCAGAACATTTCTGGCTAAACCTAATCCGCTGGGGATAACAATATCTACGAACTTATTGGCCTCTTTCTTGTTATAACTCGGAATAATACCCATAGTTAAGCCACCGCCAGATTGAAAACCTGAGCAAACCGCCTCCATTACTCCACTTAATCCCCCTGAAACGAGTATATCCGCCACTTTAGTAAGCTTTTTACCTAATTCTTGGGCAATTTTCTCCACTTCAACCGTACAATTCCTTCCGCCAATTACACTTACAACCTTTTTCATTCTCCCCCCTACATACTTATTTTTTGCGCCTGGACAGAATTGAACTGTCACATCCAGCTCCGGAGGCTGGCGCCCTATCCGTTGGGCCACAGGCGCATTAAAATAAATTTAATTGTTGCTCGCTTTTTGGTCCGGGCTCTGCATTTCCAAAGATGGAGATTGTCCCATATTCTCCATCATAGCCAGCCTGAATATTAACCTTACCTTCGCGCACCCTTAAAACACCCTCCGCAACTTTAGGAGGCAAACCTTTAAATAAATCCTCTTTTGGCGCGCGCAGTAAAATCTCAAATTCTGTGCCGAACTTAGCCAGGCAGCCGCGGTAATCTCTTTCTACGGCTAAACTTGCCTTACCCACCCCCTTGGCATCGGCGATGATTTCTTCTAAAGGTATAAGATTCTTAAAGGGTATGGCGTTTTCCGGCTTAAAACCTTCCGGCCTGTCGGCTAATTTCTCAACGCGGTTAACTACTCCCACCGTAACGGGCTTACCGCACTTAGGGCACTTTCCGCCATGCTCCCGGGTTTCTTTAGGCGACATGCGCGTGCCGCAAAGCCGGTGGCCGTCAAAATGATACTTACCTTCTTCCGGGAAAAATTCTATGGTGTATAAAAATCTGTTTTTATCTTTAGTCTTGAGGACTTCACGGATAGTTGGATAATCCAGGTCACAGTTGAAAACGTTGGCCTCGCGGCCGATTTTCTGCGGCGAATGCGAATCGCTGTTGGAGACAAGGGTAAATTTATCTAAAGCACTTAACCTCCAATTCATTGCCGGGTCGCTGGAAAGCCCGGTTTCCAGCGCGAATATCCTGGGTGTCTGCTCTTCAAAGCAATCCTCAATTTTATCAAATCCTGACATAGACCCAAACAGGGAAAACCAGGGAGTCCAGATATGCCCCGGTATAAGTATGCAGTCGGCGTCAATATCAAAAACGATACGCGCCAGTTCCGCGGCATCTAGCCCGAGGATCGGCCTTCCGTCGCTGGCTAAATTACCCAGGCGGCTGAGCCGGTCGTTGATCTTATCCACGCTCTTAAGCGACGGGGCAATAATCACATTATGCACACGGTAGGTCTTGCCTTTTTTAGAATAGATGCTGCTGACTTCGGCGGTAAGGATAAAATTTACTCCATTATGTTGATATAAACCATTTCCGCAATCTTCCAGGGTATGTTTTAATTCTTCCAGCCATAAGTGGTGCGTAAAATCACCTGTACCCATCAAGGTTATCCCTTTTAATTTCGCCCACTCGCTTAAATTCTTTATATCCATATTGCGGCTGGTCGCCCGCGAGTATTTAGAATGAATATGAAAATCGGCTAGGAATTCCATTTATGCACCTTACCTTGGCAAAGAGTGTATTCAACACACCCCTTAAGGGAGCGGCCGAGAAAGGGCGAGTTTTGGGATTTGGATAAAAAGTCTTCTTTGCGCGCCACCCACGCCTTCTCCGGGTCAACCACAATAATATCCGCATCCGCCCCGGCGCTTAACGTCCCTTTACTTATGCCTAAAATCCTGCTGGGATTTAACGACATGGCCCGGATCAACCCTTCCCAGTTGAATAAATTATTACTGACTAATTCTGTTATGCTTGCCGCCAACTCTGTTTCTAAACCGACGACCCCGCATTCTGCGCGCTCAAACTCAATATCTTTTTCGTTTTCCGTATGCGGGGCATGGTCTGAAGCAATGACGTCTATGGTGCCATTGCTTAGGGCCTTACGGATAGCCAGCATATCCTCTTTTGAGCGTAACGGCGGGTTCATTTTGAAATTTGTATCATACCCCAACACTTCTGCTTCATTAAAGGTAAAATAATGCGGCGCGGTTTCACAGGTAACCTTAATTCCCCCCTTTTTAGCCCGGCTGATAATTTCCACTGATTCCTGACAGCTTACATGGGCAATGTGCACACTGGCGCCGGTTTCCTTAGCCAGCGTAATATCGCGCGCGACTCTCTTGTATTCTGACTCTGCCGATATACCGCGCAGGCCCAAGCGCGTAGAAGTAAACCCCAGGTTTACTACTCCCTGACGGGAAAGTTGTTTATCCTCAGAATGACAGATCACCAAAAGCTTTTCTTCTTTGGAGCGCCGGAACGCCTCTAACATCACTGCGTCCGAGTCTACCGAAGCTCCGTCGTCGGAAATCGCGACTACTCCTTCTTTTTTCAGGCTAGCGAGGTCATTTACTTCTTCGCCGCGCCTATCCTGAGTAATCGCGGCGCAGATAAAAACATTGGCCTTACTTCCTTTCTTAATCGCCTCTTGTAAAATCTTCAGGTGCCCAATGGAATCTACCGCTGGGGTAGTATTCGGCATAGCCAAGAGACTGGTCACCCCGCCGCGCAAGGCAGCTTGAGTACCGCTGCAAATAGTCTCTTTATCTTCCCTCCCCGGCTCTCTTAAATGCACGTGCATGTCTACCAGCCCCGGCAGGACCATTTTATTTTCTGCCACAATTATTTTATCCGCCTCAAGCTTAATATTCCTGGCTATTTTGGATATCTTATTATCTTCCACCAGTATATCCATTATGCTGTCAATTTTATTGGCCGGGTCAATTACCCTCCCGGACTTAATCAGTATTTTCATCCCTCGAATCCTTTCTGCCGCTCGGGATGACCCTGAGCAGAGGCGAACGGGCCATTCTTTATTTTTTCATTGGCCTGCGCCACTAAAAATAATACCGCCATTCTTACCGCAATGCCGTTAGTAACCTGTTCTAATATCACCGAATGCGCCCCATCAGCCACGGCGCTAGACATCTCAATCCCCCGGTTGATCGGCCCGGGGTGCATGACGATAATATCCTTTTTAGCCTTCTTTAGCCTCTCCATAGTAATGCCAAACTCTTTAAAATATTCCAGTTGTTTAGGGAAAGCTGTTTCTCCGTCACGCTCAAACTGCATCCTTAAAACATTCACGGCATCCGCGTTTTTTAACGCTTCATCTATATCCTGGGTTACGTTGACGCCCATTTCTTCTATAGCCGGCGGGATAAGCAGTTTAGGCGCGCACACGGTTACCCGAGCGCCTAATTTAGTCAACCCCCAGATATTGGAACGGGCTACGCGCGAATGCGCGATATCGCCGACTATGCTTACATTTAAACCCTCGACTCTGCCCAATTTTTCCTTAAGGGTAAAAATATCCAGGAGCGCCTGGGTAGGATGCTCGTGCCAGCCGTCTCCGGCGTTGACCACGCTTAGACCTACGTGACGGCTAAGCATAACTGCTGCGCCGCTAAAATTATGGCGCATAACAATAATGTCTGCCTTCAGGGCCTCAATGTTCCTACCGGTATCAATCAGGGTTTCGCCCTTCTTGACGCTGGAGGTTTCCGTGGCGATATTAATCACGTCGGCGGAGAGCCTCTTGGCCGCTACCTCAAAAGATACGCGCGTGCGCGTAGAAGGCTCGTAAAATAAATTTACCACGGTTTTTCCGCGTAACGCCGGGACTTTCTTAATCTCACGGGTGGAAACTTCTTTGAATGATTCGGCAGTTGCAAGGATTAACCCTAATTCTTCCTTACTTAACTCTTCCAGCCCCAAAAGATCTTTCCTAGCCCAGTTCATTTTTAGCCTTTTTCAACAATCACAACTTCGTCCCTGCCTTCTGTCTCCTCTAAGCGCACTTCTACTGTCTCATCTTTAGAGGTCGGAATATTTTTGCCCGCGTAATCTGCTCTTACCGGCAGTTCGCGGTGGCCGCGGTCAACCAAAACCGCCAGCTGTATAGATTTAGGCCGGCCAAAATCTACCAGGGCATCCAGGGCTGCCCTGACTGTGCGCCCGGTATACAAAACATCATCCACCAAAACCAGGTTCTTTGCGTTAATATCAAATTCTATTTCGGTCTTACGTACCAACGGCTGGCCGGACGCCAAAGCTAAATCGTCACGGTATAAAGTGATATCCAGGGCGCCGGTCAGGACATCTTGGCCTTCGATATTTTTAATACAATCGGCCAGGCGCTGGGCCAGATAAACCCCGCGGTTCCTGATCCCCACCAAACAGAGGTTATCTATGCCCTTGTTTCTTTCTACTATTTCGTGGGCAATGCGTATGATAGCCCTGGCAATAGCGTCCTTATCCAATATCCTGGCTTTTTCTCTCATAATCTACCTATGCCGCTGGCCGCTCTCCACCCAAACCTATCTGACGGTTTGGTGTGCCGCTTACTGCGGCAAAAAAAATACCCTTGGTGATTTGCCAAGGGTAACGATTGTCTGGGTTTATCCGCTGCATTTTACTCTCCACCTTGCCAGCCTCTCAAGGGCTTAGGCTTAAAGGTTATCTTCAATTGGTTTAATTATAGCATATTGAACTCTATTGTCAAGGCCAAATTAGATAGCTATAACAAATTCGCCACGGGGCCGGGCTACCCGGATTTTCTCCAGAATCACCCTGGGCGAAGCGCGGGTAACTTCTTCAAACTTCTTGGTTAATTCCCGGGCAACCGCAATTTCCTTTGCGCCAAAAATCTCTTCCATATCCTCTAGGGAAGCTAAAATCCTATGGCTGGATTCATAGCAGATAACCGTACATTTGAGCCTGAATAGTTCCTGTAGTTTATTCTGCCGGGCTTTTCTTTTAGGTGGCAGGAACCCGGCAAAATAAAACTCATGCGCCGGCTTTCCGGAAAGCACCAACGCGTTAATTAACGCGCTTGGCCCGGGGATAAGCGTCATGGCAATATTATTTCTTATGGCTAAATTAATCAGGTTATACCCGGGATCCAGTATACCGGGTGTGCCGGCATCAGAGACAAGCGCGATATCCTTGCCCTCTTTTAAAAAGCCAAGCAGGTATTCTGCCTTGGTAAACCGGTTATGCTGGTAGAAACTGGTAGTAGGTTTATGGATAGCGTAATGGTTGAGGAGTATTTTCGTATGCCGCGTGTCTTCGCAGGCAATCAAATCCACACTTCTTAATACTTCCATCGCGCGCAAGGTGATATCTTTTAAATTCCCTATTGGCGTAGCAACGATATAAAGCATTATTCAACCGTTACGGACTTGGCTAAATTACGCGGCTGGTCTACATCGCAGCCGCGCTTGGTAGCGATATGATAGGCGATTAGCTGTAAAGGCAGCGCTACTAAGAGAGGAGAAAACAACTCATCTACCTGAGGGATATAAATGACTTCCCGGGTTAACTCGCTAACTTCTTGGTCGCCGCAGCTGGCAATAGCGATAATTTTGCCGTGCCGGGAGCGAATCTCCTGGATATTGGAAACCATCTTCTCGTAAACTTTGGAGGTGGGGGCGATACAAACTACGGCGCGGTACTCGTCAATTAAGGCGATCGGCCCGTGTTTCATCTCTCCCGCAGCATAACCTTCCGCGGGAATATAGGAAACCTCTTTAAGCTTAAGCGCTCCTTCCAGGGCCGAAGGATAATTGATACCCCTGCCCAAATATAAAAATGAACCAAGGTGTGAATGTTTACGGCTAAGGCGCGCAATATTATTTTGCTCCTTGAGGATCAATTCCTGCTGCTTAGGGATCCTGCGTAGATCCAACAGATACTTGCGGATCTTAGCCGGCGGCAGAATATTTCTTATTCTGGCAAGATAAAAAGCAAATAAATAAAGGGCGAGTAGCTGGGCAGTATAGGCCTTGGTAGAAGCGACCCCGATTTCAGGGCCGGCATGCGTATAAATGATACCGTCGGATTCGCGGGTTAGGGTCGAACCCAGAACATTGCAAATAGAAATCACGCTTGAGCCGCGCTTCTTCGCTTCTCTTACTCCGGCCAGGGTATCCGCCGTCTCGCCTGACTGGCTGATAGCCATAACCAAGGTATCCGGTCCGATTAAAAGGTCACGGTATCTGAATTCGCTGGAAACATCTATTTGCGCCGGAATTGCGCAGACGGATTCTAAAATATATTTGCCCGCCAACCCAGCGTGATAGGCTGTCCCGCAGGCAACAATAAAAATATTCTTGATATTTTTTAGTTTACCCTCGGGGATATCCTGCTCTTCAAAAGTTATCCTATTGGTCTTCCGGTCTACCCTGGAATGCATTAAATTTTCTAAAATTTGCGGCTGTTCGTTTATTTCCTTGAGCATAAAATGCGCGAAGCCGCTCTTTTGCACCTTGGCAATATCCCAATTGATGCGCACGGATTTTTTAAGGATTGACTTGCCATTAAGATCCGTCACTCTGAAATTATTCTTCGTCAAAATCGCTACTTCATTTTCATCTAAAAAAACTATGTCTTTGGTTGATTCTAAGACTGCCGGGGCATCCGAAGCGATAAAATTCTCATTCTTGCCTAACCCTAAAATCAAAGGGCTTCCTGAACGGGCCCCGACCAATTTAGCAGGCTCCCGGGAAGAGATGACCCCAATAGCAAAAGAGCCGACTAACATCTTCAGCGCAGAGCATACTGCTTTTTCAAGCGGGATATTCTTATAAAATTTTTCTATTAAATGCACGATCACTTCAGTATCGGTCTGGCTGCGGAAAGTATGCCCTTCTTTAATCAACTGGGCCTTAAGGGGTTCGAAATTCTCGATGATCCCGTTATGCACCAGGGCAATTTCGCCTTTACAATCTGCATGGGGGTGGGCGTTGGTTCGCGTCGGAGCGCCATGCGTTGCCCAACGGGTATGCGCTATGCCGACAAAACCAGAGAGCGGCTTATTCTTAAGTAGCCTTTCCAACGCATTTATTTTCCCCGGAGATTTTCTTACAGATATACTATTCTTTTTAGGCGAGATTACGGCTATGCCGCTTGAGTCATAACCGCGGTATTCCAGGCGCTTTAGTCCGGTTAACAAGATAGGCTGCGCTTCTCTATCTCCGATATATCCGACTATTCCGCACATAATTATTCAATGACCCCGACGGGATTTGAACCCGTGTCGAGAGCTTGAAAAGCTCTTGTCCTGGACCAGGCTAGACGACGGGGTCGTAAGTTTATTCTTCCTCTTCAGCAATGACCGGAGCTACGCAGGAAACCCGGTCCTTGTCTTGTAATTTTATCAGACGCACGCCTTGGGCAGATCTGCCGGTCTCCCGGATATCTTTTATCGCGCAGCGCAGGAATATACCGTTTTGAGTAATAACCATTAATTCGTCGCTATCATTAACGGTTTTAAGATTGACTGCTTGGCCGTTTCTTTCGGTAACTTTTATATTAATCACGCCTTTGCCCCCGCGGGAAGTCAGGCGGTACTCTTCAATAGTAGTGCGCTTGGCAAAACCTAATTCGGTTACGGTAAGAATGGTCGAATCTTTTCTAGGCACAACCATATCAATAACTTCGTCTTTTTTAGCTAAAGAAATCGCGCGTACCCCCTTTGCCCCCCTACCCATATCGCGCACCTTTTCCTCTTCAAATCTTATGGCTTTACCTTGACGCGTACCAATAAGCAGCTCCTGTTTACCATCGGTCATCTCTACGCCGATTAATTCATCGCCTTTATCTAAAGTTATTCCAATAATACCTGCTTTACGCGGATTACCGTAAGCGTCCAATCTTGTTTTCTTGATCTGACCAAGCCGGGTTACCATAACTAAATATTTATCCGGAACAAATTCTTTAACCGGTATAGTCGAGCTCACTTTAGCGTCCTGCTCCATCTGCACTAAATTAATTATCGCTTTCCCTTTGGATGTACGGCTAGCCTGGGGGATTTCGTAAACCTTAAGCCAATGCACCTGGCCTTTACCTGTAAAAATTAAGAGATAATCTTTGGTCGAAGCGACAAAGAGATGTTCAATAAAATCTTCGTCCTTTAAATCCGCTCCGGTTGAGCCTTGGCCGCCACGTTTTTGCTTGCGGTACGAACCAACGGGGAGCCGCTTAATGTAGCCGCCATGGCTAATGGTCACCACCACGTCCTCTTCGGCAATTAAATCCTCAACTTCCAGCTCCTCTGCTTCACCCACTATATCTGTGCGCCTCTCGTCACCATATTTTTTCTTTAAATTCTCCAGTTCTTCCTTAATAATACCTTCGACTTTTTTCTCCGAACCTAAAATCGCCCGGCAGATTTCAATTTTCTTTAAAAGCTCAGCATACTCCGCGTCAATCTTATCCCGCTCTAAAGCGGTTAAGCGCTGCAACTGCATTTCCAGAATTGCCTGCGACTGCAGCTCCGAAAGCTCAAACTCCTTCATTAAGTTTACTTTTGCCGCTTCCACGGATTTAGAGGTTTTAATTACTTTAATAATGCGGTCAATAAACTTAAGCGCTATCTTTAAGCCTTCTAGAATATGCGCACGTCTCAAAGCCTTGTCTAACTCAAACTGGGTGCGCCGGCGGATAACAATCTTACGATGTTCAATGTAACAATCTAATGCCTGGCGTAAATTTAATACCCTGGGCCGGCTATCCACTAGGGCCAGCATAATAATGCCAAACGTAGTTTCCAGCTGGGTATGTTTAAAAAGTTGATTCAAAACAATCTGGGATTCGGTATCGCGCTTAAGCTCAACCACAATGCGCATACCATCCTTATCCGATTCATCACGGATATCCGATATTCCTTCAATTTTTTTATCATCAACTAAGGCTGCGATAGCTTCAATAAGCCCGGATTTCTGCACCTGATAAGGGATTTCAGTAATAACAATTAAATCCTTGCCGTTCTTTTGATGTTCTACGGTCGCCCGGGAACGTATCAACAGCCTTCCTCTCCCGGTAGTATACGCATCTTTAATCCCCGTCTTGCCGCAGATTAAGGCTCCGGTAGGAAAATCCGGCCCCTTGACATAGCGCATCAGATCCTTAATCTCTGCCTCAGGATGGTCAATCAAATAAATAATGGCGTCACAAACTTCCGTTAAATTATGCGGCGGTATATTAGTCGCCATACCCACGGCAATACCGCTTGAGCCGTTCACCAACAGGTTCGGCAGGCTCGCCGGTAAAAGTAACGGTTCTTTTAAAGAAGAATCGAAGTTCGGGCCAAAGTTAACGGTTTCTTTTTCAATATCACCAAGCATCTCTTCGGAAACCGCAGCCAGGCGCGCCTCGGTATAACGCATAGCCGCGGCTGCGTCTCCGTCAACCGAACCAAAGTTACCCTGCCCGTCTACCAAGGGGTAACGTAAAGAAAAATCTTGGGCCATGCGCACTAAAGTATCATAAATAGCCGCATCGCCATGCGGATGATACTTACCCATGGTTTCACCGACGATACGCGCGCATTTTTTATAAGACTTAGAGTGTTCAAGATTAAGCTCCTGCATTGCATAAAGAATCCTGCGATGCACCGGCTTTAAGCCGTCGCGTACATCCGGCAGGGCGCGGCCGATGATAACGCTCATTGCGTAATTCAAATAGGAATCCTTAACCTCGTCTTCAATATAAACCGGAATTATTTTTTCGTTGCGTGCATACATATTAAATATCCAAATTCTTTACTTGATGGGCGTAATCTTCGATAAACTGACGGCGCGGTTCAACCTGGTCGCCCATTAAAACCGTAAACATCTTATCCGCCTCAACCGCATCCTCCAACTTCACCTGTAAAATAGTTCTTTTTCCCGGATCCATAGTAGTATCCCAAAGCTGCTGGGGATTCATTTCGCCTAAGCCTTTATACCTTTGGATATGCATTCCCCGGGCAGCCACTTCCTTAATATAAGCCAGCAGCTCTCTTAAACTAAAAATCTCTTTAGTATCTCCTTCATTAGTAATACGGTAAACTGCCTTTAGCTTTTTCTCTGTTTCCTTAACCGCGCCGCCCTTAGGAATGATAACGCTGCCAAAATAGCTTTCGATTTCCAGGCCGAGTTTTTCAATCTTGGCTACTACTTCCTCAATTTCCTGGGATTCAAAGAGTTGCAATACATCCTGTTCTAATCCTTTACCTTCTTTCTCGGTAAGGGAGGCGAGTTCTTTATCGGTGTAGAGAAAATGGTCCTTTCCATCCACTTTCACCCTATAAACTGGCATTTTTTTGGTCTTTGGATGCCTAAAACTGAGATATTCTGTAAAACTTACTCCCTTTTTCTCTAAATACCGGCCAAGTTTATCTAATTCCACCAATAATTTTAATAACTCCTTAAACTGGTTGTCGGTAAAAGCTTGCTTATCCTTCACCCTTAATAATTTATGGCCTTCCCGGCCTAAGTCTAAAAGTAGTTCATCCATCTGTTGCTCGGTTTGAATATACTCTTCGCGCTGCCCTCTTTTAATTTTATAAAGCGGGGGCTGGGTAATATAAACATGCCCCTCCTCTACCAGCTTGGGCATTTGACGGTAGAGTAAAGTCAAAAGTAAGGTACGGATATGCGAACCGTCAATATCCGCATCTGCCATAAGCATTAATTTATGATATCTTAACTTGGTCAGGTCAAACTCCTCGCCGATACCAGTACCTAACGCGGTAATGATGGTGCGAATCTCTTCGTTGGATAAAATTTTATCCAACCGGGATTTTTCCACATTCAGGATTTTTCCCTTAATCGGAAGGATCGCCTGGAATCTCCTGTCGCGGCCTTGCTTAGCTGAACCGCCGGCAGAATCTCCTTCTACAATATATAATTCGCAGAGCGCTGCATCGCGCTCTGAGCAGTCTGCTAACTTGCCGGGTAAGCCCGCCCCTTCCAGCGCGCCTTTTCTGCGGGTTAATTCCCTGGCCTTACGCGCAGCTTCCCGGGCGCGCGAGGCAACAATAACCTTATCGATAATTTTATTGGCGACGGAAGGATTCTCTTCAAAATAAGCGCTTAGGGCATCCAGGCTGGTCGAAGCTACCAAACCCTCTACTTCGGAATTCCCTAATTTGGTCTTAGTCTGTCCTTCGAATTGGGGACTGGGAACCTTAACGCTGACTACCGCGGTTAAGCCTTCACGCACATCTTCGCCGGTAATCCCGATTTCATCCTTGATTAAATTTTTAGCCTTGGCGTACTGGTTGATTGCGCGGGTAAGCGCGGATTTAAAACCCGAAAGGTGCGTGCCTCCCTCGATAGTATTAATATTGTTGGCGAAGGAAAATAGGGTCTCGGCATAACCGTCGTTATACTGCAGGGCTACCTCCAGATTAATACCGTCCTGCAGTTTTTCGAAATAAACTACTTTATTATGCAGCGGATTTTTATTTTTATTGAGATATTCGACAAAGGAAACAATGCCGCCGGCAAATTCAAATACCGCTTCCTTGTCCGTGCGTTCATCTTCTAGTTTTATTTTTAAGCCTTTATTTAAAAATGCCAGTTCCCTCAAACGTTGGGACAATATATCATAGGAATATTCGGTTTTAGTAAAGATGCTTTTATCTGGCTTAAAGGTGATCTTGGTGCCGGTGTTGGTACTCTTACCGATTACGGTTAATTTAGAAACGGTCTTGCCGCGCTCATAACGCTGATGGTAAATTTTACCGTCCCTTTTTACTTCTACCTCCAACCAATCAGATAAGGCATTGACGCAACTGACCCCCACACCATGTAAACCTCCGGATACCTTATAGGAACGGTGGTCAAACTTACCGCCGGCATGCAGAGTAGTCAGGGCGACTTCGACTGCGGGTTTTTTCTCGGTCTTATGCATATCTACCGGAATACCGCGGCCGTTATCCGTAACCGTAACGCTGTTATCATTATGAATTACCGTAAGAATGGAATCGCAAAAACCACCCAGGGCCTCGTCCACACTGTTATCCACCACTTCATAAACCAGATGGTGCAGCCCGCGTACCGACGTATCTCCGATATACATTGCCGGCCTGCGCCTGACTGCTTCTATCCCCTCTAAGACCTGGATACTGGTAGCATCATAAGTTTTGGGCTTATCTGCCGCCTTAGCTGACAATTCTTCCGCTACTTCTTTTTTCACCCTTGCTTTTCCCTTCTTCACCTTATCTCTCCGATAGTCAAACGGATTTCCCGGATTTGGCCTGAGCATTTTTTTAACTTACGCAACAGGTCTTCTTTTTTTAAATTAAGACTGTATAACCAAACTGATGAATCTACCAGAATACCTAAAATGCCTTTTCTAAAATATTGAAGCTTTATATGCCCCAATTCCCTTTTTGTCAAGACCTTTCTCAGCCAGCTCTCCGGATCCTCGCCGAGGACCCCACCCTTCTTCCTGACTAAATCCTGCATTACGCTTTGCAGTGTGTCCTTAATCTTCTCCATGCCTAACTTAAGCGCATAGGCAAAACAATATAAACATAACCGCTAATCCGGATAACCCCAGGCTTCTCGCTATCGGTTAACTCCAGCTCTACGGCATCCGCGTGGAGATTTTTTAAAACATCCATTAAATACCCAGGGTTAAAACCTATAGCCAGTTCTTTTCCTGTATAAACCACAGCTAATTCTTCCCGCGATTCACCCACATCCGGCGTAGACTTAGAAACCACCAGTTTATTTTTAAAAACCTCCATTTTTACCGCCTGATAATCCGGTGTAGACAACAACGCCGCCCTTCTTACCGCTAACAAAAATTCTTCCCTGCCCAGACGCACCTTGTTCTCGCAAGCCGGAGGGATCACCTGTTTATAATCGGGAAACTCACCTTCAATTAAACGCGAAATAACAATAACCCCCCCCAAATCAAACAAAACCTGGTTGCTCCCTAAAACCAAAGATAACTCACCCCCTTCTTTTAAATTACGGTTTAACTCATGCACTGTTTTAATGGGGATAATAATACTCAGGTCTTTTTCCGGGGTATAATTTAATTTTTTCTCGGCAATCGCCAGTCTTTTGCCATCCGTAGCTACCAAGGTCAGGGTATTTTTGTTGATTTTAAAAAGTATACCATTTAATACATAGCGGGTTTCATCAACAGATACAGCGAAAGCGGTTAAACTTAACACCTGCCTTAATAAAGACTGCTCTATTCTAAGAACCTCTTTATCTTTAAATTCCGGTAATTTAGGAAACTCTTCGCGGGCCAACCCCATAATTTTAAACTGACATAACTCTGTTTCAATATTCACCTGGTTATTTTTTTTAGTGGTTATACTAACAGCATTCGCTGGCAACTCCTTAATAATATCACTAAACCTCTTGGCGGACAGAGCAATCGCCCCTTGTTCCTGAATATCCACAGGTATTACACAACTTATCCCAATATCCAAATCCGTAGCTGTTAAGCGTAAACTATCCTGCTGTGTTTCAATTAAAATATTGGATAATATGGGTAATGTAGCCTTAGTGGTTATAACGTTCTGGACGGTTTGAATACCGCTTAATAAAACATCTTTTTCCACCTTAAATTTCATTTTTTCTCCTTACTATATAATATTATGTTATTTTATTAAAAAGTAACAGTAATATAACTCTTGCTTTTTTGTGGAAAACCCCCTCAACCCCTTATTATTTCTCATTTTCAAACAAAAACAATCTCTGCACAACCTCTGTATTTACTGTTTAATAGTCTGAATGATTCTTTCTACCTTTTCCTGTAGGGTTGTATTATTCGTTACCCCCTCTTTAATTTTATTGAAAGAGTGCAAAACGGTGGTGTGGTCTTTGCCTCCAAAAAACTGGCCTATCTCCGGTAAAGATAAATCCGTTAACTCCCTGCTTAAATACATGGCAATCTGCCGCGGTAAAACAATGGTTTTATTCCTCCGTTTTGTTTTTAACTCCCCCAAAGCAATACCGAATTCTTCGGCAACGCAGCGTTGTATAAAATCCACGGTAATTAATTTTTTCGGTTCCCGTAACAGGTCTTTTAATACCTCTTTAGTCAAATCTAAGGTAATAGGTCTTTCTTCCATTAAGGAATAGGCCATAGTTCTAATAAGGGCTCCCTCTAGCTCCCGGATATTGGTTTTAATTAACTGGGCGATAAAAAATATAACTTCGTCGGGAACAGAGACTGGCTCCCGCTCTATTTTTTTCTTTAATATAGCTACCCGCGTTTCCAGATCCGGCGGTTGGATATCCGTGGTCAAACCCCAGCCAAAGCGGGATACCAGCCGATCTTGTAAATCGGCGATTTCTTTAGGCGGCCTATCCGAAGAAAGAATGATTTGTTTGTGGGCATCGTATAAAGCGTTAAAGGTATTAAAAAATTCTTCTTGAGTAGAGTCCTTGCCTCCAAAAAAATGCACATCGTCAATCACCAGGACATCGGCATTCCTGTATTTTTGCCGGAAAGCCGCTGTAGAATGGTGCTGTATGGCGTTAATCAGTTCGTTGGTGAATTGCTCTGAGGGTAAATAGGCTATTTTAATATCTGTTGCAAAATTATCTATTATCTGGTGGCAGATAGCCTGGATAAGATGAGTCTTGCCTAGCCCTACCCCACCGTAAATAAACAAAGGGTTGTAAGTTTTGGCTAAGGCATTGGCTACTGCCAGGGAATAGGCGTGCGCATGCCGGTTCGATGGCCCGATGATAAAATTTTCAAAGGTATAGCGGCTATTCAGATTTAGGGTGGGTTGGTTGCTCCGCGGTAGGTTTGCTGGACTTTTAGCCGGGGTTTGCCTGTTCCCGGTTTCGCTCAGACCAGGTCCAGCAATTAATTCCACCCTTACTCCAGCCAGGCCCAAAGAACGGAAAGAATCTTCTAGGGTAGCGCTGTAATTCTTCTGCACCCAGTCCCTGAAAAAAGTATCCGGCGCCTCCAAAAGTATAGCCTCCGGGCTTTGCGCTTTTATCTTAAGGGGTAAAATCCAGGTTTCAAATATAGTTACGCCGAGACGTCCCTTGACCTGCTCTTGTGCCTCGCGCCATATTTGGATTAGGTCAGCCATTTATTATTAACAGTTTATGCACAACTTGAATAACTCTGTGGAAAGCCGTTTTCTCTTTTTTTAGGATAGGCCCGGGCTATCTTCTTAGAAGACGGATCGCCTAATCGCGGTTAAATTTAATTTTACCAGCCCGCTTTGTTCCATAATTATAACAGAAGCCCAAGAACTTGCAAGTAAAAAAGTTAAACGCCAACTATTATACAATAATTCCTGGAGACGTCAATAAAAATAAGCTCCGCCAGTAAAAAACTTCGCTTTGCCCAGGCCAGGCTTCAAATAAAATCCAACCGGCCTTTTACAATCGGAAAGGCCAAAGCTAATTTTTATCGACGGAATTGTGGATAACCCGTGAGTAGCCGGGCGTACAATAGCTTCAGGATGAAATTAGCGGTTGACGGAGTATTCTTTTGTGTTATAATTAAAAACCATTCTTAC
>JAQTPA010000007.1:0-20686 GCA_028713155.1 Candidatus Omnitrophota bacterium | reverse complement strand
GGAGTAATAAAATGAAAAAAAATCTGAAGACTCCAACTAATATTGTTGGAAAAAAGCGGCATGGGTTCCGGAGTAAAATGGCTACCCGCGGAGGGCGTAGGCTCCTGGCCCGCCGGAGAAGAAAAGGCAGAAAAAGGCTCACTATTTAATGTTAAGCCGGGTATCTTTAAGTCTCATTAAAGTATATCAACTATATTTAAGAGGTTGCTTACCCATCTCCTGCCGTTTCCATCCCACATGTTCAGAATACATGCGGCAAGCGATTGTAAAATATGGATTTTGGATAGGGGTTTTCAAGGGGGCTAAGAGGCTCTTAGCTTGCCATCCTTTTTCGGGAAAATTCGGATATCATCCACTGGAGTAATTATGGAAAAACGTTTATTATTAACAATCGGCTTATCTCTGTTAGTTTTGTTGAGCTGGTCAGCCTTCAGCTCTAAAACGCAACCAGTTGATAGCCAACAAGTTGCAGTAACAAAAACAAGCCCGGTAGAACCGCAGCTGGGCCAGGGAACTAGCGTCAGCCAGGCTGTTCTGGCGGAAGACCTTATTCAACCGGCGGTGCATTTTATCCAGAATAATACGGAAATATTTTTTGATGAGCAGCATGCGGCAATCAATAAAGTTATATTTAATTGGGCCAACACTAACCATACCCTTCCGCTTAAATTCGGCTTGTTAAGTGATGACGGTACTTTAAAATTTGTTAAAACAAACAGCGGTCCGCATGAAATCACTTTTGTTGGCCAGGATGCTGCCAAGAAAGTAACCAAAAAATTCCTTTTCTCTAAATCCAATTATACCATACAGTTACAGATTAAAATTCAAAATATTACGCACTCTCCCCTTACCCTTAATTGGCCATTGATTCTGGGTAGATTAGATTTATCCAGTCATAACGAGCAATCCCGCTATCAGGACATCTATCTGGTAAATCCGGAAAAAACCCTGCATTTAGCTCCGGGGAAAGATTACCACGGAGAAAAAACTAAAATCCTGGGATTAAGAGATCGCTATTTTTGTTTGATTGTTGAACCAGATACAACCTCTTATAACGCTTTTATAAAAAAATTGAGCAATACAGAATCTGAGGTTGGTTTTAATACTGAAAGCGTAGTATTGCAACCCGGTGCTCAGATTGGACATTTATTGCGTATTTATCTAGGACCACAGGATTTAAAAATACTCAACCAAATAAATCCTGCTTGGTCAGGAATTATCTATTTCGGAACATTTGATTTTATTGCGCAGATACTTTTACAAACGCTAGACTTTTTGCATAAGATATTTCATAGTTGGGGTTGGGCGATTATTGCCCTCAGTATATTAGTCTATTTAATTCTCTATCCGTTATCCTTGAAACAAATGCGTTCTATGAAGGAGATGCAGGCTATTCAGCCAAAAGTGGAAGTACTGCGTAAGCAGTATAAAGACAATCCCCAGAAGATGAATAAGGAAATTATGGAACTATATCGTATGCATAAGGTTAACCCTTTTGGTGGATGCCTGCCCTTAATCTTGCAAATGCCTATATTTTTCGCGCTTTATAATGCCTTGATGCGTTCTGCAGCCTTAAAAGGAGCACAATTTCTCTGGATCAAAGATTTATCCGCACCGGATAAGCTCTTTACTTTGCCCGTATCATTACCAGTAATAGGTAACGAGTTTAATATTTTGCCTATAATAATGGCCATAGGCATGTTTTTTCAACAAAAGATTTCTTCAGCTGCTGCCAGCGGAGCTTCGGCAGAGCAGCAGAAGATTATGTTGATTGTTATGCCTGTTATGTTTGGTTTTATTTTTTACCGCATGCCCTCGGGTTTAGTTTTATATTGGTTGGTGAATAGCATGCTTATGTTAGGATTCCAATTGCAAATGCATAGGTCAAAATGACTGCTCAGAAGAGTATTGAAATAGAAGGTAAGACTGTTCAGGAGGCCATTAAAAAAGCGCTGCAACAATTGCAATTACCCCGCAGCAAAGTCAAAGTGGAGATTCTTGCCGAAGAAGTTAAAGGGCTTTTTGGCATGCCGGGAGCCAAATTAGCCAAAGTGCGCGTAAGCGCAATTAAAGATAAATAATGCTTGACATTCTCCGTAAATTTAAGATAATAAATATTGAAAATAAATGTCCGAACTGAATGTTTCCGCGTGGAACATATTATAACTCTATAAATTACAATGGGTAAGGTAATCACAGTTTGTAATCAGAAGGGTGGCACAGGAAAAACTACTTCCGCCATCAACATTGCTGTATTTCTTGCTGTTGCCGGCAAGAAAGTTATGCTGGTAGATTTAGACCCACAGGCAAATGCTACTAGCGGCAGCGGCATTAATAACCATAATGTTGTTAAAAGCACCTACCATGTTCTGTTGGAAGAATTAGACATCCAAGATATTCTGCAAGCCACCGCCGTAAACAATCTTTTAATCGCTCCGTCTAATTTAGATTTAACTGGCGCAGAAGTAGAACTCGTTGGTTCTCTGGGCAGGGAATACCGCCTGAAGAGAGCTTTAGAAAAAATAAAAAATGAATTTGATTTTATCATCATTGATTCCCCGCCATCATTAGGCCTGCTGACGATTAACGGCTTATGTGCTGCGGATTCAGTGCTTATTCCGGTGCAATGCGAATATTATGCCCTGGAAGGATTAACCCAGTTGCACAATACCATCAGGCTGGTCAAAGAGAATATTAACCCACACCTGGCTATTGAAGGCGTGCTGCTGACCATGGCGGATTTTAGGACCAATTTGACTAAAGAGGTAATCCAGGAGGTAAGGAATCATTTCAAAGATAAAGTTTACAATACAGTAATTCCGCGTAATATTCGCCTGACTGAAGCCCCGAGCTTTGGCAAGCCGATTTTTCTCTACGATAAAGTTTCTTTAGGGGCACAAAAATATCAGGAATTATGCCGGGAAATTTTAGGTCTGCCCTTAGAACCCAGCCCAGTTAAATCAGAAGGAGAGCCTTGATGGAGAGAAGAGCCTTAGGCAAAGGTATCAGCGCTTTAATTCCGGAAAAAGGAAGCAGTGTTAAAAATGAAATTAATTATGTCCAGCCCGATCAGATTAAGCCTAATCCTTTCCAGCCGCGCGAAGAATTTGATCAGCAGCATATTGCAGAACTGGCCCAATCCATAAAAGAGAAGGGAATAATCCAACCGCTTTTGGTCAGGAGCAAGGGAGATTATTATGAATTAATAGCCGGAGAGAGAAGGTTACGTGCTTGTAACTTATTGGGGCTCAAAGAGATACCGATTATTGTAAAAGATGTGGATGACCGGGATTCTTTGGAATACGCCTTGATAGAAAATATCCAACGGGAAGACTTAAATCCTATTGAAGAGGCGCACGCTTACCAGCATTTGATGGATAAGTTTCAAGTGACCCAGGAAAAAATCAGTGAAGCATTAGGCACGGCGCGCTCCACTATTGCTAATACATTGCGCCTGCTTAAACTCCCGCATGAAATACAGAATGAGTTAAAAAAAGGCCGCATCTCTTTTGCGCACGGCCGGGCACTTTTAGAAATAGAAGATGAGAACCTGCAGCGCAGGCTTGCCCAGGAGATAATTTCCAAGGGCCTTTCGGTAAGAGAGTTGGAAAATTTGCTTAAGGCGCGCAGGCCAAAAGCCTTAAAGCGCCGGGTTTCTAGTGGCGGAACCGAGCCGTATGTAGCGGTCTTGGAAGAAGAATTACAGCATGTTTTATCAACTAAGGTCAGGGTAACTAAGAGGAATAAACGCGGCCATATATTGATCGAGTTCTATTCCCAGGAGGACCTGGAGAGGATCGCCGGTATTATCAGAGGAGGAAAAAAATAATGAACCAGGCAGTTTTAATTCTTATTAAGCCTGACGGGCTTAAAAAATCTTTAACCGGAAATATCTTGACGCGGCTTTCTGAAACTAAGCTTGAGATTGTCGCCGCTAAGATCGTGCGCGTGCCGCGCGAATTAGCCGAAGAGCATTATAAGCATTTAAAAGACAAGCCATTTTTTAATGATATTATTCAATATATCCAGGGCGAGCTGCATGATCGCAAGAAGGTCCTGGCTTTAGTTTATTGGGGAAAAGACGCGATTAAAAAATGCCGGGAACTTGCCGGCGCGACTAATCCCGAAGAAGCAGAAGCTACTTCCATCCGTGGCTCTTACGGCCGGATTACCACGTCAGGAGTGTATGAAAACGTTATCCATGTTTCATCGGATGAGAGCGAAGCGCAAAGGGAGATCAAGCTTTGGTTTGGGCCGGATGAGATAATCGTGGAACTCTATCCATACAAGAAAATTGTGTGTAAAGAGTGCACCAGAACGGCTTGGGCTTAATAAAGGAGAGGTTTTTAAAATGATTCAGAGTATGACCGGCTTTGGTAGTTATGAAACAATCATTCCCGGCCTAGGCAGGGTGTCCGTAGAATTGAGAAGCACGAACCATAAGTTCCTCGAGATAGTGCTGCATTTGCCGGAAGGTTCGCTCTCCATAGAAGAGCGTATTAAGAAGACGATTGAGGCTAAAGTCAAGCGCGGGAGGGTTACCTGCGCGTTAAATATGAAAGGCGGCAGGGGAGGCGATGTTTTTATCAATAAGCCGCTCTTAAAGAATTACCTCTACAAGATAAACCGCGTGAAAAAAGAGTTTAAAATAAAAGAAGGGTTAGGCCTGAATACCCTGATACTCTTGCCCGGGGTATTAACCCTGGAAGAAGAGAGGGCGAGCCCGGAAAATATTTGGCCAAAATTGAAGAGAGCCTTAAGCATGGCTGTCGGTAATTTAGCCAAGACGCGCTCTAAAGAAGGAGAGGCCTTGCAGGGTTATTTAAAAAAGCAGGCGGAGGCGTTAAGGGATGAGCTGGTGGCGATCAGGCTCAGGCTTAAGGCCGAACTTCAGAAAAAACTTAAGAATTTTGCTACGGATGAAGAGCGCGGGAATTTCCTGAAAGATACCGATACGACGGAAGAAGCGGACAGGCTTTCTTTCCACATTCGCAATTTTAAAAACCGGCTTATTAAAGGCGGGGTGATCGGCAAGGAATTGGATTTTATCGCCCAGGAGATGCAACGGGAAGCAAATACCATGGCCGCTAAGACCTTTGATGTCTCTGTCTCAGCCAAAGTCCTTAAAATGAAAAGCCTGATTGAGAAGATCCGCGAACAGGCGCAGAATATAGAGTGAAAGGACAACCAGGATTGCTATTCATTATCTCGGGGCCGTCGGGTTCAGGAAAGACCACACTGTTAAAAAAGGTTCTTTCCCGTAAGGCCTTACGCCATAAACTGGCCAAATCTATATCCGTAACTACCCGGCCCAAGAGGTCAGGAGAGCGTCAAGGGGAAGATTATTTCTTTGTCAGCCCCGAGGATTTCCGGCGCTTAAAGAAAGCCAAAAAAATCCTTGAATGGACCAAGTATTTAGGTTATTATTACGGCACTAAAAAGGATTTTCTTGAGGAGAACCTAAAGAGCGGCAGGCACTTAGCGCTCTGCCTGGATATCCGGGGGGCGCTTAAGCTAAAAAAGCTTTTCCCCGGAAATACGGTTATGATATTTATTGACCCTCCGTCGCTAAAAGAGTTGCGCAAGAGGATTGAGGGCCGCTGTTGCAGGACCAAGCCGGAGGAAGTAAATAAGCGGGTGAGTCTGGCAAAAGCCGAATTGCAAAATTCCCGCAGGTACGACTACGTTGTAAAAAATAACAATTTAACTCGATCAACGGCTAGGCTGGGCGGTATTATATTAAATAAGATAAGAGTTGTAAAACAATAGCGAGGTGCAGCTGATGGGATACGTGGGAAGAGAAAAGATGCTGGATAGAAGCGAGAATTCAATTTATAAGTTGGTGAATTGTGCGGCGATGCGGGCATTAGAGATAGCCGAAGGCCAGCCCAAGCTTACAGATGATAAGGCATCCACTAAACCTTCTACTATTGCCCTGCATGAGATTTCTCAGGGTAAGGTAGAATGCAAAAAATTAAAACCTAAAGAGTAACTTATGGCCGTAAAAGTAAAGAATATTATTTTAGGCGTAACTGCGAGTATTGCTATTTATAAAGCCTGTGAGCTATTACGCAGATTAAAGGATGCGCGTTTTGCGGTCACAGTAATCCAGACCCGCGAATCCGAGGAATTGATTAAACCTATTGTTTTTGAAAGCCTTTCCGGAAACAAGGTCTATTGCGGATTATTTGCAACGCCCGAGGCCTGGAGGATTGAGCATGTATCTTTAGCCGCCAAGGCAGATTTAATCCTGGTCGCTCCAGCCACCGCCAATATTATCGCTAAGATCGCTGGCGGTATCTGCGACGATATGCTGACCTGCACGATCTGTGCTTCCAAAGCGCCTGTTCTAATCGCTCCGGCGATGAATGAGAATATGTATGTAAACAAGATCACGCAGGCTAATATTATAAAATTGAAAGCCCTAGGTTATAAATTTGTTGGCCCGTGTAAAGGAAAGCTGGCTTGCGGCGATATCGGCCTTGGCTGCCTGGCAGAGGTAGAGGTAATCCTTAAAGAAGTTAATAAAATTATTTGAAATTTGGCGACGTAGCCAAGTGGCAAGGCAGCTCTCTGCAAAAGAGCTATTCAGCGGTTCGAATCCGCTCGTCGCCTGTAAAATGAATAACCGGGCAAGTGGTGGAATGGCATACACGACAGACTTAAAATCTGTTGGCCGCAAGGTCGTGAGGGTCCGACTCCCTCCTTGCCCATAAAAGTTTTGGGCTCATAGCTCAGCTGGTTAGAGTGTCTCCTTGACATGGAGAAGGTCGGTGGTTCGAGTCCACTTGAGCCCACCATTTAAAACAATGAGCGATAAAATGAATTTGGAAACTTTAAGACATTCTTGTTCGCACGTAATGGCAGAGGCCGTTAAGGAGCTTTGGCCGGGGATAAAATTAGGAATTGGCCCGGCGATAGAAGACGGTTTTTATTATGATTTTGACACTTCGGCTGCGCTCAGCGCAGGTAGGCAAGAGGCCTTTACCGATGAGGATTTAGCTAAGATTGAAAAAAAGATGGCGGAGATCATCGCTAAAAATGAGCCGTTTATCAGGGAAGAATTGGAGAAAAAAGCAGCCTTAAGTTTATTTAAAAAATTGGACGAGCCCTACAAAATAGAATTAATTAATGCCTTAGCCGATACGCAAATCTCAATTTACCGTACTGGTACAAAATTTGTGGATTTATGCCGCGGCCCGCATATTACATCTACCGGTAAAATCAAGGCCTTTAAGTTACTCTCTGTTGCCGGAGCATATTGGCATGGGATAGAAACCAACCCCATGCTCCAGCGGATTTACGGGACTTGTTTTGAGAGTAAAAAAGAGCTGGATGAGCATCTTAAAAATTTAGAAGAGGCGAAATTACGCGACCATAGAAAGTTAGGCCCTAATTTAGAGTTGTTTGATATCTATCATGAAGAAGCAGGGGCAGGCCTGGTTTTTTACCACCCCAAAGGCGCTCTTTTACGCATGCTCATTGAAGATTATGAGAAGCAGGAGCATCTCAAGCGCGGGTATCAGCTTGTAATTACCCCGCACATTATGCAGGCGGATCTTTGGAAGACCAGCGGCCATTATGATTACTACAAAGAAAATATGTATACCTTGAATATAGATAAACAGGAATACGTGTTAAAGCCGATGAACTGTCCGGGGCATATCTTAATATACAAATCTAAGACCAGAAGCTATAAGGACTTGCCTATCCGCCTCTTCGAGTTAGGGACGGTCTACCGTCATGAAAAAGCCGGAGTTCTGCACGGTTTGTTGCGCGTGCGTGGATTTACCCAGGATGACGCGCATATATTTTGCCTGCCGGAACAGCTAAAAGCCGAGATCAAGGCGGTTATGGATTTTGTCTTTGATACGATGAAGGTCTTCGGGTTTAATGCTGTGAGTATTGAATTAAGCACCCGGCCGCAAAAATCTATCGGCTCAGACCAGGACTGGAAAAAGGCAACCCAGGCCCTGGAAGAGGCCTTAAAAGAAAAAGGGTTGGCTTATGATATTAACGAGGGTGACGGGGCTTTTTACGGCCCGAAGATTGATATTAAAATAAAAGATGCTTTGAAGAGAAAGTGGCAGTGTGCGACAATCCAATGCGACTTTGCTCTCCCTAAAAGATTTAATCTGGCTTATGTTGATAATGCCGGCAAGGAACAACAACCAATAATGCTGCACCGGGTTTTATTGGGCAGTTTAGAGCGCTTTGTAGGAACTTTAATCGAGCATTATAACGGGGATTTGCCTCTGTGGCTGGCACCGGTTCAGGCATTGGTTATTCCAATCAAAGATACGGTTATGGATTATACTCAAAAAATTGAGCAGGCACTTAAAACACAAGGTATCCGCGTTGAAATAGACAGCCATAACGAAACTTTGGATAAAAAAATTCGTAATGCCGAGATAAATAAAGTACCCTACTCTCTGGTAGTTGGTGAACGCGAAGAAAAAGCCGGTTTAGTCAGTGTCCGGAAAAAAGGCAAAGGTAATATCGGCGCATTGGGCCTGGATGAGTTTATAAAAAAAATAAAAGAAGAAATAGAAAAGAAGGCCGCTTAATACAAGGAAAGGGAGGTGGTTGCGATAAAAAAATTTATCCGTATTAATGACAGAATTCGCGTTCCTCAGGTAAGAGTTATTGGCCCGGACGGTAACCAATTAGGGGTAATGGCGATACAAAGGGCAATAGACCTGGCTAATCAGCATGAGCTGGATCTGGTGGAAATAGCTCCTTCGGCTAATCCTCCGGTCTGCCGAATCATTGACTACAGTAAATTTAAGTATGACGAAGAAAAGAAGGAGCGCGAGGCCAAAAAACATCAGAAGCAGGGTAAATTAAAAGAGATCCGCCTAAAACCCAACATTGATGAGCATGATTTTGAAACCAAACTAAAACACGCGGCCACTTTCTTAAAGAAGAAAGATAAAGTTAAAATTAACCTGTTTTTCCGCGGACGGCAGATGGAGCACATAGATTTAGGAAGAAAGGTGGTCGATAAATTCATTAAGGATATACAGAGTGACGGACAGGTAGAGAAACCGCCAATGATGGAAGGCAGGATTATGTCTTTTGTTGTTGCGCCTAAATAACGGAAAGGGAGAAATGGGAAAATTAAAAACCAAAAAAGGGGTGGCTAAGAGGTTTAAGCTTACTAAAAAAGGGAAGATTAAATATTCCTGCGGCGGTAAGAGCCACCTTGCCTCCAGCAAGAAGGGGAAGAGGATAAGAAAACTGCGTAAAAGAGATGTTTTAAATAATAATAAAGAAACCAAGTATCTTAAACGGATGCTGCCTTACGGTTAGAAAAGGAGTAATTCATGGCGAAGATTAAACACAGCACAGCAACACGCAGAAGGAAAAAGAGATTATTAAAAAAGACCAAAGGTTTTTTTGGCGATAGGTCCAAGCAATTCCAGCAGGCGCGCCGCGCGTTGATGCATGCTTTAAAATATGCTTACCGTGACAGGCGTAATAAAAAGAGAGAGATACGTTCCCTGTGGATTGCGCGCATTAATGCTGCAGCCCGCGCCGAAGGCCTTACCTACAGCGCTTTTATCAATGGCCTTAAGAGATCTAAAATAAGTTTAGACCGCAAGATTTTAGCGGATCTGGCGGTAAAGGATAATGCGGCTTTTAAAAAAATAGCAGGGTTAATCAAGAAATAGAAGGGTTAAAAGGAGCGTTATTTTGATGGACATTAAGGCTGTTAGTGCCCAGATAGATGCGGATATCCAGGAGATCAATTCTCTCGAAGCGCTGGAGCAGTTCCGCCTGAAATATTTAGGCAGGAAAGGCCTAGTCGCTGAACTGACTAGTGCCATACCCGGCCTGCCTCAAGAAGAGCGCGCCAGGTTTGGGCAGGAAGTTAACGCCCTTAAAAATAAACTCCTTAGCCTTATTGCAGAAAAACAAAAAACACTTGCCGGATCTTCCGGGCAAGCCGCGCAAGCCGCTGGCGACCTGGGCATGCCGGGGATTAGCCAGAGCCTGGGGCAGCTTCATCCTCTTACTCAGGTTACCGATGAGATTTGTGCTATCTTTAACCGGATGGGGTTTTCCATTGTTGAAGGCCCGGAGATAGAAAGCGAATATAATAATTTTACCGGTTTGAATATCCCCTTGGAGCATCCTTCCCGCGAAGCTTTCGATACCTTCTATCTAAAGAATTATACCAAGATGCTTCTGCGCAGCCATACCTCTCCGGTGCAGGTGCGGCAGATGAAAGAGCAAAAACCGCCCCTGGCCATAGTTGTCCCTGGCCGCGTTTATCGGCCGGATGCCGTAGATGCCGCGCACTCCTTTATGTTCCACCAGATAGAAGGTTTTATGGTAGATACAGGCATAAAGTTTTCCGACCTGAAAGGGATTTTAGAAATGTTTGCCCAGGCAGTATTCGGCAACGATATTAAGATGCGTTTCCGGCCGCACTTTTTCCCTTTTACCGAGCCGTCGGCAGAGGTAGATATATCCTGTATAATTTGCAAAGGTAAAGGTTGTTCTGTCTGCGGCAGGAAGGGATGGCTTGAGATTTTAGGCTCGGGCATGATTCATCCCAATGTATTTAAGCACGTGGGCATTGACGCTGATAAATATACCGGTTTTGCTTTTGGCCTGGGGATAGAAAGAATCGCTATGCTTAAGTATGGGATTAACGACATAAGGTTATTTTTTGAAAACGACCTCAGGTTTTTAAGGCAATTCTAAAATGAAAGTCACTTATAATTGGCTAAAAGAGTTTGTGGATATTAAAATCCCGGCTAAGGAGTTGGCAGATAAACTGACCATGGCCGGATTAGAGGTTGTTTCTCTTGAAGAGAAGGCGGGGGATTTTGTTTTGGAAATAGAAATTACCTCCAATCGCCCGGATTGGTTAAGTGTTTTGGGCGTCGCCAGAGAAGTGGCCGCGATAACCAGGAGAGAACTCAAGGCTAAAAACCCAAAACCTGAAACTAAAATCGCCAAGGGTAACTTAAGAATTGAAATTGAAAATAAAAAAGACTGCTTCCTCTACACCGCCAGGATTATCCGGGGCATAAAAGTCGGGCCCTCTCCGGAGTGGTTAAGAAAAAGACTGGAATTAGTGGGCTGTCGCAGCGTCAATAATATCGTGGATATCACAAATTACGCGTTATTGGAATCAGGAGAGCCTTTACACGCCTTTGATCTGGACAAGTTGAATCCGGAAAAAATAGTTGTGCGCCGGGCAAAGGCAGGAGAAAAAATAATTACCCTAGACGGACAAGCTCGGAATTTAAATAATAATGTTTTGGTTATCGCTGATAAGGCCAAAGCGGTAGCTATTGCCGGAGTGATGGGCGGCCAAGAGACCGAGGTTACTCTGGACACCAGGAATATTTTATTAGAAGCGGCGGTTTTTGATCCTATTGTTGTGCGCCGCTGCCGTCAGGCGCTGGGCTTACAAAGCGAGTCAAGCTACCGGTTTGAAAGAGGCGTGGATCTGGGCATGGTTGAGCAAACTTCTTTAAGGGCAGCGCAATTAATCCGCGAATATTGCTTTACGCAAGGGGTTTTTTTTAATTCCTCCGGTTTGGCCAAATGCAAAGAGAGAAGCGTTAAATTAGATACGGCTCGGGCCGCAGAAGTTTTAGGGGTAACTATAGCTCCTGCGAAAATAAAGCAGGCTCTCTCCAGGCTGGGATTTGCCATTAAACAGAAAGCCAAAAATATTTTGGATGTTGGGGTGCCGTCTTTCAGGCAGGATGTAAAATTAGAAGTAGATCTCATTGAAGAATTAGCCCGTATTTTCGGTTATGAGCGTATACCGGTGAGCTTACCCGCAGTTAAACCACAGGTAACGGCAAACGCAAAAAGAGCTTTAACTTCTGCCATAAAGGAGATACTCGTTGGCCTGGGGTTGAGCGAAGTGATTACTTACAGCCTGACGGACAAATTAACATTAAATAGTTTAGGCTTTGGCCTTGGTGTTCAGCCGATAGAAATCCTGAATCCTTTAAGCCAGGAGCAGGAAGTCCTGCGTCCGACGCTTATCCCTGGGTTAGGCCGCGCAGTCAGCCTGAACTTTAATCAAAAACAGGAATATGTGGCTATTTTTGAAGTTTCTAATATTTTCCTGGGCGAAAACAAACCCCAGGAAGAGCTCACTTTAGGCATTGCTTTGAGCGGAACAAAGTCTTTCCTGCTTGAGCAGGGCCTGGTTAAAGATGAAGCCGGTTTTTTAAATTTAAAAGGCATAGTAGAAACAATTTTTGCCAGGCTCGGTATCAGCGGCTACACATTAAATAACCAGGGCAGTTCCGCTGAGATACGCATTCAGAACGAGAAGGTTGGCCTGATGTTGAGCCTTAGTCCCCAGTCTTTAAATAAATTAAACATTAAAAATAAGAATGTTTTTATGCTGGAGCTTTCTTTGGATAAGATTTTATCTTTTACCAGGCGGGATAAAAAATTCATTCCTCTCCCTAGATATCCCGGGATAGCCAGGGATATAAGCTTTATCCTGAAAGAGGGCTTTTCCGTCCAAGCAATACTGGTTTTGCTAAAGGAAACAGGCCGGCCGTTATTAAGCGAAGTTAGAATTACGGATTATTATAAAGGTAGGCAGATTCCTGTCGGGTACAGGGGCCTGACTCTCTCCTGTTTTTATAGTTCTAACGAACGCACCCTGGCAGAGAACGAGATCCAGCCTACGCATGAGCTGCTTTGTGCGGAGCTCGTCCGGAAATTTGGAGTTAAGCTAAGATAGTCTGGGTACGTTCGGCGGCTACCCTGGCAAATCCTAAACTTTACCTGCGCCAGCAAAGGATTGATTTTCCTATTGGCATGTGTTATAATATTTATAGGAAAGAAAAGCTCTTTAAAATATCCCTGCAGTGCTCGTTGGAACTTTGATAATTGTTGAACCAACACTAATTTCAAGGGCGCCCGTTAGGGCACCCACCTGAAACCAAAACGGTTCAGACTATTCAGTCCAACGGCACTTATGCGGGGATTTTTTTGCCGCAGAAAGCGGCACACTGAACCATCCGCTAGGTTCGGGTGTTATAAATTATGGATCTTTTTATCGAAGAAAAGAAAAAAGATTTAAAGAAACTACCCCTGGCAGTGCGGATGCGGCCGAAAACACTGGATGAGTTTGTCGGCCAGGGCCATATTTTAGGAAAGGGCAAGCTCCTGCGCCGGGCCATCGAAGCAGACCGTTTAAGTTCCGTAGTTTTATTCGGGCCTCCGGGAATAGGTAAGACCTCCCTGGCCTGGTGTATCGCTAATCTTACCAAGGCCTATTATGTCTCTATCAATGCTACGACCTCCAATGTCGATGAGTTGAGGAAGATCATTGCCGCGGCCAAACAAAAAGAAGCCAATGCCGCCCAAAAAACCATCCTTTTTATCGACGAAATCCACCGTTTCAATAAAGCCCAGCAGGATGTTTTATTACCCGATGTAGAAGACGGTAACCCGATATTAATCGGCGCTACTGTCCACAATCCGTTTTTCTCGCTGGCCTCGCCGCTTTTGTCGCGTTCGCTCGTCTGCGAATTAAAATCCTTAAAGGAAAGTGAAATTTTAGCTATCTTAAATTCCGCCATAAAGAATAGCGAGCGCGGATTAGGCAATCTAAAGGTTAACGCGGATAAGAAAGCCCTGGGGTTCCTGGCGAAAATTTGCGAGGGGGATGCCCGTCGGGCACTTAACGCTTTAGAAGTTGGCGTTTTAACCACGCCTAAATCCAAAGACGCAAGCATTGATTTTAACCTGGAAGTAGCCCAGGAGTCAATTCAGAAAAAAGCGGTTGTTTATGACCATGATGAGGATGCGCATTATGATACTGCTTCGGCTTTTATCAAGTCTATGCGCGGCTCAGATCCGGACTCGGCACTTTATTGGATGGCGAAGATGCTCTATTCCGGAGAGGACCCTAGGTTCGTTGCCCGCCGGGTTTGCATACTGGCAGCCGAAGATGTGGGAAATGCCGATCCTCTGGCCCTAGTGCTGGCTAACGCCGCTTTGCAGATTGCCGAATTTGTAGGAATGCCGGAAGCCCGCATTCCCCTGGCCCAGGCAGTAATCTATGTTTCCTGCGCGCCTAAATCTAATGCCAGTTATTTAGCTATTGATAAAGCTCTGTACGATATAGAAAATAAAAAGGTCCAGGAGGTCCCTGACCACCTTAAGGATGCTTCTCTGGACGCCGAAGCCTTAGGACATGGCCAGGGTTACAAATATGCCCACGATTATCCGGGGCATCATGTGCAACAGAAATATACCCGTAAAAAAGTCCGCTATTATGAGCCGACTAATATGGGTTATGAAGCAAAAATCAAAGAGCGTTTGGAAAAGCTGCGCCATGAACAGGAAAATTTAAAATGAGCCCGGCAATCACAATTTTACTGGTACTGGGGATCGCAATGGTAACTTACGCTGTTTATATTGTATTCATTCCTTCAGACTCAGGAGCTAAGTCTAAAAAGAAATCCGGCGCTGAAGCAAAGGACCCGATGTCCGAGTTTAAAGAAAAAAGGATTTTAAGGCTGGAGGCAGAGGTCAAAACCTTAGAGGCCGGGGCCGAGAAAACTAGGTCAGAATATGAAAAAGAAAAATTCCGTTTTCAGGAGGCTATAGGCAAGCGTGAGCAGTTAGAACAGGAATTAAAGCGCAGAGAAGATTGGGTGGCTACTTCTGAAGAGATGCTGAACAAGGTCAAAGCGGAAAACGCGGAGTTGAAAAATAAGTTTGTGGCTAAAGAGGAAGAATTACAGCGGGAATTCACCAAAAATGTAAATTCGGTAAGAGAAGTAAGAGAGCTGAACGATAAGATCAAGCTGCTGGAGAAAAATATTAAGGAGCAGTCTGAGCAGATAGAGATACAGAAGCATAAAATCGAAAAATATCTTCAGGATATCAAGGGGCATGAAGCCACTCTCGCGGAATTCCGCAAGAAAGAAAAATTAAGCGAATGGGTGCCCAAAGCGGAATTCAACAAACTAAACGAAGAATATACCGAATTAGAAAATGAGCTTGAAGCAAAAGATGTAAAATTGCAAAGTTTTGCCGAAGAGATCACCCATTTAAGAAAACAACTGGAAGAAAAACCTAAAGAAGAGCTAAAGCCGCAGGAGAAACCGCAAGAAGTTCCCAGGGAAGAGGCTGTCGAAATAAAACCCAAGGAAGAATTGATCGAGGAGAAACCCCGGGAAGCGGCTCCGGAAATAGCTGCTGAGCAAAAAGAAGAAGAACCCGTAGCCGAAGAGCAACCGATTGCCGAAGAAGCGCCTGCCCCTGAAGGGCCAACGCCGGAAGAAAAGGCCGGTAAAGCAGGCCCGCATCCGACCCCTAAATATTCACTGGAGAAAACGCGGAATATCGGAATTATGGCGCATATCGACGCCGGTAAAACCACGACCACCGAGAGGATCCTTTTTTATACCGGCAAGTCGCATAAAATCGGAGAAGTACACGAAGGCGCTGCGGTTATGGACTGGATGAAACAGGAGCAGGATCGCGGAATTACCATTACTTCGGCAGCAACTACCTGTTTCTGGAAAGAGCACCGCATCAATATTATTGATACTCCCGGCCACATAGATTTTACGGTGGAAGTAGAGAGGTCCTTGCGCGTCTTGGATGGGGCAGTAGCGGTCTTTTGCGCTGTCGGGGGGATTGAGCCGCAATCCGAAACAGTCTGGCATCAATCAAATAAATACAATGTTCCAAAAATCGGCTTTGTAAATAAGATGGACCGCACCGGAGCGGATTTTTACGCGGTCTTAAAAGGAATCGATGAAGATTTAGGCGGTAACGCTATCCCTATCGAAATTCCCTTGGGAGCGGAAGAAAATTTTAAGGGAGTAATTGATTTAGTGGAAATGAAGGCTTATTTTTACGATGATGATACGCAAGGAAAAGAGTACCGTATCGCAGAGATTCCGGAGGATTATCTGGAGCAGGCGAAAAAATACCGGCATATTATGGTAGAGAAGGCTGCCAGCTTCGATGAGGCTTTAACAAAAAAATACCTGGAGCAGGGAGAGGTTTCGATTGAGCCTCAGGAATTAACCCGGGCTATCCGTAAGGGGACTGTTGCGAATAAGGCAGTGCCTTTATTATGCGGGGCGGCGTTTAAGAATAAAGGAATTCAAAAACTGCTGGATGCGGTAAATATGTATTTACCATCGCCTTTGGATGTACCCGCGATCAATAGCCATGATGTGGATGATAAGGACAAAGAAATTTTACGGCATCCGGATATCAATGATCCGTTTACGGGTCTGGCTTTTAAGGTGCAGGCTGACCCGCATATGGGTAAACTGGTTTATGTGCGGGTTTACTCCGGGTTTTTGTCTACCGGAAGCTATGTTTTAAATGCGACTAAAAATAAAAGAGAGAGGGTGGCACGTATTGTGCAGATGCACGCTAACCAAAGGGAGAATATCGAATACGCCTTTGCCGGAGATATTGTGGCAGTAGTAGGTTTAGGTGATACCATAACCGGGGATACGCTTTGCGACCCGGATAACCCGGTACTTCTGGAGGCGATTAAATTTCCTACTCCGGTTGTCTCTTTAAGTATCGCTCCCAAAAGCCGCTCAGACCAGGACAAGCTTGGCAAGGGCCTGGCTAAGTTAACCGAGGAGGATCCGACATTCCTGGTGAATACCGACGAAGAAACCAAAGAGGTAGTCCTTACCGGAATGGGGGAATTGCATTTAGAGATTGTTGTGGATAGGTTAAAAACCGAATTTGGAGTTGAGGCAATAGTGGGCCAGCCTAAGGTAGCGTATCGGGAGACCATACTGGAAAAATCTGAAGGCGAAGGAAAGTATATCAAGCAATCCGGAGGCCGCGGCCAATACGGGCACGCTTTATTAAGGTTGATTCCTGCCGAATCCGGAGCAGGGTTTGAATTCATTGATAGTATCAAGGGAGGGGCAATCCCGCGTTCATTTATTCCGGCAGTGGAAAAAGGCATAATCGAAGCTATGCAAAACGGCGTGTATGTGGGATTTCCGGTGGTAGATGTGAAAGTAGAGCTGTATGACGGTTCGTTCCACGAGGTAGATTCTTCGGAACTTGCGTTTAAAATGGCCGGTATATTTGGTTTTAAAGAGGCGTTTATGAAAGGCAAGCCTATTTTGCTCGAACCGTATATGTCTTTAGAAGTAGCCACGCCGGAAGAATATGTCAATGCCTGCGTAGGCTATATTTGTTCGCGCCGCGGTAAGATTCTGAATATGGATGCCAAAGGTAAACAAAAAATTATCTCCGCCGAGGTTCCCCTCTCTGAGATGTTTGGCTATGCCACGGCCTTCCGTTCGCTTTCTAGCGGCAGGGCTAACGCAACGATGGAATTTTCCAAATACTTCCAGGTTCCGCAGGAAATTACCCAGAAGCTTATTGAAGAAAAACAAAAGCAGAAAGAAGCGGAGAATAAGTAAGGCTGCCCTTGCTTTTTATTTTTTCCTGCCAATATTTGTCTTGCAATAAACCTGCCAGGGGATAGAATAGGATGCACTAAAAACTTACCCCATGAATAAAAAAATAGACTATAGAAACGAACTAAATCCCGCGCAACTGGAAGCTGTTGAGTCAATCGACGGCGCGTACCTTGTAATTGCCGGGGCAGGCAGCGGCAAGACGCGCGTATTGGTGCATCGTGTGGCATATTTAGTTGAAAAAAAGGTAAAACCCGACGAGATCCTCCTCCTTACCTTTACCCGCAGGGCTGCCGAGGAGATGCTGCGCCGGGCTAGCTTGCTTCTGGATGAACGCTGCTCTAGGGTTAGCGGAGGGACTTTTCATTCTTTTGCCAACGCTACCTTAAGAAGATACGCCAAAGTATTGCACCTCGCCAATAACTTTTCTATCCTTGATGAATCTGATGCCGCAGATACTATAAATTTAATCCGCGCTAGGCTTGGGCTTGATAAAACAGATAAGCGTTTCCCCAGAAAAAGGGCGATTTTGGAAGTAATTTCCAAGAGTATAAATAAATCCGAGAAATTGGCCGATGTTTTATATGATGAATACCCGCAGTTCTTGGAATTTAGCGATGAGATCAAGAAGATACGCGAAGAATACCGTAAATATAAGGCGGCGAAATCCCTTTTAGATTATGATGACCTTTTGGTCTATCTAAAGGAGCTTCTGGTAAACCATGCGGATGTCCGCTTGGCGCTGTCCCGTAGATACAAATATGTAATGGTCGATGAATACCAGGATACCAATAAATTGCAGGCCTATATTGCCTGCCTTCTGGCTTCGGAGCATAAAAATATTATGGTTGTCGGAGACGATGCCCAGAGTATTTACTCTTTTCGGGGGGCAAATTTCCGGAATATTATGGATTTCCCCCGGTTATTTAAGAATACCAGGATTATTATTCTCGAGGAGAACTATCGCTCAACCCAGCCCATCCTAAACCTGACTAATGGAGTAATCAGCAGGGCAAAGGAGAAGTTTGAGAAGAATCTTTATACCCGTAAGCAAGGCGGTTCCCATCCCCTCTTTATTGACGCCGAAGATGAAAATGCCCAATCGCGCTATATCGCGGATAAAATTCTGGGATTAAGGGAAGAGGGTATTGAATTAAAAGATATAGCAGTTTTATTCAGGTCGGGCTGGCATTCCAATGATCTGGAAATAGAGTTAGCCAGCCGCAATATTCCTTTTGTCAAATACGGCGGCCAGAAATTTGTGGAGGCAGCGCATATTAAGGACGTAATTTCGTATTTACGCATCGTTTATAACTCTGCGGACCAGGTAAGCTGGATGCGCGCTTTGTTATTAATCCCCGGCATAGGGTCAAAGAGCGCCGAGAAGATCATCAGTTCGTTTTCCTTCGGTAAAGACAGATTGCATCCGATAAGCGGGATAAAAAAAGAGGAAGTACGCAAGCTTCTTGATATTTTAAAAGAAATTGACTCAGCTTCGCCTGCTCAGGCAGGCAGGGATCCCGCCAGGATTATTGCAATAATCCTGGAATATTACCAGCCCTTGCTCAAGCATAAATACGATGATTTCCATAAAAGGATTAATGACCTGGATTCACTCCTGCGCATTGCCTCGCGCTATAAATCGCTGGAGCAATTTTTAACGGATATGGCCTTAGAGCCTCCGGAGCGTTCCCTGGCCGAGGCAGGATTAAGGGATAAGGATGATTCTACCCTTACGTTATCTACAATCCATTCGGCTAAGGGCTTGGAGTGGCACACTGTTTTTCTGATTTATGTTGCCGAGGGCCACCTGCCTTCATATTTATCCTTGGAAGATGAAGAAGGTATTGAAGAAGAACGCCGGCTTTTTTATGTTGCTTCAACCCGGGCCAAAGAGAACCTCTTTTTACTTAAGCCGCATATTGACCGTTCACCCAGGAGCTTTATGGATGGAGGAGGTTCGGTTTTTACGCAGCCTTCGCGCTTTCTGGATGAAGGCGGGATTATGGATAAGTTCGTTCAGGTAGAAGATGCCGGAGACGAATTTGCTGCGGCTTGCGCTGAATTTAAGGAAGATACCGGTAAGAAGAGCGCATCAGATAAAGAGTTCTTAAGGATGATGCAAGAATATTTCCACGGCCAAGAAGAGGATTAATCCTCCCCCATATTTTTCTTGCTCTGACCTTTAAATAGTGGTAAAATTTTTCTATGATTATAACAGAGCCAAAACCCTTTCCCAGCATTATAGATAGCTTAAAAGACCAGACTAAGATATTCCTGGTTGGCTGCGGTGAGTGCGCGACTATCTGTAAAACAGGAGGCGAGCCGGAGATCCTGAAAATGAAAGAGGATCTTGAGTCTCAGGGCAAAACAGTCGTAGGCTCTTGCATACCTTCCGCGCCTTGTCTAGCAGCTAAACTTAAAAGCGAACTGGCCAAGAATATGCCGGCCTTGCGCCAGGCAGAGGCAGTTTTAGTCTTATCCTGCGGCCTGGGCGTTCAGTCATTTAAGGATAACGACAGATTAAACTTAACGGTTTTTCCTGGCTGTAATACTATTTTTGGCGCGGTAATGGATGCCCAAGGCGATTTTTATGAAAAATGCTCTTTATGCGGAGAATGCGTATTGGATTTAACCGGAGGGATCTGCCCGATCACGCTTTGCGCCAAAGGCCTGTTGAACGGGCCTTGCGGCGGGATGAATCAAGGCAAGTGCGAAGTGGATAAGGAGAGGGATTGCGCCTGGGTTTTAATCTATAAGGAATTAGAGAAAAAGAATAAGTTAGCATCTTTAAAAGGAATCCGGGCTCCGAAGGATTTTAAGAAATCAGCCCGGCCCCATAAATTAATAATGAACAAATAAAATGGCAGAACAGCTCCCCTATAGCGAAAAAGTTATGGATCATTTCATGAACCCGCGCAACGTCGGGGAAATCCCCGCTGCCAGCGGTATCGGCACCGTCGGTAATCCTATCTGCGGCGACGTGATGAAGATGTTCTTAAAGATAGAGAACGATGTGATTGTGGATGTGAAATTCAAGACTTTTGGCTGCGGAGCGGCAGTCGCCACCAGCTCCATGGTTACGGAGATGGTTAAAGGTAAGCCTATCTCAGAAGCCCTGAAGATTACCAACAAGGCGGTAGCTGAGGCATTAGGAGGCCTTCCGCCGATCAAGATGCATTGTTCGGTCCTGGCAGAAGAGGCTTTACGTTCGGCATTAAAAGATTATTATACTAAACAGGGCAGGCCCGTTCCCTTTGATTCCC
>JAQTPA010000047.1 GCA_028713155.1 Candidatus Omnitrophota bacterium | reverse complement strand
TCTTTCGGCACTAAAACTACATTCGGCCTTCCGGTAACAGGATTAGTATTCACCAGAACAACTGTTTTATATACCGCTTCTATATTTTCATAAGTAAGCACATCTTCGGCCTGGCCTTCCTTAAATATATTTCCGTTATCCAGCAGGCAGATGCGGTTACAGTAGGCGCTGGCAAGATTTAAATCGTGCAGGATCATAATAATAGTCAGGTTATTCCGATGGTTGAGTTTTTTAAGTAAGTCCATCACTTGGATCTGGTGGCCGATATCCAGGTGCGCTGTCGGTTCATCCAACAATAAAAGTACCGGCTCCTGGGCCAGGGCCCGGGAAATAATTGCCCGCTGGCGTTCACCTGCGCTTAGTTCATTAACTATTTTTTCCTTTAATCCCGAAGAATCGGTTAAGGCGAGCGCCCTCTCGCAGATTTCGATATCTTTTTTGGTTTCAAACTGCAGCCTCTTTAAATGCGGGATCCTCCCCATTAAAGCCAGCTCCATTACGCTGAACGAAAAACCGGTAGAGATATCCTGAGAAACAAAGGCTACCTTGCGGCAAAACCCCTTTAAATCCATAGCGAAGATATCATTATTGTCAAAATAAATTTTTCCCTTACGGGGATGCAGGACCTTGGAGCATAACCTTAAAAGCGTGGTTTTGCCTGAGCCATTCGGCCCGATAATCCCGATGAAATCGCCGGCATTAATCTCCAAAGATATGCCCTTAATGATATCTTCGCCGGAGTAGCCGGCGCTTAAATTAGCGATTTTTAGTAATGGTTTCATTGAACCCTCTGCCCGCGTTTTAATAAAATAATAAAGATGGGCGCACCGATTATCGCGGTAATTACTCCGATAGGTATCTCTACCGGAGCAAAAAGAGTACGCGAAACAATATCGCAAATTACCATGAATATCGCCGCCGCCAGGCAGGTGACCGGAATGAGCGCCTTATGGTTTGAGCCCACAATCTGGCGCATCATATGCGGCACAATCAAGCCTACAAATCCGATTATCCCGCAGATACAGATAAGGCTGGCAGTGATTAACGCGGTAATAATGATTAAAATATTTTTAACGTTCTGGGTATCTATCCCCAGATGTATGGCTTCTTCTTCCCCCAATTGAATAGCGTTTAAGTCCTGGGCAAAAAGATAAATCACGCCTATTCCTAAGATCACCGGTAGGGCAACCAGGAGAACAAGCTGCCAGTCATAAACCTGCAAGGAACCCCAAAGCCACCAATTCATTTCGTGCAGAGCTTGATTGCCGAACAAAGAAACCAGGAAAACTATTATTGAGGAAAAAGCTATAGAAACGATTACTCCGGAGAGGATTAAAGACCTGTCCGCTATTTTTTTCCTTTCACTGGCCAGGGTATAAACTAAAACAATACTGGCTACTGCGCCCAGGAACGCCGCCAGGGGCATATAGATCCTTGAAACACCCAGAATCACGGCAATTACCGCTGCCAGGCCTGCGCCACTGGAAGTACCCAGTAAATACGGTTCGGCTAAAGGATTTCTTAAGATTGCCTGCAGAACTATTCCCGCGACTGCCAGGCCGCTTCCTACCAGGATAGCCGCTAAAATCCTGAGTAAACGCATATTAAAGATAACCTGGTTATCTTTAAGCAAAAGGCTGTTCAGGGGGATATGCACTGAGCCTTGCGCCAGGCCGAAAACTACCGCGATACCCAACAGTAAAAATAAAACCAGTATTTTTTTCTTTAAATGTTTATTCATCGCCGGGATATAATTTCTTATACAGTTTTTTCAAACCTTCGGTTATCCGGGGAGTAGGCCTTAGCAAGAGTTCCGGGTCAATGTCATTAAAGACCCTTTTATTCTTTACCGCGGCAATACTGGCCCAGCCAAAACGTCTTTCAACCAATTTTAACGGAGACTCCCTGTCCATGTAAGCTAAAATAATGACCTGCGGGTTCAGGCTGACTACTTTCTCTGCGCTGAAATTACAATAGGGCCTTTTGACATCGTGCGCAACGTTGATACCTCCTGCCAGGGTAATGATTTCATCGATAATTGAGCCTCTTCCGGCGGTCATCAGCGGTTCATGCCATATCTCTACAAAAACTTTCACTCTCTTCCCCTGGGGGATAAGCTTGATATCCGCCCCGACCTGCGCAATATCGTCTTTCATCTTCCTGATTAAGGCTGCCGCCTCCTTTTCCCTATAGGTAATTGCTCCTATATCCGCAATAGTCTTGAATAATTCTTTCGTATTCGCTGGGTCAGCTACGTAGGTATTGAATTTCAGATGTTTTAATTCTTCAATAACCGGCGCCTGCTCTAAGCCGGTGCAGAAAACATAATCAGGCTTTAGGGAGATTATCTTCTCTATATTCGGATGGCTGAAATCGCCGACTTTAGCCTTATTTTTAGTTTCCGGAGGATAATTACAGTAGGAACTCACTCCTACAATATCCTCTCCCAGCCCCAGGGCAAAAAGTATCTCGGTGGTTGAAGGCGCAAGGGATATGTATCTTGACGCGGCCTGCGCGCCGGAGAGGATAAAGAAAACAAATACCAGGATTAATATTATTTTTTTCATACAATACACCCGGCCCTTTTGGATGGGCCGGTGCGTTGCCTCCCACAACGAAAAACCCGCCGGTTAATTTCTGGCGGGTTGCACCCAAATATAACTCTGGCCCATTCCACGAGGC
>JAQTPA010000046.1 GCA_028713155.1 Candidatus Omnitrophota bacterium | reverse complement strand
AAAATTGTAGATGAACAGGGGTTTGTGGCCTTAAAATAGGCAAAAGCATAAAATATGGCAAGCCTTAAAGAAAAGTTATATAAGTGGGTGTTTACGGCTCTGGCATTCGCTTCGTTAGTATTCCTCATCGGCATTGTTATTATCCTGTTCAGGGAAGCACTGCCTGTTTTTAAAAAGGTAAAGGTATTGGAATTCTTGTTTGGCAGGTTTTGGTATCCGACCTATGAGCCGCCGGAGTTTGGGATCCTACCCTTGATACTGGCTTCGGCCTGGGTTACTATTGGCGCGGTCCTGGTATGTGTGCCTTTAGGCGTGGGGAGCGCGTTATATTTAAATGAATTAGCCGGGACTAAGCAGAAGGCGCTGCTTAAACCCCTGGTTGAATTGCTGGCCAGTATCCCCTCGGTAGTTTTCGGGTTTTTCGGTATGGTCATCGTTACACCGTTTTTACAGGAGTTATTTCATCTCCCGACGGGCTTGACCGCTTTAAATGCAAGCCTAATCCTGGGGATTATGGCTACGCCCACTGTGTGCAGTATTTCTGAAGACGCATTGAATTATGTCCCTAAATCATTCCGGGAAGCTTCTTTTGCGTTAGGCGCAGATAGATGGCAAACCTTAACGCGCGTAGTGATTCCGGCTGCCGGTTCAGGTATATCTACGGCGATAATCCTTGGGATGAGCCGGGCAATAGGCGAGACAATGACTGTTTTGATGGTTGCCGGAGGCGCTGCGGTAATCCCGCATACATTTCTGGAGCCGGTCAGGCCTATGACCGCAGCAATTGCCGCGGAGATGGGAGAAGCACCGATGGGAGGAGCGCATTATCACGCTTTGTTTGCTATAGCCTTGGTCCTGTTCTTTATTACTTTTGTATTTAATGTTATCGCGGAGTTAATCAGCAGGCGTTTTCGTATAAAATTGGGCTTAAGCGGATGAAAAGAAAATATATCCAGGGCATAGGGTTCAGCGGGTTATTTTTATGCATGTTCTCCACGCTTTTTTTTCTGGGGTTAATAATATATTTTATTACTGTCAGGGGAGCCGGCGTAATCTCCTGGGATTTTCTTACCCAGGCCCCGCGTTCCGGGATGACCCAGGGTGGAGTTGCTCCGGCGATTATCGGAACACTCTATATTACTTTAGGCGCGATACTCTTTTCTCTACCCTTGGGACTTGCCTGCGCGATATATCTTTGCGAATATTCGCCGAAAGGCTTTATCGTCAATATTATCAGAATGAGCATCAATAATTTAGCCGGTGTACCGTCGGTTGTCTTCGGGCTATTCGGACTGGCTGTTTTCGTAAAATTATTCGGATTCGGCATATCCATCCTTTCGGGAAGCCTGACTTTGGGGATATTGGCGCTTCCTTTGATTATTTCTTCAGCCCAGGAAGCGCTTCTAGCAGTCCCCCAGTCCATAAGAGAGGCGTCATTATCCTTGGGCGCGACTAAATGGGAAACGATTAAAAGGATAGTTTTACCTGCGGCCCTACCCGGGATTTTAACGGGGGTGATTTTAAGCATAGGCAGGGTTGCCGGCGAGACCGCGCCTATTCTTTTTACCGCCGCGGCTTTTTATATGCGCGGTTACCCTAAATCTATATTTTCAGAGGTAATGGCTTTACCTTATCATATTTACGCCTTGATGACAGAAGGGATCCATCCGGAGCAGCAGAGGGCAATAGCTTATGGCTGCAGTTTAATTCTTTTATTTATAGTCTTGTTTATTTCCGGTATAGCGATATTTATCCGGCAAAGACAGAGGGCGGAGTATGGATAAAAATATAAAAATGAAGGCGCAGGATATAAATTTCTTCTATGGCAAGCATCAGGCCTTAAAGAATGTAAATATAGATATTTATGCCAATCAAGTTACCGCTTTAATCGGGCCATCAGGCTGCGGCAAATCTACGTTTATCAGGCTGTTCAATCGTATGAACGAGCTTATCCCGCATACTACGCTTAAGGGGACCGTTTCCCTCGACGACACCGATATAAACGCTCCTTCCATAGACCCCGTGCAGATAAGGAGAAGGGTGGGGATGGTTTTCCAGAAACCCAATCCTTTTCCGAAAAGCATTTTTGAGAATATCAGCTATGGGCTTAAGGTTAACGGAATAAAGGATCCTGATTTTATTGAAGAAAAGGTGGTAAAATCATTAAAGAGGGCCGCTTTATGGGAAGAGGCAAAAGACAGGCTTAATGACAGCGCGTTTAAGTTATCCGGAGGTCAGCAGCAAAGGTTATGCATAGCCAGGTGCCTGGCCGTAGAATCTGAAGTAATCCTTTTTGATGAGCCCTGCGCCAGCCTTGACCCGGTTTCAACAGCTAAGATCGAAGAGCTTATCCTGGAATTAAAAAAGGATTATACTATTGTTATTGTTACCCATAACATGCAACAGGCAGCGCGGGTGGCGGATTACACGGGATTTTTTCTTCTGGGTGAGCTTATTGAATTCGGCAAGACTCAGGATATTTTTACCGCGCCTAAAGATAAACGCACCGAAGCGTATATCACAGGCAGGTTTGGATAAGGAGGGGGTAAAATGGAAAGGCATTTTGACGCAGAGTTGAAAGATTTGAACAACGATATTTTAAAGATAGGCACTCTCGCGCAGGAAGCAATCTATAAATCCATTGAGTCACTGAAGGACCGCGATAAAGATAGGGCTAAAACTGTGATTGAGGACGATAAAAAGATTGACGAACTGGAGCTGGTTATAGACGAAAAGTGCCT
>JAQTPA010000006.1:31146-46916 GCA_028713155.1 Candidatus Omnitrophota bacterium | reverse complement strand
GCGCTAAGAGGAATTGCGCCGGTACGCAATAGGTATTGCGGGAGTAGTTCAGTGGTAGAACAATAGCCTTCCAAGCTATATATGGGGGTTCGATTCCCCTCTCCCGCTCCAAAAAAAGAAAGGACAGTAAGAAGATTAATATGAGCGAAGAATTATTAAAACCGGTTTTTGTGGACGCTTTTGATCTGGATGATGCCTGGTTTCAATGCCTCTCCGAAATACTTGAGCACGGCCATGTCTATACCATAACCAGAGGCAGTTATGAAGGCCAGAAGCGCCTGGAATTTGATTTTGCGGCTGTGCGGGTAAAAAAACCCGGCCACCAGATCATTCCGATAATCCCGGAAGGAATGTCTATTCCGGCACCTACGGATATGGATTATATCCAGGGGTATTTAAGTTACCTGCTTACCGGCGCCAAGACCGAAACCGAAGATTATACTTATGGTGAGAGGCTGGTTGACCCTAAGGTCAGGCTTAAGCAAAATATAGACGGCAAAGATATGACCAAAGAGTTACCGCTTGATGTCAACCAGATAGAAGAGGTAATTAAACTTTACAAAGAGAAAGGGTTCGGGACAAACCAGGCAGTGATGGAGATTGGTATGCCTTCAGATATAAAATTAATTGACCCGCCCTGCCTTAGGCTTATTGATACCAGAGTGCGTTATGGTAAGCTGCATTTTATTTTATATTTTCGCTCCTGGGACCTCTGGGGAGGTTTCCCTTCCAATCTCGGAGGCCTGCAGTTAGTTAAGCAATATATGGCCGAAGAAATCGGGGTAGATGACGGCGAGATCATCGCCGTAAGCAAAGGTTTGCATCTTTATGATTATGCCTGGGATTTGGCTAAACTGAGGACCAATAAACTTAATCTGGCTATAAAATAATATGGAAAATATACCCGGCCCCGAAGAACGCAGGGAATACACCAGATTTGACTATGCTACTCCTTTAGCTTATAAGGTATGTAAAAAAGAAACCCTGAGCAAATTACTTACAGGCTATACTTCTAATATCAGTACCGCGGGGCTTCTTTGTAATTTTCGGGAAACAGTCAGCCCGGAAGATGTGCTTTGGCTTTCTTTTGACCGGGGGGTATTAAGCGTCTGCGCAGAACTGGAAAAGAGAGTTTTTATCTATCAAAACGGCATCATCGGGAAAGTAGTCCGGGTTGAGGCGAAGGGTTATGATAATTACGATGTAGGGATAAAGTTTCTTACCCGCGAAGAGCAAAATTTTGTTAAACAGTCCTTAGGAGAAGATGAAAAATAAACCGGATATAGTTATTTTGGGCGACGGGGGATGGGGCACGACCTTAAGCGTACTTCTTGCGCGTAAAGGATTTCAGGTAACTATTTGGGGGGCCTTTGCCGAAAATATTGCCTATATGGATAAAAAGAGGGAAAACAAAAAATTCCTGCCCGGAATTAAAATACCCGGAGAAATAACTTTAACCAGCAACCTAAAAGGAGCTATTCAAAATAAAGGCCTTGTAGTTTTAGCGGTTCCTTCGCAATATATGCGTTCAGTTTTAAAGAAGGCCGGTAGGCTGGATTATCCGCGCCAGGCAATATATTTAAGCGTGACCAAAGGGATAGAAATGGGCACGTTAAAGCGGGTCTCCGAGGTAATCAAAAGCGAACTGGGCGCTGTAAAATTAGCGGTGCTTTCCGGGCCGACTATTGCCCACGAAGTTGCTAAAGGAACGCCTACGGTTGCGGTAGTTGCTTCGCCTGACCGAAAAATAAATAAATTTTTGCAGGATATTTTCATGACGGACAGGTTCAGGATATATACTAACACGGATGTCGTCGGCGTAGAGTTAGGGGGAAGCCTGAAAAATATCATTGCTATTGCCTGCGGGATTTCTGACGGTCTGGGTTTCGGAGCAAATACTAAAGCTGCGATCCTGGCGCGTGGCCTGGCTGAGATTTCCAGGTTAGGCGCAGCTATGGGCGCAGGAAGCAGAACTTTTAGCGGGATAAGCGGTTTAGGCGATTTAGTGACTACTTGTATCAGCCCTTATAGCCGCAATAGGTTAGTCGGTGAAAAAATCGGCCGCGGCAAAAGCCTTAAACAGGTCATCAGCCATATGCAAATGGTTGCCGAGGGAGTACCCACGGCAAAATCTGCTTATGCCTTAAGTTTAAAGTATAAAGTAGATATGCCTATCACCAGGGAAGTTTATAACGTACTTTACAAAAATAAGCCCGCGCTGAAGGCATTTAAAGATTTAATGGCTCGGGAGAAAAAAGAAGAGTAGAATAATACGGGGCGTGGCTCAGTTTGGCTAGAGCGCTTGAATGGGGTTCAAGAGGTCACAGGTTCAAGTCCTGTCGCCCCGAATAAATTTGACATGGAAAATAAAAACAACAAGCAGGAAAAAAGAAGCGTCAAGCGCGTCCAAAAGTCGCTGATTATTCAATTTTCAGTTGACTCCGGCGACCCCTTGACCCGGAAGTGGGATGTTTCTTCCATAAGGGATATCAGCGAGAAAGGCGTAAGTTTCCTGGCCAGCGGAAAAATTGTTTTAGGAAACCTCCTGCAGATGCTTATTAAAATACCCCTTAGGCCTTTTGAATGGTTTGAGGTCAGCGGTAAAGTGGTAGCTATGGAAGAATCCAAAATAAAAAGAGAGGACAACGATTTTAATGTTTCCCTCGTAAGGGTGGTTTTTGTAGATTTAAAAGAAGAGCAAAAAACGTTGATCCGAGAGTATATTGCCTGGTGCTTGTTAAAAGACGGAGGTAAAAAATGAGTTATGCCGGCCCGGAAAGAAGGAACCATCCGAGGGTTATGGGGCGTTTTATCGTATCTTACCGCATAATGAATGAAATTGATAGTATGGATATAAGCCAGACTAAAAATATCAGTATGGGCGGGATGCTCCTGACTACTAACAGAAATTTTGAGCCTGGAGTGAATCTTGCGCTGGAGATCAGGCTTCCTTTTGACCCGCACCCCATCATGCTCATCGGTAAAGTCCTGGAGTCCCGCGAGATAATGCAAGATATGATTTATGATACGCGGATCGAATTCCTGGCGGTTGATGAAAAACATAAAAAAATAATCGGTGAAACCGTAGGTTACTACGTAAAGAAAGAAAAGGATGAATAATGAAAAGAATTAATGCGGGTTTAATCGGGTTTGGTAATGTCGGTTCAGGGATAATAAAGATCCTGCGTGACAGGAAAGCATTACTCAGTGAAAAAACCGGCCTGGAAATAAGCATCAAAAAAGTTTGCGATCAGGATATTGTTTCCAAGCGCAATGTCAGCTTAGACAAGGCGATGCTTACCCGGGACGCCAGGGCCCTGATCAATGACCCGCAGATAGATATTTTAATTGAATTGATTGGAGGCATACATCCGGCCAAAGAGTTTATCATTGAGGCTTTAAGAAAAGGAAAGCATGTCGTTACCGCCAATAAGGCGCTTCTTGCGCTGCACGGCCAGGAATTATTTACCGAAGCAGCTGACCGCGGCAAGAGTATTTATTTTGAGGCATCTGTCGGAGCAGGCATACCGATTATCAAATCTTTACGCGAGGGTTTAGTCGCCAACAGGTTTAACGGTATTTTAGGCATCGTCAACGGAACCTCCAACTATATTTTATCTTCGATGTCTAAAAATAACTGCAGTTTCCAGGAAGCCCTTAAGGCAGCGCGGATAAAGGGGTTTGCGGAAAAAGACCCGACCCTGGATATAGAAGGGATGGATTCGGCCCATAAATTAATCCTGCTTACTTACCTGGCGTTTGGCAGGTTTGTGGAATTAAAAGACGTATTTATCGAAGGAATTTCGCGTATTTCCCTGGCGGATGTGAATTATGCCAAGGAAATGGGTTTTGAAATAAAATTACTGGCTATTGCTAAAAAAGAAGGCTCGGACTTAGAGATAAGGGTACATCCTACGCTTATCCCTCAGGACCATCTATTGTCTTCAGTTGACGGCGTGTTCAACGCTATTTATGTTTCCAGTGACCTGGCGGGGAACTTGTTGTTCTATGGCCCGGGCGCAGGGCAGTTGTCCGCCGCTTCAGCTGTAGTTTCGGATTTAGTGGATTTGACCCAGGATATTAAAGCCGGCTTCTTCCGGCCTACCTTAAAAATTGTAGCGGATAAGACCGTCAAAAAAATACGCAAGATCGATGATTTTGAAAGCCGCTATTACATCCGCTTTATGGCGCGGGACTTATCAGGCGTGCTGGCCAGGATATCCGGCGTATTGGCTAAATTCGGCATCAGTATTGCCTCGGTTACCCAGAAAGAGCGCAGCAAAACCCAGCTTGTCCCGATAGTCATGCTCATACATGAAGCCAGGGAAAAGAATATGCGCGAGGCTTTAAGCATAATCGACCGGTTGGAAGCAATAAAAGAAAAATCCGTAGCCATCAGGATGGAGGAAGCGTGAAATACCAGGGGATAATTGACAGGTATAGAAAATATCTTCCGGTAACAGAGAAAACGCCGGTAATCACCCTGAACGAAGGAAACACTCCTTTAATTTATTCCGGGCATTTAAGCAGGCTTTTAGGAAACGGTTTTGAAGTTTATTTAAAATATGAGGGCCTTAATCCTACCGGATCTTTTAAGGACAGGGGTATGACTATGGCTATATCCAAAGCCTGCGAGGAAGGCTCAAGCGCGGTAATCTGTGCCTCAACCGGAAATACTTCTGCTTCGGCAGCAGCCTATGCTGCCAGAGCAGGCATAAAATGTATAGTCCTTATACCTTGCGGCGCGATTGCTTTAGGTAAATTAGCGCAAGCGTTGATACACGGCGCGCAGGTTTTAGCGGTAAAAGGAAATTTTGACGACGCTTTAAATTTAGTGCGGGAGATTGCCACTAGATACCCGATTACCCTGGTAAATTCACTTAATCCTTACCGTATTGAAGGGCAGAAAACCGCGAGTTTTGAAATTTGCGATTTTTTAGGCGAACCCCCGGACTTACAAATTATGCCCGTAGGTAATGCCGGTAATATTACCGCGTACTGGAAAGGATATAAAGAATATTATAAAGCGGGTATATCTAAAAAATTACCGAAGATGCTAGGTTTTCAAGCTGAAGGCGCTGCCCCCATTGTCAGGGGCCACCCGATAAAAAACCCCGAGACGCTCGCTACCGCTATCCGTATCGGTAATCCGGCGAGTTGGAAACAAGCGGAAGAAGCCAGAGATGAATCCGCCGGCCTGATTGATATGGTTTCGGATAATGAAATCCTGCAGGCTTATAAAATGCTGGCTGCTGGCGATGGAGTATTTGTTGAGCCAGCCTCGGCGGCATCGATTGCCGGATTAATTAAACTCAATAAAAGCGGTTACTTTGAAAACACGGGGCCGGTAAAAATAACCTGCATATTAACCGGGCACGGATTAAAGGATCCGGACAGGGCAATAAAAAGTATAAAAAAGCCAAAATTAATCAAGCCGGAGATAAAGGCGCTACTCAAAGAGATTGGCTACTAACCTAAGCGGTAAAAGAGTTTTAATCACAGCCGGGCCAACCTGGGTCCCTTTAGACGCGGTCAGGATAATCAGTAATACCGCAAGCGGCGAAACCGGCATTTTATTGGCGCAAGCATTGGCGCAAAAGGGCGCCAGGGTTACGCTTATGCTTGGGCCAGTCAAGGCCGGGTATAAAGATAATTCAGTAAAGGTTATAAATTTTAAATTCTTTAACGAGTTTTGCACTTTGTTAAAAAATGAGCTTGAGAAAAAACGCTATGCTATCATAATCCATTCTGCCGCAGTTGCGGACTATGCGCCAAGCGGCCCGGACAAGCGTAAGAAGATAAGCTCCGGACTTAGGGCCCTAAGGTTAAATCTTAAGCCCACCCCTAAAATAATTGATTCTCTGCGTAAAACAAACCCGGATTCTTTTTTGATCGGATTTAAGTTTGAGTCGGATTTACAAAGAGATGAGCTAATTAAAAGAGCAAACCGTCTGATGAAAAGAGCCGGTTTAGATTTGGTAGTAGCTAACAGTCTGTGCGAAAAAAAATATACCGCCTATTTAATAGGCGCGAAAAAACACTCTGGCCCATTTTTCTCCAAGAAGAGTATGGTTAAAAATCTGGTTAGGCTAATATGAAATACATTGTCTTAGTCTGTGACGGAATGAGCGATTATCCCTTACAGGAGTTAGGCGAACGCACCCCCCTGGAGGCGGCAAAAACTCCGAACCTGGATTTCATTGCCAAGCACGGCAGGCTGGGCCGGGTCAAGACCGTACCCGCTGGTTTTATTCCGGGTTCAGACGTAGCCCAAATGAGCATTTTTGGCTATGATCCTAAAAAATATTACAGCGGCAGAGGGCCGCTGGAGGCAGCCAACCTGGGCGTAGAACTGGAAGACGACGACGTGGCTTTTCGTTGCAACCTGGTGACTACTTCCGCGGATGCCCTTACGGATTACAGCGCCGGGCATATCAGCACGAAAGAAGCGGCAATATTAATTAAGTTTATCGACCAGCGTTTAGGGACCAACCGTATTAAATTTTATCCCGGCGTAAGCTACCGGCACCTGATGGTAATTAAGCGAGGCGCGGAAGAACACCTTGAAGCTCTCCACTGCCTGGCGCCGCATGATATCACAGGCAAAAATATTGCCAAAAACTTACCTAAAGGGGACGGTGCGGATATCCTGATCAAGCTAATGGAAGAATCGCGTAATATTTTAGTCAAACATGAAATAAACACGGTTCGCATTGACTTAAAGGAGAATCCGGCAAATATGATCTGGCTCTGGGGCCAGGGGAAAAAACCGGCGATGCCGAAATTCAACGATAAGTATAATTTAACCGGCAGCGTTATTTCAGCCGTGGACCTAATCAAAGGAATAGGCAGACTCCTGGGCCTGGAGGTTATTAATGTCCCCGGGGCAACGGGCTATTACGACACTGACTATAAAGCAAAAGCCCGGGCTGCGGTAAAGTTGCTGGAAAAGGATGATTTTGTATTCGTGCATGTTGAAGCGGCTGATGAGGCAGGGCACAACGGAGACCTAAGGGAAAAAATTATTGCCATTGAAAGGTTTGACCAGCTGGTCTTAGGCACCATATTAAAAGCATTTAAGGGAAAACGTAATTCCAGGATTTTAGTCCTGCCGGACCATGCTACTCCGGTCGCACTCAAGACCCATACCGCTGACCCTGTGCCTTTCGGTATGTTCGGACAGGATATTATCGCCAGGGGATTTTTAAATTATAGCGAGAAAGAGGCCCAGAAATCCGATCTTTACTTTGATAAAGGTTATGAATTAATGGATTATTTCATTAAAGACGCGAGTTAATTTTTTTTTAAGGGGAGAAATAAAAAATGGGCAAGCAGTTGATTGTGCAGAAGTTCGGCGGCTCTTCCGTAGCCAATGTCGAAAGAATACAATGCGTGGCCCGGAGAGTTGCCGGCTATAGAAAAAAAGGGCATGACCTGGTAGTCGTCGTCTCGGCTTTAGGCGATACAACCGATGAATTGATTGAACTGGCGGATAAAATAAACCCCGAGCCTTCTGAACGCGAGATGGATATGCTATTATCTACGGGAGAACAGATTTCGGTCGCGCTTTTGGCTATGGCTATTCATAAATTAGGTTTTGAGGCCATATCTTTTACCGGAGCCCAGGTGGGCATTATTACCGACACCAGCCATACTCGCGCCAGGATCATTAAGATAAATGCCGATAAAATTAAAGAAGCCCTAAAGCAGGGAAAAATCGTTATTGTCGCCGGTTTCCAGGGAGTAACCCTGAATCAGGACATTACCACTTTAGGCCGCGGCGGCTCGGACCTAACTGCCGTTGCCCTGGCCAAAGAACTAAAAGCGGATGCCTGCGAGATTTATACCGACGTAAAAGGCATCTATACCACTGACCCGAGGATTGAGCCAAAGGCAAGAAAGATAGAAGCCCTTACCTATGATGAGATGCTGGAGATGGCTTCCCTCGGCGCTCAGGTAATGCAGGCACGCTCTATTGAGGTAGCTAAAAAATTTGACGTCCCGATACATGTGCGTTCAAGCTTTGAAAACGCAACCGGAACGTTGATTATCAAGGAGGTTAAAAATATGGAAGATGTGGTAGTTTCAGCCATAACCTTAAACAAAGGAGAATCTAAAATTACTGTTTGCGATGTCCCTGACCGACCCGGGGTAGCCGCCAGGATATTCAACGAACTGGCATCTTGCGGCGTAAGCGTGGATATGATTGTGCAGAACGTCAGCCATTTGCGTTCGACGGACATATCTTTTACCGTCAGCAAGGCCGCGGCGCCCAAGACGCTCAAAATAACCAAAAAAGTCTCTCAGGGCATCGGCGCAGGCGAAGTTTTGGAGGATAACGCTATAGCCCGCGTTTCTATCGTCGGCGTAGGTATGAAATCTCATCCGGGCGTGGCCGCCAAAATGTTTGAAGTCTTGGCCGATAAAAAAATCAATATTGAGATGATTTCTACTTCTGAGATAAGCATATCCTGTATAATTCAAAAAAAGTTTGCTGAAACAGCGCTAAAGTCGCTGCATGAAAAATTCGGGCTAGGAAAATAAAGAGGTTGAATATGCCTAAAGTAAAACTCTATGATACAACTTTACGCGACGGTGCCCAAGGCGAAGGTATCTCTTATTCAGTAATGGATAAGGTGAGTATTGCCAAAGAGCTGGATATGCTGGGCATTCAGTATATTGAAGGAGGCTGGCCAGGCTCAAACCCCAAGGATATGGAGTTTTATCTGAAGATGTCCAAGTTGAAGCTCAAGAACAGTCAGCTTACCGCTTTCAGTATGACGCGGCGCTTAAATACCAGGGCCAGTCTTGATGCGAATATAAAATCCCTGGTTAAATCCCAGGCTAAAATCATTACTATTGTGGGAAAAACCTGGGATTTACACGTCACCGATGTTTTAAAGGCGTCGCTTAGCGAAAACCTGGAAATGATCAGGGATACGGTAAGTTTCCTGGTTTCTAAAGGCTTAACTGTTTTCTACGATGCCGAGCATTTTTTTGATGCCTATAAATCCAACAAAGATTATGCCTTGAAGACCTTACTTACTGCGCAGGAAGCGGGGGCAAGAGCAGTTTGCCTTTGCGATACTAACGGGGGGGCATTGACCTCGGAAGTTTCCCGGATTGTCGCGGAGGTAAGAAGCAAGATCAAAGTTAGCCTAGGTATCCATTGCCATAATGATGCTGACCTGGCAGTAGCTAATTCCCTGGCTGCGGTGGAAGCGGGATGCGATATGGTCCAGGGGACGATTAACGGTATCGGCGAGCGCTGCGGAAACGCGGATTTGATCCCGATCATTGCCAACTTGAAATTAAAAATGGGCATCGATTGCCTCCCGGATGATAAATTAAGGGAATTAACCCATGTCTCGCATTTTGTAAGCGAGATCAGCAATATGAAACAACGCGCAGACCAGCCCTACACAGGAGAATCCAGCTTCGCGCATAAAGGCGGGATGCATATCAATGCGATCATGAAGAACCCGAAGACTTATGAGCATATTGACCCGGCTTTCGTCGGTAACCACCGCCGGATCCTGGTTTCAGAGTTGGCCGGCAAAACAGGGGTTTTAGTCCGGGCCAGAGAATTAGAGCTGGATCTGAACAAGGGAGACGCTAAGGCCAAAAAGATCCTGAAATTGATCCAGAAGCTGGAGCATGAAGGATATCACTTTGAGGCGGCCGAAGCCTCTTTTGAGCTTTTAATGAAACGCGCGTTCAAAAAGTATAAGAAATTTTTTGATTTAGAAGGCTTCCGCGTGGTTATTGAAAAGAAAACCAACAATAAGGTTACCACTGAAGCGATCATCCGGCTTAAAGTCAAGGGCGTAAAAGAGCATACTGCCGCAGACGGCGACGGCCCGGTCAACGCCCTGGATAATGCTTTGCGTAAAGCCTTGAAAGATTTTTATCCTACGCTCGCTAAAATGCACTTATCCGACTTTAAGGTGCGTGTACTGGATGAAAAAGCCGGGACAGCCAGCCGGGTAAGGGTCTTGATCCAGTCACAGGACGAACTGGATTCCTGGAATACTATCGGCGTTTCGGGAAATATCATTGAAGCTAGCTGGCAGGCGCTGGTGGACAGCGTAGAATACAAACTTTTAAAAGATAACCTGAAATGATAGATGAGATCCCCAAGCAATATAACCCCAAAGATACTGAAGATAAATGGTATAAGTTTTGGGAAGAGAATAATTTATTCGCCGCAAAAACAAATCCGGTCAAAAAACCCTATACTATAGTCATCCCTCCGCCCAATGTAACCGGTATTTTACATATGGGCCATGCCTTAAATAACACTATTCAGGATATACTTATCCGTTACCAGCGCATGAAGGGCTTGGAGGCGCTCTGGATGCCTGGGACTGACCATGCTGGGATTGCCACGCAAAATGTAGTGGAAAAAGCAATTGCCAAAGAGGGGTTAAAACGCCAAGACCTGGGCCGGGAAAAATTTATTGAGCGCGTATGGGCCTGGAAAGAACAATACGGTTCAACGATAATCCGCCAGCTTAAAAAGCTGGGAGCATCCTGTGACTGGAAACGCGAACGCTTTACGATGGATGAGGAGTATTCCGAAGCAGTAAAAGATGCTTTCGTTATGCTTTGGAAAAAAGGATTGATCTACCAGGACGATAAAATAATTAACTGGTGCCCGCGCTGCCAGACTGCGCTATCGGATGAAGAAGCGCCCCACCGCGAGCTTCAAGGCAACCTTTATTACCTGAAATATCCTTTTAAAGATAATCCCGATGAATTTATAGTAGTAGCGACTACCCGTCCGGAAACCATGCTTGGCGATACAGCGGTAGCGGTTAACCCCAAAGACAAACGCTATAAAAAGCTGGCCGGAAAAACTTTAATTCTGCCTTTAATCAACCGGGAAATTAAAATTATTTCCGATACGATAGTCGATATGCAATTCGGGACCGGAGCAGTCAAGGTCACTCCCGCGCACGACCCTAATGACTATAGTTTAGGCAAAAAACACCATTTGGAATTCATCAAGGTAATGCATCCCGACGCCAGGATGAATGAAAATGCCGGAGATTACCAGAATATGGACAGGCTGGAAGCCAGAGAAGTAATCCTGGAGGATTTAAAAGAAAAAGGATTATTGGAAAAAGTTGAGCTGCATCCTTTATCTGCCGGGCATTGTTACCGCTGCCACACCATTATTGAGCCGTATTTATCCAGGCAGTGGTTTGTTAAAATGGCTTCCTTAGCCAAACCGGCGATTGAAGCAGTCAAAAAAGGCAAGATTAAATTCCATCCTCAGCGCTGGACCAAGGTTTATCTTAACTGGATGGAGAATATCCAGGACTGGTGTATTTCACGGCAGATCTGGTGGGGCCACCGTATTCCGATATGGTATTGTTTAGATTGCAAAAATGCCGCCATGGCAAGCGTAGAAACACCGGTAAAGTGCATCAAATGCGGCTCTACAAATATTGAACAGGATAGAGACGTCTTAGATACCTGGTTTTCTTCCTGGCTCTGGCCTTTTGCCACTTTTAAAAGTAAAGAAGACCTGCGATATTTTTATCCTACCTCAAGCTTGGTTACCGCCCCCGAAATAATTTTTTTCTGGGTAGCCAGGATGATCATGGCGGGCCTGGAATTCCAGAATAAGATTCCTTTCAAGGACGTTTATATCCACGGCACAGTGCGTGATATAGAAGGCAAAAAAATGTCCAAGTCTTTAGGGAATATCATTGATCCCTTAGAGATCATTAACGAATACGGCGCGGATGCTTTACGCTTTAGCCTTATCTCCATTACCGCCCAAGGCCAGGATGTATATCTATCCAAAGAGAGATTTGAGCAGGGTAGGAACTTTGCTAATAAGATCTGGAACGCTTCCCGGTTTATTTTGATGAACCTGGACACCGCGCAGATTAAAACCGACCTTTGTGTATTCTTTAAAAAAGAAGGTTTAAGCCTGACTAACCGCTGGATCCTAAGCAGGTTTTATTCTACGCTTAAGGATGTCGAGAAGAGCCTGGGAAACTACCAGTTTAATGAAGCGGCAAACCTGCTCTACGGATTTTTCTGGCATGAGTTTTGCGACTGGTACCTGGAGATAATCAAGGCGGATATTCAAAATCCCCACAACCAGATGGTGATGTATAAAATACTGGAAAAATCTTTAAGGGCCATGCATCCTTTTATGCCTTTTATTACCGAAGAGCTCTGGCAGAGGCTTAGCGCTTCTGAAGACAGTTCAATCATGATCCAATCCTGGCCGCATATCCAGGGGGACATTATTGATTTAAAAAGCGAAAGAATAATGGCTGAGGTTTTAGAAATCATTACCGGCATAAGGAATATGCGTTTAGAATTAGACATCCCGCCGCAAGCGGATAATATTGCGGCGAAGATTTTTATCCCGCATAACCATAAGAAAGAGGTTGTGGAATCTTTTACGGAACAGATTAAGTCCCTGGCCAGGCTAAAACAGCTCACTATCTTAAGCGAATATAAACGCGCTTCCGGAGAATTTGCCAGCGTCGTAAAGGATGCGCATATTGTTATACCCCTCTTTGGAGTGATTGACCTGGAAAAACATAAAGAAAAGATAAGCTCTAAAATCAATAAAGCCGAGGCCGAGATAAACGCAAAAGAAAAGATGCTTGGAGACAAGAACTTTTTAAAAAGAGCGCCCCGGGAAATTGTGGAAAAAGAGCAAGAGAAATTAAAGAACCTAAAAGAGCGGGTGCAAAAACTAAAAGGAGTGCGCGATGCCCTTAAATAAGCATTTTCTTTCTATGGGCGAGCCCAAGCTTGACCAGGAAAAATTAGATTATATTGTCCGCCACGCTTTAATCGAAGATATCGGCAGGGGAGATATCACCACCCAGCTGACTATCCCCAAGGATAAAACAATCAGCGCCCATATTTTAATCAAGGAAAAAGCGGTTATCTGCGGAATCGATGTGGCTAAAAATGTCTTTAAAGCAATTGATTCTTCAATTATATTCAAGCCTATGGTTGAAGAGGGCGAAGTCGTTAAGCCGGGCAAAGTGATTGCCCGGATTTCGGGAAAAGCCACCAGCATCTTGAGTTCAGAGAGGGTCGCGCTTAACCTATTGAGCATGCTCTCGGGAATAGCCACCAAGACCCGGGAATATGTAGAACAGATTGAACCTTACAAAACTAAAATTACCGATACCCGTAAGACGCTTCCCGGATTAAGGGAATTGCAAAAATATGCCGTGCGCGTTGGCGGCGGCCACAATCACCGCATGGGCCTGGATGAAATGATCTTAATGAAGGATAACCATATTAAGGTAACTGAGGGCTACGAAAAATTGCCCAGCGTACCTAAAGGTTTTAAAATTGAAATAGAAGTGCAGAATCTGGATGAATTCAAGCACGCGCTGTATTTTAAACCGGATGTGATTATGCTGGACAATATGAGCCTGGAAGATATAAAAGAGGCGATAAAAATCCGCAACAATACTGAATTCAAAAGCCACCATGCCCCGACTATGCTGGAAGCCAGCGGCGGAGTTGATTTTGATTCCGTAAAAAAGATCGCCGCTACGGGAGTGGATATTATATCTATCGGCGAGTTGACCCATTCGGTTAAAGCCGTGGATATGAGTCTAGAGGTTAAGTAAGTTGTCCGGTTTTAAACTTGTTGCAAGCTATAAGCCCTGCGGTGACCAGCCTAAAGCAATCCGAGAATTAACCGCGGCTATTCTTTCGGCTAAACGCTATTCCACGCTCCTGGGGGTGACCGGCTCAGGAAAGACCTTTACCTTAGCTAATGTCATTGCCAAGATAAACCTGCCGACATTAATTATCTCTCACAATAAGACTTTAGCTGCCCAGCTTTATTCGGAATTCAAGGAGTTTTTCCCGTATAACGCGGTAGAGTATTTTGTCAGCTACTACGATTATTACCAGCCCGAGGCTTATATTCCGTCCACCGATACCTATATAGAAAAAGATTCTTCAATTAACGAGCGGCTGGACCGGCTGCGGCTTTCGGCCACCACTTCCCTAATGAGCCGTAACGATGTAATTATTGTCGCCTCGGTTTCCTGTATTTATAACCTGGGTGACCCGCAAAATTACCGCGAGATGCTTATCTTGCTGGAGAGGGGCCAGAGCATAAGCCGGGATGAGCTCATTGCCAAATTCATACATATACAATACGAAAGAAACGATTATGAATTTATCCGCGGCAAGCTGCGGGTAAGGGGAGATGTGCTGGAGGTCTATCCGCCTTACCTGGAGAAGGCTTTACGCCTGGAATTAAGGGGCGATATAATTGAAAAAATTTCGGAATTCCATCCTGTCTCGGGCAAAGCATTAAACACGTTGGATAAAATAGCGGTCTATCCGGCCAAGCATTTCATTGTTTCTCAAGATAATATTAGCTCCAGCCTGGATTCAATCCGGGCGGAGTTAGGCAAACAGCTGGACTTTCTAAAATCCAAAAATAAATTACTGGAGGCCCAAAGGCTGGAATCCAGGACTAAGTACGATTTGGAAATGCTAAAGGAGATCGGCTATTGCCATGGGATAGAAAATTATTCACGCCACTTGTCCGGCCGGCCGGCCGGCTCTCGGCCTTACGCGTTAATCGATTATTTCCAGGGAGATTTTTTAACGATCATTGATGAATCGCATGTGACTGTGCCGCAGATACGCAGCATGTATGAAGGGGACCGGGCCAGGAAAGAAGTGCTGGTAGATTATGGTTTTCGCCTTGCGTCTTGCTTAGACAACCGGCCGTTAAAATTCGAAGAGTTTGATAAATTGGCCCAGAAAACCGTTTTTGTATCGGCGACGCCGAATGAATACGAAATCGCCAAGAGCGAGAATAAGGTTATCCAGCAGATAATCCGGCCTACGGGCCTGGTTGACCCGGAAATTATCGTTAAACCTTTGGAAAACCAGGTTGAGGATTTGATTGGAGAGGTGAGAAAGCGCGCTAAAACCGGCGAGAGGGTGCTAGTGACTACCTTAACCAAGCGTATGGCTGAGGATTTAACTGCTTATTTACAGGAAAAAGGCCTGAAAGTAAAATACCTTCATTCTGAGATACAGACGATTGAGCGCTCCAAAATCTTAAGAGACTTAAGAAAAAAAGAGTTTGACTGCCTGGTGGGGATAAATCTTTTAAGGGAAGGCCTGGATTTGCCGGAGGTTTCGCTGGTCGCTATCCTGGATGCGGATAAAGAAGGATTTTTACGTTCGGCAACCAGCTTAATCCAGGTCGCCGGCCGGGCCAGCCGCCACATCAACGGTAAAGTGATTATGTACGCGGATACAGTTACCGGCTCAATGCAAAAAGCGATTAATGAATGCCAGCGCAGGCGAAAATTACAACTGGAATTTAACGCCCGGGAAAAGATTACCGCGCGCTCAATTGTAAAAGCAATAAAAGAAGGTATTGAAGGTTTAGCGCAAGCAGAAGAGTTTGTGGTGAACCTTACCGGCGAGGCTAAGGATGAATATGAATTGCGAAAATATATTTCTGAGTTAGAATATGAGATGGAGTTAAACAGCCGCAACCTGCAGTTTGAGCAGGCAGCCGTATTGAGGGATAAAATCAAGGAAATCAATAGAATTACTAAGTCCAAGTGATTTCCGCAGCACTCAATGTTTTCTACAAAAATATCGAGTACAAGGAGTTAAAAAGTGCTACTGGCCATTGATATAGGTAATACTAATATCGCATTTGGAATATTTTCCGGGGGGAATAAAATTATTCATACCTTTAATATCCCCACCGGTAATTATACCCTGAATAA
>JAQTPA010000006.1:0-31046 GCA_028713155.1 Candidatus Omnitrophota bacterium | reverse complement strand
CAAGGAGTTAAAAAGTGCTACTGGCCATTGATATAGGTAATACTAATATCGCATTTGGAATATTTTCCGGGGGGAATAAAATTATTCATACCTTTAATATCCCCACCGGTAATTATACCCTGAATAAATTAAGAAGAAGCCTGCGCAAATTTAAAATTGATAATGCTATAATCTGCAGCGTTGTCCCTAAGGTAAGTCGAAAGATAGAAAAAGATTTAAGGGATTTTTTAGGGAGGCAGCCCTATATTATAGGTAAGCATATCCGCGTCCCCATAAAAAACTTATACCTGAGCCCCCAAGCTGTCGGACAGGACCGTCTGGTCAATGCCTATGCCGGAATCAGGCTCTATGGGGTGCCGCTAGTAGTTGTTGATTTTGGCACCGCAGTTACTTTTGATGTTATATCAAAGAAAAAAGAATATCTCGGAGGAATGATCCTGCCGGGACTGCGCATTTCTTTAGAAGCATTAAACCAACACACCGCCCTGCTCCCTAAAATCAAGCTGGAGGCGCCCAAAACGCTTATCGGACGGGATACTAAAAATAGCATGCTTAGCGGGGTTGTCTATGGATTTAGCTCTTTGACCGACAGCTTGATAGCGCGTATAAAGGACAAGTTAGGCAAAGGAACACAAGCCATCGGCACCGGAGGCAATATCGGCTTAATTTCCAAATATTGCCAGCGTATGGACGGTAAAGATGCTAATTTAACCCTGAAAGGATTGAATATGCTTTTTCTCCAACAAAAAAATACTTGACAAGATTTTTTTTTAAATTATAATTAGCACTCTTGGGGATTAAGTGCTAATCTAAACCAATTTAAGGGAGGTGGTAAGCATGGATATTAAACCATTGGGAGATCGCGTTGTGGTTAAGCCTTTGGAAGCAGAGGCTAAAACAAAGGGTGGCATAGTCCTGCCGGATACGGCCAAGGAAAAACCGCAAGAGGGCAAGGTTATAGCCGTGGGTAAGGGTAAAATTTTAGAGAATGGGACAACTTCGACTCCGGAAGTCAAGGTAGGCGACAAGGTATTATACGGAAAATATTCCGGCAATGAAATCACTACCAAAGAAGGCGAAGAATTACTGATTATGCGCGAAGAAGATATCTTGGCGATAATAAAATAAGGAGGGTTTGATGAGTAAAATGTTATTGTATCAGGATGAAGGCCGCAGAAAGCTCTTAAGCGGGGTAGAACAGTTAGCCCGGGCGGTCAGGGTAACCTTAGGGCCCAAGGGCCGCAATGTGGTCATTGATAAGAAATTCGGTTCGCCAACCATCACTAAAGACGGCGTAACCGTAGCTAAAGAAATTGACCTGGAAGATCCCTATGAAAATATGGGCGCTCAGATGGTCAAGGAAGTCGCCGAGAAAACCTCGGATATAGCCGGTGACGGAACCACGACCGCTACAGTCCTGGCCGAAGCAATTTACCGCGAAGGCTTAAAGAACGTTACTGCCGGCGCCAACCCTATGGCCTTAAAGCGCGGCATAGAAAAAGCAGTAGAGAAGATTGTAGAGGAATTAGAGAAATTAGCCAAACCCATTAATGCCCGGGAGAAGAAAGAAGTTGCCCAGGTTGCTTCCATTGCCGCCAACGGCGACACTACTATCGGCAATCTGATTGCCGAAGCAATGGAAAAGGTGGGTAAGGACGGCGTAATCACCGTTGAAGAAGCCAAGGCCACTGCTACCACCTTAGAGCTGGTTGAAGGTATGCAGTTTGACCAGGGTTATTTATCCCCATACTTTGTTACTGACGCCGAAAGGATGGAGTGCGTTTTAGAGGATGCCTATATACTGATTCATGAGAAAAAAATAGCTTCCCTAAAAGACCTCCTACCTTTATTGGAAAAGATCGCCCGCAGCGGAAAGCCGCTCTTGATTATCGCGGAAGAAGCGGAAGGCGAGGCATTAGCGACATTAGTGGTGAATAACTTAAAAAGAACATTTGTTTCCTGCGCAGTCAAGGCCCCAGGTTACGGCGACAGGCGCAAGGCGATGCTTGAGGATATTGCTATTCTTACCGGCGGTAAGGCTATCACCGAGGACCTCGGCATAAAGCTGGAAAATGTTGACCTGGAAGACTTAGGCAAGGCCAAAAAAGTAAAAATTGACAAGGAAAATACAACTATCGTTGAAGGAGCGGGAAAACAGGCAGCAGTAACTGCCCGCATATCCCAGATCAAAAAGCAGATTGACGAAACCGATTCTGATTATGATAAAGAGAAGCTCCAGGAGCGTTTAGCTAAATTAGCCGGCGGTGTAGCCGTGATTAATGTCGGCGCGGCCACCGAAAGTGAAATGAAAGAGAAAAAAGCCCGCGTGGAAGACGCTCTCCACGCAACCCGCGCAGCAGTTGAAGAGGGGATAATCCCCGGCGGCGGAGTGGCTTTATTGCGCTGTATACCTGCTTTGGATAAACTAAAGCTTGACGGCGACGAAAAAATCGGCGTGGATATAATCCGGCGTTCATTGGAAGAGCCAATCCGGCAGATTACCCAGAATGCAGGACTAGAAGGTTCAGTAGTCGTGCAGCGGGTAAAACAGGAAAAAACCAATGTCGGCTATGATGTCTCGCAAGAGGATTATGTCGATATGATCGAGGCCGGCGTAATTGACCCTAAAAAAGTCACGCGTTCAGCCTTACAAAACGCAGCCAGTATCGCTTCATTACTTCTGACTACCGAGGCTTTAGTTGTAGATAAGCCGGAAAAAGAAACAGCCGGCGGAATGCCGGGCGGAATGCCTCCGGGAGGAATGGGTGGCATGGGAGGAATGGGAGGAATGGGCGGTTATTAATCCCAGGCGTTAATATGAAGTAACCAAGGGCGGGAATTGAAAAATTCCCGCCCTTTTTTATATCCATAAGTCCTATAATCTATGTTATAATAAAAACAAGATGAAACAAAGAAACAAAGCTTTTACCTTAATTGAACTCATTATTGTCGTCGTAATCATCGGCATCCTCGCCCTTATCGCTATACCAAGATATTTTGCTAATGTAGACAAAGCTAAAAGATCGCAGGCGTTTGCCACCATGGACGTAATAAGGCAAGCGTTGCTGGGTTATTACGCCATTAATGGCGTTTACCCTACGGCTAACACCTACCCTATTACGGTCACTCTTGACGGAGAAACTATTGTAAACCTAGGCAACCCATCTAATACAGCCTGGAGATTCGCTTATTATGGGCCATCGGTAGTGGCAGCCTGTGCGCCCAGTTGGTACGTAAATGCCTATAAACAACCTGGAGATTCATGTTACTATGCTATCTGCGTAGGCACAGGAGGAGAATACGGAGCATCTACTTGCATTTCTTAAGTTTTCGCGTTAATTGTTTTTTCTCTTGACAAACTGCTTTCTCTGGTGTAAAATTTTGTATCCTTTCGCTTTTACTATTCAAAAAAGAGGAAAAAATCCGTAACTTATTGTTAAATAATAACTTATATATTAGAGGAGACATCTAAAATGGCAGAATGGATAGGTATTGGCAGGCGCAGCCGCAGATGCTATGGTTTTGATGAAATCGCGCTGGTGCCCGGTTCCCAGACAGTTAACCCTAATGAAGTAGAAATATCTTTCGCGATAGACGGTAAAAAATTCCAGGTACCCATACTCGCTGCGGCCATGGATGGGGTTGTAGATGTTGATTTTGCCGTAGAGATGTCTAATTTAGGCGGGATAGCTGTCCTGAACCTTGACGGCGTCCAGACCCGCTATGAAAATCCGGCTAGCGTATTAAATGAAATCGCCAAAGCCAACCCCCAAAAAGCCACCCAACTAATCCAATCAGTATACACCACTCCGATAAAAGAAAAATTAGTTTCCAAAAGAGTCGCCGAAATAAAGAAGAAAAAAGGTACGGCCGTAGTAAGCTGTATCCCGGCTAATGCCGAGAAATTTTCTAAACTGGCCATGGAGAGCGGCGCGGATATATTTGTTATCCAATCCACAGTCACCACGACCAAGCATGTCGCCAGAGAATACAAAACCCTGGACCTGTATAAATTCTGCAAAGCTACTAAATTACCGGTTATTTTAGGCAACTGCGTAACCTATGAAACAACTATAGAGCTTATGGAAACCGGGGCTGCCGGTTTGCTTATCGGAGTCGGGCCGGGAGCAGCCTGCACCACCCGCGGGGTATTAGGTATCGGCGTGCCACAGGTAACCGCGACCGTTGATGCTGCCGGCGCACGCGATTTTTATTATAAAAGAACGGGTAAGTATATCCCTATTATTACTGACGGCGGAATGAACCGCGGCGGCGATATCTGCAAGGCTTTTGCCTGCGGAGCAGACGCGGTAATGATCGGCTCGAGTTTTGCCCGGGCCAAGGAAGCCCCGGGAAGAGGTTTTCACTGGGGCATGGCCACTTCCCATGTAAATTTACCGCGCGGAACGCGTATCCAGGTCGGGACAACCGGATCGTTAAAAGAGATTCTTTTTGGGCCGGCCAGAGTTGACGACGGCTCGCAAAATTTAATGGGGGCGCTTAAAACTTCCATGGGTTCCTTAGGCGCCACGAACCTAAAAGAGATGCACGATGTCGAAATCATCATCGCGCCATCAATCCAGACCGAAGGGAAAATTTTTCAGGTCGGGCAAAGAGTAGGGATGGGTAAATAAAATGAGACCAAAAAGAGCTAAGAGTAGACCTAAGAGTAAATCCAAAAGTAAGCCTAAAAGTAAGCCTAAGGCCGGAGTAAAAATAGCCCGGCAGACAATACTGATCCTGGATTTTGGTTCACAATACACGCAGCTAATCGCCCGCCGGGTCAGGGAGAATAAGGTTTTCTCAAAAATAATTCCCTATAACACCCCGGCAAAAGAAATAGCCGGCCTTAACCCTAAAGGTCTGATCTTTTCCGGCGGCCCGGCTTCGGTTGTAGACAAAAAGAGCCCTCTCCCCGATAAAGGGATATTTAAACTGGGGATTCCGATCCTCGGCATATGTTACGGTATGCAGGTTATCTCCGAGATGCTCGGAGGAAAGGTCAAACACACCCGCAGCCGCGAATACGGTAAAATAGAATTATTCATAGACGACAACCGGGATTTATTCAGCCATATGCCGGGAAATTTTACCTGCTGGGCCAGCCACGGAGATTTTGTCACTAAAATACCGGCCGGGTTCCATGTCAGCGCGCATACTACCAGCACCCCGGTAGCTGCGATCAGTAACCCTAAGAGAAAAATCTTCGCGGTGCAGTTCCACCCTGAAGTTACGCACACGGAAAAAGGAAACCAGATTTTGAGTAATTTCTTATTTAAGATCTGCGCCTGCCTGGGCCGCTGGACCATGCAGTCGTTTATTAAAGAATCTATTGAAGGCATAAAAAAGAACGTCGGGAGAGATAAAGTCGTTTTAGGCTTAAGCGGAGGAGTGGATTCATCGGTAGCGGCACTCTTATTACATAAGGCGATAGGCAGGAATTCCAGATGTATTTTTATCAATAACGGGCTGCTCAGAAAAGACGAGCCGGAACAGGTAAAAAAAATCTTTCGCGACATCTATCATTTGAACCTGGGCTATGTGGATAGGAGTAAGAAATTTTTAATCCGCTTAAAAGGCATAACCGACCCGGAAGAGAAGAGGAAGATAATTGGGGATGAATTTATAAAGACATTTGAAGAAGAAGCGGCTAAAGTCAAAGGAGTAAGATACCTGGTGCAAGGCACGCTCTATCCGGATGTCATTGAATCAATCTCGGCCAGCGGCGCACCCAGCCGTAAAATAAAAAGCCACCATAATGTCGGAGGCTTGCCTGCCCAGATGAAGCTTAAGCTTATCGAGCCGCTGCGGGAAATATTTAAAGACGAGGTGCGCGCCATAGGCAGGGAATTAGGCTTACCCGATGCGGTAATCCTGCGCCAGCCTTTTCCCGGACCGGGACTGGCTATCCGGATCATCGGTGAAGTTAACGAAGAACGTTTAAATATACTCCGCGAAGTTGATAGGAGGGTTATTGAAGAAATAAGGGCCGCCGGCCTATATGAACAGGTCTGGCAGTCTTTCGCGATATTACTGCCCATTAAGAGCGTGGGGATTATGGGCGATGAACGCACCTATGAAAATGTCGTGGCTGTGCGTTGCGTCTCGAGTTTTGACGGAATGACTGCCGACTGGGTAAGGCTGCCTCCTGAAGTAATGGAAAAAATATCCAATCGTATCATCAACGAGATAAAAGGCGTAAACCGCGTTGTCTACGATATTTCTTCCAAGCCACCCGCGACTATCGAGTGGGAATAAATTAGTTTTAGAAAAATGCCGCGCTCTGATTTTGTCCACTTACACCTGCACACCCAATTCAGCCTCCTAGACGGTGCCTGCCGTATTCCGGAAATTCTTAACCTGGCTAAGCAATATAAAATGGATTCCCTGGCTATTACCGACCACGGGAATATGTTCGGGGCAATTGATTTTTATCTGGAAGCCCAGAAAGCCGGGATCAAACCCATTATCGGCTGCGAAGCCTATATTGCTTCCGGGAGCCGCCTGAATAAAGAATCCCGCGGGATTGACGAGGCAGCCTACCATTTAATACTTTTAGCCAGGGATGAAACCGGCTATCAGAACTTGATGAAGCTGGTCTCGATCGGCTATCTGGAAGGCTTTTATTACCGTCCGCGTATCGATAAAGAAATCCTGGCCCAGTATTCTAAGGGCCTGATCGGCTTAAGCGCCTGCTTAAAAGGCGAGATCCCGGATTTAATCCTGCAAAAACGCTTTAACGACGCGTTAAAGCTAAGCGATACCTACCTGAATATTTTCGAAAAAAATAATTTTTATCTGGAATTACAGGAAAATTCCCTCCCCGAACAAAAAATTGTCAATGCCGGTTTGATTAAAATAGGAAAAGAGCTGGGTATTCCTTTAGCCGCCACTAACGACGTGCATTATTTAACCCGCGGTATGGCCAGCGCCCACGAAGCGCTCCTGTGCATCCAGACCCAAACCACCCTGGACGACCCTAACCGCATGCGCTTTCAAACGGATGAATTTTATTTTAAATCTCCCGAAGAAATGAAAAGCCTTTTTAAGGAAATACCCGAAGCTATTGCGAATACCTGCGAAATTGCCTCCCGCTGTAATTTAGAGCTGGATTTTAATAAGGTGCACCTGCCTAAATATGTAGCGCCTGCCGGAAAGACTAAGGAAGATTTCCTGAGAGAACTTTGCGAACGCGGTTTAAAAGAGAGATTTGAAAAAGTAACCCCCCAGATATCCGAACGCCTGGAGCATGAACTGAAAATCATCAAGGATATGGGGTTTGTCAGTTATTTCCTGATAGTCTGGGACTTTATCCATTACGCTAAAAGTAAAGATATACCGGTTGGCCCGGGCCGGGGCTCAGCAGCAGGAAGCCTGGTAAGTTATCTCCTGGGCATAACCGACTTAGACCCTTTAAAATACGGCCTGCTTTTTGAACGTTTCTTAAACCCTGCGCGCCTGGGCCTGCCGGATATAGATATAGATTTCTGCTACGAGAGAAGGCAGGAGGTCATTGATTATGTGACCAAAAAATACGGGCAGGAAAACGTCGCCCAGATCATTACTTTCGGGACGATGCAGGCGCGCGCGGTAGTGCGCGATGTGGGCCGGGTAATGGGAATGAGCTATGCTGATGTTGACCGCATCGCTAAAATGATCCCGCCTGAACTGGATATGACACTTAAAAAAGCCCTGGAAAGCGAGCCGGAGTTAAATAACCTTTACAAGAACGATGCGGAAGTCACCAAACTTATTAATACCGGCTTATCCCTGGAAGGGTTAAACCGCCACGCCTCAGTTCACGCTGCCGGCGTAGTTATTGCCGATAAACCGCTGCGCGAATACAGCCCGCTTTTTAAGACCAGCGACGACCAGATAACTACCGGGTTTAGTATGGGTATTTTAGAGAAGATCGGCTTGCTTAAGGTAGACTTCCTCGGGTTAAGGACGCTTACCGTAGTTGACCAGGCAGTAAAAATAATTAAAGAGACTCAAGGCAAGTCCATAAATATACATAAGCTTCCTCTGGATGACCCGCAGACCTACAAGCTTCTCGGGTCTGCCCAGACAATGGGCGTGTTTCAGGTGGAAAGTTCGGGGATGCGCGACCTGCTGAAAAAACTTGAGCCTGAACGCTTTGAAGACTTGATCGCTTTACTCGCTTTGTACCGGCCCGGCCCGATCGGCTCGGGGATGTTAAATGATTTTATCAAGCGTAAGCATAAGCTTATCCCGATTAAATACGAGCATCCTAAGTTAGAAGAGGTCCTCAAAGAAACCTACGGGATTATGGTCTATCAGGAACAGATTATGCAGATTGCTTCTTTATTGGCTGGCTTTAGCCTGGCCCAGGCAGATATCCTGCGTAAGGCCATGGGTAAGAAAATTCCGGAGGTCATGGAAAAACAAAGGAGTAATTTTCTTCACGGCTGCGTCAAGAACGGGATCAAAGAATCCACTGCGGCTAAGACCTTCGACCTCATAGAATATTTTTCCGGGTATGGCTTCAATAAATCCCATTCAACGGCCTACGCGCTTATTTCTTACCGCACGGCTTATTTAAAAGCAAACTATCCGGTGGAGTTTATGACGGCACTCTTAACTTCTGAACGCGATAATACGGATAAAATAGTTGAATATGTGAATGAAGCCGAGCGCATGGGACTGGTTGTCCTGCCTCCGGATATCAATGAAAGCGGTGCTCTGTTTAAGGTAGTAGATAATAAAACAATCCGCTTTGGAATGCTGGCGATAAAGAATGTCGGGCATGGCGCCGTAGAATCCATTATTGAAGTAAGGAATAAATCCGGTAAATTTAATTCCCTGGAAGATCTGTGCCAGTCTATCGACCTGCGCCTGGTTAACCGCAAGGTTTTGGAAAGTCTGATCAAATGCGGCGCTTTAGATACTTTTAAACTGGCCAGGGCCAAGATGTTTGCCTCGCTGGATATGATTTTAGAGTCAGCCTCGCGTAAACAAAGGGAAAAAGCCAAGGGCCAGCTTTCCTTTTTTGACCTGGGTTTATGCGCCAACGGCTTTGAGCAGACTACCAATAATATGCCTGAAGTTAAGGAATGGCCGGAGCCGCAGCTGCTGGCTTTTGAAAAAGATATGCTCGGTTTTTATGTCAGCGGACATCCTCTGGCGCGCTATGCCCGGCAATTAAAGCGTTTTACCTCTTCGTCAATCGATGCCCTGCATCAGCATAAGGATGAAGATGAAGTTAAGATTGTCGGTTTGATCGCTAAAATTAAACATACGGTTACCCGCGCCAAACAGGAAAAAATGGCTATCTTAAAACTGGAAGACCTGACCGGCTCGGTGGAGCTGCTGGTTTTTCCGCGGGCATTCCAGAAAGTATCGCGCTATATCCAACCCAACAGCGTGGTCCTGGTCAGGGGCACACTTAACCTGAAAGAAGACACCCCTAAAATCCTGGTGAATGACCTTTTTGCATTTGAGGAGATATATAAGTTGATTACCGCGATGAGCATCAACCTCTCCGGGTTAAGGGAGAATGTCTTTGAAAGCTTAAAAGGCGCGCTGGCTGCCTCGCGCGGGAATATTCCGATCTACCTGAATTTAGATACGCCGGCAAAAGCCAAAGTTCAATTGGTGGTGGGTGAGAATTTCTATGTCGCACCCTCCGAAAAATTGATCAAGGATATCGAGGACCTGCTGGGAGAAGAACGCCTGTCCCTGGTAGTATAAAAAACTTGACATCGTAACTTTTTGCTGTTATTATACTTAGAAAATAAGCCTATCTGCCGCCTGCCTGACGGCAGTCAGGGTAGGCAGCCAGGGAGGATGAAAAAATGACTAAGAAAGATATTATTTTAAAAGTAGCTGATCAAACCGGCTTGAAACAAATAGATGTTAAACTGGTAGTCCAGAAGACTTTTGACAGCATAGTTGAGGCTTTGGTCCGAGGGGAAAAAATAGAACTGCGTAATTTCGGGGTTTTTAAGATTAAGCAGAGGAAGAGCCGCACAGGTAGGAACCCACGCACTAATCAAATTATCCCTGTCCCGCCGAGAAAAGTGGTAGTCTTTAAATCCGGCTTAGAGATGAAACAAAAGGTGAAATAACCCTTAAAATATTTACATACCGTATAAATGTTTAAGAAAGTATCCGGGACAAAAGATATCCTGCCGGAAGAAGCAATTATCTGGCAGCGCTTAGAAGAAATCAGCCGCAACACCTTTGCTTTATATAATTTCCGGGAAATCCGTCCTCCCTTAATCGAAGAAGCGGCATTATTCAACCGCTCTTTGGGTGAAAGCACTGAAATCGTCCAGAAACAGATGTTCCTTATCCATAATAAAGACGAAGCCTACGCGCTGCGGCCGGAGGGGACTGCTCCCATCGTGCGCGCCTATATCGAAAATAACCTTAATAAAACTAACGGATTTGTAAAACTATACTATATCGGCCCGATGTTCAGACTGGAGCGTCCGCAAAAAGGGCGTTTAAGGCAGTTTCATCATATCGGCTGCGAGGCAATCGGCTCGCCAGACCCCGCACTTGACGTTGAGATTATCGCTTTAGCCGACAATTTGTTGCGTAACTTTTCCATAGCAGGCTATACGATTAAAATAAACAGCCTGGGCTGCAGCCCTGACAAAAAGAAACTGGTAGATTCCCTGCGTAAAGGCCTTAAAGCAAAGTTAGAAAAACTCTGCCCTGAATGCGTGAACAGGCTTGAAAATAATCCCCTACGCATTCTAGATTGCAAAAACGATGCTTGCCAAGAAGTAGCCCTGGGATTAAGCATCTCTGAAAGTTACCTTTGCCCGGGCTGCCAGGAGCACTTTAATAAAGTTAGGGCCGGACTGGATTTCTTAAAGATAAACTACACGGTTAACCCGCAGCTGGTACGCGGACTGGATTATTACACGGGGACTGTCTTTGAGATAGCGCAAAAAGACTTAGGCAGCCAGGACGCTATTGGCGCAGGAGGAAGATATAATAATTTAGTCCAGGAATTAGGCGGAGAAGAGGCTGGAGCGATTGGCTTTGCCTTTGGCGTAGAAAGATTGCTCTTAGCTCAAAATAAAAACATTAACATTCAAGGCAAAAACCTGGTTTATCTCATAACCCTGGGTGAACCCGCGAAACTGGAAGGGCTAAAAGTTTTGGATGAATTGCGTAAGAATGGCGTGCCTTGCGATACTAATTACGAAGATAAATCCCTGAAAGGGGCGCTGCGCAAGGCAAACAACCTCAACAGCCGCTTGGTCCTGATTATCGGAGACAATGAGATCGAAAAAGGTATGGTTACCTTAAAAGATATGCGCTCCGGAGAGCAAAAAGAAATCCGGCTAAAAGACATTATAAAGGAAATCAAATGATCCGAACGCACACTTGCGGAGAATTAACTGCCGGGGATTTGGATAAAGAAGTTGTGCTCTGCGGCTGGGTAGCCAGAAGGCGCGACCACGGCAAGCTCATTTTTATCGATATCCGGGACAGGAGCGGTTTTACGCAGATTGTTTTTATTCCTAAAGAATCCGGCGAGGCTTATAAAGCAGCCCAGGACCTAAGAGCTGAATTCGTCATTAAAATAACCGGTAAAGTTAATCAACGGCCCGCGGGCACCATCAATCCTAAATTAAAAACCGGAGAAATCGAAGTCCTGGCCAACGGCCTGGAGATTTTAAATCCCAGCGCCAATCCCCCTTTTGAGATAGAAGAAGACCTGGTGGTGACGGAGGAGAGCCGGCTTAAATACCGCTATCTGGATTTAAGGCGGCAAAAAACCCTGAATAATCTGTTACTGCGGAATAATCTCTACAAGGTTATCCGCCTATATTTAGACGCTCAAGGGTTTATTGAATGCGAAACGCCGATCCTGACCAAGTCTACTCCTGAAGGCGCGCGCGATTATCTGGTCCCCTCGCGGCTTAATCCCGGGAAATTTTACGCCCTTCCCCAGTCGCCACAATTATTCAAACAGATCTTGATGGTTGCCGGGATCGAGCGATATTACCAGATCGCCAAGTGCTTTCGCGATGAAGACCTGCGGGCTGACCGCCAGCCTGAGTTTACCCAACTGGACCTGGAGATGTCTTTTATCAACGAAGAAGATATCTATGCTATAATCGAAAAACTGCTGTTTAGGGTATTTAAAGAACTAAAAAGGATAGAATTAAAAATTCCCTTCCCGCGCATTACCTTCGGCGAATCGCAAGAAAAATATAAAACAGATAAGCCGGATTTACGTAAAGAACTTAATACCGAATTTGCTTTTGCCTGGGTAACGGATTTTCCTCTTTTTAAATTTAACGCTGAAGAGAAACGCTGGGAGAGCGAACATCATCCTTTTACCGCTCCGGCGGAAAACGATTTGGCGAACCTGGAAAAATCCCCGGATAAAGTAAAATCGCGCTCTTACGACCTGGTCTTAAACGGCGTAGAGTTAGGCTCAGGCTCAATAAGGATCCACAACCAGGAATTACAGGAAAGAATATTTAAAATCATCGGCATAGATAAAGAAACTGCCAGCGGACGTTTTGGGTTTCTCCTGGAAGCTTTTCAATTTGGCGCGCCGCCGCACGGCGGCTTTGCTTTCGGCATAGACAGGCTATTAAGTATCCTGGCTAATGAAACAAGCATAAGAGAGGTAATCACCTTTCCCAAAACGAGCGCAGGGGTTTGCCCGTTAACCGGTGCGCCTTCGGACGTAGATGAAAAACAATTGAAAGAATTAAATTTAACCAATAAGAAAGGAAGGATACCGAAATGAAAAGTAAGAATCTACTGGGTTTTTTAACCTTAGCCTCTATTTTAATCCTCTCCGGCTGTGTTACCCGGACATATTCTGTATCTAAAGACAGGATTGACCAAAACTTAAACACCGGTAACCGCGGATTTATTACGGGCAAGGCCCCGGCGCAGGAGGAAACAGCCAGAAAAGATACCCGTACAATACAGGTATTTGAGTTCGAGTTAGGCCGTTCGTATAAAGCTAAAGAAGGATACGCAGCGGTACCGGCAATGAAGACTGACGAAATCGTTATTGAAGAAACTTTCGTGGAACCGGAGGCCAGCGTAACCAGCCAGAAATATGTTGTAGGTAAAAACGATACCCTACAGAAGATATCTAAAAAATTCTACGGCACAACCAGAAATTGGACCAAGATTTACGAGGCTAATCAAGATGTCTTAAAGGGCCCGGATAAAGTCTATCCCGGACAGACCCTCAACATACCGGACGCCGGGCAAATGCAACCGGCTGCCGAAAGATTAAGCGAGCCGAAAGAAAATCTGAAATAATAATTAATGGATGAAATAGTTAAACTCCATACTCACCGGGAAGCACAGGACCTCCTGGGCCTGCACGACGCCAAGGCTAAACTCATTGAAAAAGAGTTTAAGGTAAAACTGACCCTGCGCGCAGAGCATTTAAAAATCAGCGGCACATCCGCCAATATCAAGAAGGCTCGCGGATTAATTGAGTATATTCTAGCGTCCTACCGCCTGGGCCAGACTGACGCAGGTAAGCTGGACTTAGCTTATCTTATCGCCAATTTCAAGAAACCCCGAAAAACCGGTTCCCTGGAAATTCCGGATACCGGGGTTACCCGCGCTTCCAGCGGAAAGCAGATTGGCCCAAAAACTACCGGGCAGCGCGAATATGTTGAGGCGATGAAGAAGTTTGATATTGTCTTTGGCATCGGGCCGGCAGGAACAGGTAAGACTTACCTGGCTATGGCCAGTGCCGTAGAAGCTTTAAAGAAACAGGAAGTACGCAGGATCATCCTTACCCGGCCGGCTATTGAAGCGGGCGAATCATTAGGTTTTTTACCCGGGGATATGCATGAGAAAATATCGCCGTATTTAAGACCCCTATATGACGCGCTTTATGATATGATGGAGGCCGAACGCATCGAAAAATACATTGAGACCGGAATTATTGAAGTAGCGCCTTTAGCTTATATGAGAGGCCGGACCCTTAATGATGCCTTTATTATCCTGGATGAGGCGCAGAATTGCACTGCCGAACAGATGAAGATGTTCTTAACGCGCCTGGGATTTGATTCTAAAGCGGTAATCACGGGAGATATAACCCAGAGCGACCTGCCTAACGGTAAACCTATCGGCCTGTTGCAGGCCCAGGATATTTTGAATAATACCGAAGGGATAAAATTTATATACTTTGGCGGCTTTGACGTAGTCAGGCACGCGTTGGTGCAGAGGATTATCGAGGCATATGATAAAGCTACCCGCTAAAATTAATTTTCAAGCAATAATCTTAATACTGCTGGCGTTTATTTTCAGCTATGTTGCGCAGATTAACTTAGCGGTAACCTTATTCCTAGTTATCCTGTGCGGCTACCTGAAATTAAGAAAGCTGGATATAAAGTGCTGCCGGCTGATTAACCTTTCCCTGCTTTTCCTGATTATTTATGCCGGCGGGTCTTTTATCATCAGGCAGCAGCTTTCCATACTCTATATCCCATTTTCAATCATACCCATGCTGGCCACGCTGCTCTTTGGCAGCCTGGAGGTATCTTTATTGCTTACCCTGGCTTCTGCAGTTGCCCTGGCTTCTTTTTCCGGGTACCCGCTGCAGACAATGCTGTTGGCTTTAACCAGCGGCACAGTATCCAGCTTCCTCGTCCTGGGAGCGCGTAAACGCAGCACGATTATCCGTGCGGGAATTCTTAATGCTCTCCTGCAGATAATAGTTTTAGTCCTTATTGAACATCTCTGGATCGGCCTGCCCTACAGGTACTTGACCCTTTTTCTCAACGGAATAATCTCAAGTATTATAGTATTAGGGGTCCTGTCTGTTTTTGAATATTTATTTAATACCGCGACCAATATCAGCCTCCTGGAACTGGCGGATTTTCACCATCCGCTTTTACAGCGGATGGTTCAGGAAGCCCCGGGGACTTACCACCACAGCTTAATTGTCGGTAATTTATCCGAGACCGCCTGCCGGGCAGTAGGGGCGAATGCTTTATTAGCCAGGATAGGCGCGTATTATCATGATATCGGCAAGCTCCAGAAACCGGAGTATTTTAGCGAAAACCAGAACAGGGAGATCAACAAACACGGTAATCTTTCGCCGACAATGAGCAAGCTGGTGATCATGAACCATGTCAAAGAAGGCCTGGAGCTGGCCAAGAGGTACCGCTTGAACCCGGCGCTCATAGATTTCATCCAACAGCATCACGGTAACAGCCTGGTTTATTATTTTTACCGCCGGGCACTGGAAAACATTGAAAAAGACGAAGTTGTAAAAGAAGAGGGCTTTCGTTATCCCGGCCCTAAGCCCAACACCAAAGAAACAGCCATAGTGTTACTGGCGGATTCGGTAGAAGCAGCCATGCGCACCTTAAGAGAACCCAGCCCTGCGAAAATCGAAGAATTAGTGCATAAAGTAATCAATAATAAATTTATCGATGGGCAGCTTGACGAGTGTGAATTAACCCTTAAAGACCTGGAAAAGATTTCAGCGGTGTTTATCCGTCTGCTCTGCGGCATATACCACAGCCGGACAAGCTACCCTGAAGGTACAAGCATTGAAAATAATCATAAAAAACCTTCAAAAGAAGGTTCCCATCTGTCCGGCAAGGATAAAAAAATCAATCCTTAGGGCCTTAGAGCAAGAAGGCCCTAAGAAGCAAGGTGAAATCACTGTCTCTTTTGTCAGCGACAAACTGATCTCTAAACTTAATTTTAAGTACCTGAAAAAAAAACAGCCTACGGACGTCCTGGCTTTTAATCTGACTGATAAACCGAACTCAAAAAAAATGCTTGCCGACATAGTGGTCTCTGTTGACACGGCGCTGCGTAATGCCCGGATCTATAAAACATCGGCTGCTTATGAATTGAATCTATATTCTATCCACGGCCTGCTGCATCTTTTGGGTTATACTGACCATACCCTTAAAGGCAAGCCGCTCATGCGTAAGAAAGAGTCTAAATATGCCCATCCATAAAACCGAAGCCATAGTCTTAAGGCGCAGGGATTTCCGCGAAACCTCGCTTATCGTGGATTTATATACCCGGGATTTTGGCAAGCTTAGCGGCCTGCTTAAGGGAATACGCACTGAACCGGAAAAATTCGCCAGCACTTTAGAGGTTTCTTCCCATAATGAAATCATCTTCTATAAAAAAACAAATACTTCACTGCACCTGGTCAGCGCCTGTGACCTGAAGGATAATTTTTTTGATATAAGAAAGAGCCTGGCTAAGGCAGGCTTCATGGGTATTATGATGGAGCTGGTGGCGGCAGTTATGCAGCCTGAAGACAAAAACGAAGAGGTATTCAGCCTGACTTTAGAGTGCCTGAAAGAACTTGAAAGGACCAATAGCCCGGAAAAAATAATTACTATTTTTAAAATCAAGATGCTTGCCCTTTCGGGTTTTAAACCGCACTTTGACTCCTGTGTTTCCTGCGGCGACAGGATCCTAGGCCAGTCAAAATTCTCTTTGAGCTTAGGAGGGCTCTTATGCGAAAAATGTTACCACAAGGACACCTCCTCACGTTCTATATTCCGCGGGACAATTGCCTCCGTATTATATATCGAAAAGAATAACCTGAAGAATAATTTGAACCTGGGCTTAAACCCGCAGATTAAAAAAGAACTGGAAATAATCCTGAATGCCTTTTTAAATTTCCATCTGGAACGGGAACTAAAATCGCAAAGAGTCCTGAACAGGCTGGTGGAGGTATAAGATGAAAATAGCTATCGTTGGGCCGGGGGCCATGGGCTGTTTGTTAGCCGCTTTTTTATCCAAGCTAAAAGAGGAAATATGGGTTCTTGATTATAATAAAGACCGGGCTTCCAGGATTATGCAGGGCGGAATAACCTTAGAGGGCATCAGCGGCCAATGGCAGTGTAACCCTAAGGCAACTGCCGACGTAAAAGATATAGGCATAGCCGACTTGGTGGTTATTTGCGTTAAATCCTATAATACAAAAGAAGCAATAACGCGCTCCAAGGCGCTGGTGGGAGAGAATACCGCGGTCCTAACCCTGCAGAACGGCATAGGCAATGTAGAAATTATCGCTGAAGCAGTGGGGCCGGATAAGGTAATTGGCGGGGTAACTAACCTTGGCGCAACTCTGCTGGATATTGCTAAGGCCAGGCACGCCGGTAAAGGCGAAACCGTAATCGGCCGGATTGACGCTAAGACCACGACAGGGATACGCTCTATCCGCGAAATTTTTAATAGAGCCGGCCTGGATACGCGTATTTCACGGGATATAAAATCCCTGCTCTGGTCAAAGTTAATCATTAATGTCGGTATTAACGCCCTTACGGCTATAACCCGGCTGAACAACGGAAAATTGACGGAATTTGAAGGCCCGCGCAGGATTATGCGTGAGGCAGTTACGGAAGCTATCCGCATCGCCAAAAGAAAAAGGATAAAACTTATCTACGACGACCCGCTGGCTAAGGTAGAGGCAGTGTGCGAGGCTACCTCCAGCAATGTTTCCTCGATGCTGCAGGATATCCTGCGCAAGAAACGCACCGAGATAGATTTTATTAACGGCGTGGTAGTACGGCTGGGTCAGGAGTTAAGCATCCCCGTGCCGGTAAATTCCATATTAGTAGACCTGGTTAAAACTATTGAAGCAAGCTATAATTTCAGCCTTTAATAAATATGCCTAGCGATAAAATAAGCAGATACCTACTGACGGCGCTGGTGCTGGGCTGCGGTATTACTTTTGTCTACCTTGCGCTAGAGAAAAAAACTGCCAATTGCCCAGCCAGGATTATTGCCGAAAAACAGGTCCGCCCGGTTAACCAAGCCCTGGATTTACTCAGGGTCAGGAAAAACAAAGATGCCCTGGTAATCCTGGATAAAGTTTTACTTAGCGAACCAAAAGATCCGGATGCCATCTGGGGAAAAGCCGAGGTTTTTAGAAGGGCGCGGCAAGATAAATTAGCCGAACTTATGTTTCAGGAGGTATTAGATATAAAACCGGACCATCGGCGAGCGCTTTTAAGTTTAGCCTATATCAAGTATAAGGAAGGGAAATTAAACGCGGCTTTAAATCTAACCCATCAGTCTTTTATCGTTTCCGGGACAAACCGCCAAGACCGGGCTTTAGCCTATATGCTCCTGGGCCTGATAAATAGCGCCCGGCCTTTTAACGGCGGAGTTATCGCCAGGATAAACAGAGGCCTGGAAATTAAAGATTGTTTCTTAAAAGCCGTACGGCTGGCCCCGGAATTACCCGAAACCCACCTATATTTGGGTGTTTTTTATCTGGAAGCGCCATTGCTTGAAGGCGGGAGCATAAAGAAAGCAATCCGGGAATTAAAATACGCGCTGGAAATTGCCCCGGACTTTACCGAGGCTAGCGCGCTCCTGGCGCAAGCATATTCTCAGGATAAGAATCTCTACCGCGTCAAATACCTGATGATGGGGACATACGTAGAGGTGATTTCTCCGGACATTAAAGCAGGAAAAATCGTTTTTGACGAATTCCGGCGTATTGAAAACTTACTGAGTAAATACGGCACCGGAAGCGAAATAGCTCAACTAAATAGAGCCGGCTCTTTAAAGGTAAGCCCGGAAACATTTTATGTAATTAAGAAATCAAAAGAATTCTGGTCAGCCAGTAAGGGAGCATTTGATATTACCACCGGAGTCCTGGTGGACCTCTGGGGCTTCGGGGATAGGCAATACCGCGTGCCCAAAAAAGAGGAGATAGAAAAAGCCCTAAGGTTAACCGGTTCGGATAAAATTATTTTGCAGGAAGGGGAGAGTGTGGTACAATTTAAACTTTCTGGAATGAAGCTGGACTTAGGCGGAGTTGCCAAAGGCTACGCCCTGGACTGCGCAGCCAGGAAATTAAGAGAATCCGGGATTAAAAGCTGCCTGATTAATGCCGGCGGGCAGATTTATTGCCTGGGAGACAGGTTCGCTAAACCCTGGAGGATAGCGATAAAGGCCGCGCAAAGTAACACTATAGCCGGATATCTGGAGTTAAAAGACAGATGCGTGGCGACATCAGGCGGTTATGAACGGTATTTTTCCAAAGATAAAAAACGTTACCCGCACATACTTAACCCGCAAACCGGTTATCCGGCAGATAGCCGGATTATTTCGGTAACGGTTATCGCCAGGGATGGCTTGACCGCAGACGCATTAGCTACGGCAATTTTTGTCTTAGGTAAAGATAAAGGAGAAGCCCTGGCCAGGCAATTTAACAATGTCCGCGTGAGCATAACTGAGGATACCTGTGTTCAAAATAATTAAAAAAGAAAATTTAAATAACGATATTGTCCGGATTACGGTGGAAGCGGCTTTCATTGCCCAAAAAGCCCAGGCCGGGCAATTTGTAGTAATCATTATTGACGAAAGGGGAGAACGCCTACCGCTTACGCTCGCAGATTGGGATAAAGAAGTAGGCACGATTACGCTAATTTTTCAAAAAGCAGGCTTTACTACCCGCCGGCTGGCTAAACTGGAAGCAGGCCAGGAGATCCAGCATATACTCGGCCCCTTAGGGCATCCTACGGAAGTAAAGAACTTGGGACAGGTTTATTGCGTCGCCGGCGGCGTAGGGGCAGCTGAGATTTATCCTGTGGCCAGAGCCTTTAAGCAAGCGGGTAACCGGGTTATCTGTATAATCGGAAGCAGAAATAAGGATCTATTGATCCTGGAAGATATTTTACGCGGAAGCTGCGACGAATTCTTTATTACCACCGACGACGGTTCTTACGGCCGTCAAGGCCTGGTTACCGACGTCCTAAAAGACCTTTTTACGGTAATTGAAAAATCTGCGCATACACAGTATCCGGGCTTGGTTTATTGCATCGGCCCGGTGCCGATGATGCGGGCAGTAGCGGATTTTACCAGAGGCTACTCCGTCAAAACCATAGCCAGCCTTAATCCGATTATGGTTGACGCTACCGGCATGTGCGGCGCCTGCCGCTGCCACGTAGCCGGTAAGACTGCTTTCGCTTGCGTGGACGGCCCGGATTTTGACGCGCACCAGGTAGATTTCGGAGAACTTAGCCAGCGCCTCAAGACCTTTAAACAAGAAGAAAGAAGGATTAGCGAAGAAAATGCCTAAACAGGATCAAACGATGCTTAACCGGATAACGGCAAATAAAATGTTTATCTATTTTTCCGAACTGATAGATAAACCGGTGCTGGATAGCCGTAAGAATATAATCGGCCAGATATACGACATAATACTTAAACCCAGCGCAGTCTATCCGCAGTCCGCATTCCTGGTCATCCGTAGGGGTTTTCCTAACCGTAAATACGCGGTAATCAACTGGGACCATATCCAAGATATTGATATTTATAACCAGGAAACCAGCCTGGACATCGAAAGGCATGAGGTCTTTTTTGAAAAAAAACGCGATAATAGAAACGAGCTTACCCTGCGCAGGGATATACTTGACCAGCAGGTAGTGGATACCCATGACCACAAAGTCATCCGGATTAACGACGTCCATCTGCTCTTCGTAGAGCAGGCGCTGATGGTCGCCCACGTTGACATCAGCACCCGGGGACTTATCCGCAGGTTGGGGTTTGAAAAATTAGTAGATTTTCTGGTCAGCCTGATCGCTAAAAATTCCAGGTATCTTCAAACTGAGCACTTTATCTCCTGGAAATATATCCAGCCGCTTACGGTTAACTCGGCGAGCATGGCCATTAAGGTGAACGTCCCGGAGAAGCAATTTAGCAGTATCCCGGCTGCCGACTTGGGAGAGATATTCCTGGATTTGAATATTAAACAACAGCTTACTTTTTTCCAGTCGCTGGATGCTTTAACCCGGGCAAGGGTCTTTACTAATATCGACTTCAAAACCCAGAAATCCCTGGTGGAAGACCTGGCGCCCAAACAGGTGGCGGAATTATTAAACAATATCCCTTCCGATGAAGCCACGGATTTCCTGGAAAAACTGCCCAAGGATATGGCGGAGCATATTTTAGGCTTTATTGAAAGTAAATACGCCAAGAAATTATCTCAATTACTGGGTTATTCCAGCGATTCTGCCGGAGGCCTGATGACCGCCGAATACACGGTCTTTATAAAAGATACGCCGGTTGAGTCGGCGCTTAAGCAGATTAAGGAGCGTACCTATAAGGTTGAGCCTGCGCAATATGTTTACATCGTTGATGAAAATAACTGCTTACTCGGCACAACTAATTTCCGCAGATTGATCCTGGCTGACCCCCGGGAACCGATCCAGAATGTCGCATTCCCCAAGACCTATTCGGTGAACTTAAGCTCCAGCGTAAAAGAAGTAGCCTATCTAATGGAAAAATATAAATACTACACTATCCCTGTGGTCGACGAAAACCGCGTATTACAGGGGATAATCACGGTCGACGATATCCTGAGCCAATTAATCGCTTTTGCCTGGAGAAGGCTTAAAAAAGTAAAAATACTTTCTAAAGACTCATGAAAAACACCTGGAGAAAAATAATTATATTCCTTGCGGTAATGGGCCCGGGGATAATTACCGCCAACGTGGATAATGACGCCGGAGGCATTACCACTTACTCGGTGGCCGGGGCGCATTTTGGCTACTCCCTGATCTGGTCATTTGTCCCCATTATTATTGCCCTGGTCATCATCCAGGAGATGTGCGCACGTATGGCAGTAGTTACCGGCAAAGGCCTGGCAGATTTAATCCGCGAAGAGTTCGGAGTAAAAATAACTTTTTACGCCATGATGGGCTTAATACTTTCTAATATCTTTAACACCATTGCAGAATTTGCCGGAATCGCGGCCAGCGCGGAATTATTCGGAATCAATAAATATATACTTGTACCTTTATGCGCGCTTTTTGTCTGGTGGCTCATCGTCAAAGGTACCTATAAATCCGTAGAGAAAGTATTCCTCGTTGCCTGCTTGTTTTATGTGTCTTATATTATTTCGGGTTTTCTCTCCAAGCCCGACTGGAACACCGTAGCCAATAGCTCCCTTAAGCCGGTTATCCAATTTGATAAAGCTTACCTATTTATGCTCATCGGCGTAATCGGAACGACCATCGCTCCGTGGATGCAGTTTTACCAACAATCATCGGTAGTAGAAAAAGGCATCAAGATGGAGAATTATAAATACAGCCGCCTGGATGTGATTATCGGTGCGTTCGTAGTGAATATCATCGCCATTTTTATTGTAGTCGTCTGCGCGAATACCCTTTTTACGCATGGCATAAGGATTGAAACCGCCAAAGACGCAGCGCTCGCCCTCAAACCCCTGGCGGGGCAATATTGTTTTTATCTTTTCGCTTTTGGGCTGCTGAACGCGTCCATCTTTGCGGCATGTATCCTCCCTTTATCCACTGCCTATTCGGTCTGCGAGGGGATGGGATGGGAGGTAGGAGTAAACCGCCGGTTCAGGGAAGCACCGCAATTCTACGCCCTCTATACAACTATAATCATTATCGGGGCGGCGATAATACTTCTGCCTAATGTAAAACTTATCCCGATCATGCTGGTATCCCAAGTCACTAACGGCATACTTCTTCCTTTTGTCCTTATATTCATGCTCTTATTGGTAAATAATAAACGCCTGATGGGTAAATACACCAATTCACGGACTTACAATGTGCTGAGTATAATCGTTATCGTCGCAATGATCGGGTTATCTATCGCCCTTTTATTAACCAGTTTTATAAAATAAGATGCGCAATAAAACACCTCAACAACCTCCGGAAGAACGAATTAAAAATTTTTTGGAAGTCGCCTTGGGCTTCTCTGAAAGCGAGGCTCAAGAAGAAGCCTCTCGCTGCCTGCAGTGTAAAAATAAGCCTTGCGTAAAGGGCTGCCCCGTAGGAATTGATATCCCGGCTTTTATAAAATTAATTAAGGAAGGCAGGCAGAAAGAAGCCCTGGAAAAAATAAAAGAAAAGAATAACCTTCCGGCAGTCTGCGGCAGGGTCTGCCCTCAGGAAAACCAGTGCGAGGCAGTCTGCATCCTGAATAAAAAAAAGATACCGGTTAACATCGGCGCCCTGGAGCGCTATGCCGCGGATTACGCATTAACCCACAAACTACAGCCAACAGCCAACAGCCGGCAAAACCTGGCGGCTAAAATAGCGGTAGTGGGGAGCGGCCCGGCAGGATTAACCTGCGCCGCGGACCTGGCTAAGCGCGGATTTAAGGTTACTTTATTTGAATCTCTGCATACAGCAGGCGGTGTCCTGGTTTACGGGATCCCGGAATTCCGGCTCCCTAAAAAAATAGTCCAGGATGAAGTTGATTACATAAGAAACCTAGGCGTAGAGCTCAAAGTCGATACGCTTATCGGCAACACCTTTACCCTGGAAGATTTATTTAAAAACGGCTTTAAGGCAGCCTTTATCGCGGTGGGCGCGGGCCTGCCGCAATTTTTAGGAATCGAAGGAGAGAATTTACCCGGGGTATACTCCGCGAATGAATTCCTGACGCGGGTGAACCTGATGAAGGCCTATAAGTTTCCTGAATACGCTACTCCCATAAATATAGGTAAGAGAGTCGCAGTTATCGGCGGAGGGAATGTCGCCCTGGACTCTAGCCGGGTGAGCTTAAGACTGGGAAGCACGGCAGCGCTGGTCTATCGTCGGAGCGAAAACGAAATGCCCGGACGGCTGGAAGAAATTAAAAACGCTAAAGAAGAGGGAGTGGCCTTAAATATCTTAACCCAGCCAATCCGCATAATTGCTGATAAAACAGGGGTTGCCGGAGGGTTAGAGTGCATTAAGATGCAGCTTGGCGAGCCGGATACCTCCGGAAGAAAAAGGCCCGTCCCTATAGAAAATTCTAACTTTATCCTCGAGGCAGATACAGTGATCATCGCTATAGGCCAGAACCCAAACCCCTTATTGCCCAGAATAACCCCGGGACTTAAGACAAATAAGGACAGGACAATCGTAGTTGACGAAAACCTAATGACCTCTATCCCGGGAGTTTTTGCCGGAGGAGATATCACCAGCGGAGCGGATACGGTAATCTCCGCAATGGGGGCAGGCAAAAAAGCTGCGCTGGCAATAGAGAAATACATAAAGGAGCAGCATGGACAAAATAACGGTTAAAGAAATTTTATCTTTAAAAGGTAAACGTAAGATAACTATGCTTACTGCTTATGATTACCCAATAGCCAGCCTTGTGGATAAGGCCGGCCTGGACATGATCCTGGTAGGCGACTCCCTGGCCAATGTAGTTTTGGGTCTGGATTCTACAACCAAAGTCGGCATGACGGAAATGCTGCATCATGCCAAGGCCGTAACCCGGGCAGTAAAAAATGCACTGGTAATCGGGGATATGCCTTATGAATCCTACCAGATTAATCCCGAAGAATCAGTAAAAAATGCCAGAAGATTCATCTCTGAAGGAAATTGCGATGCGGTAAAATTAGAGTGGTTTGATAAATGCCCCGAAGTAACTAAGGAAATTATTAAAGCCGGGATACCGGTAATGGGGCATATCGGCCTGACACCCCAGACCGCGGATAAATTAGGAGGCTTTAAAGTCCAGGGCAAAGACGCTGACGCGGCCCGCAGGCTGATTGAGCAGGCTAAGGAGCTGGAAAGATTGGGATGTTTTGCCATAGTCCTGGAATGTGTCCCGGACAGGATCGCCGGCTTGATCACTCAAAAATTACGCATACCTACAATCGGCATCGGCGCCGGAGCTGACTGCGACGGACAGGTGTTGGTAATCAATGATATGCTCGGGCTTTTTGAACGCTATACGCCTAAATTCGTCAAAAAATATTTAAACCTTTCCCCGATAATCCTCAAGGCGATAGAAGAATTTAAAGAAGATGTCCTCCGTGCGAAGTTTCCCGCGCCCGAGCACACTTTTACCATCAAGGAAGATGAATTAAAAAAAATATGAAAAACGCGCTCATAAAATTGCTTTTATACATTATTGTTTCTGCTTTAGCCGCAGCCTTTGTAATCCAGTTCGCTCTTCCCCAGGTCCTGCGCGCTTACATCCAGACCGGTATCGGGAGTTGCTCAAGTATACCTATCCTCTGCATGGCCCCGGAAGATACGCAGGCAGTTTTTAAAAAGGACGGTCAATATGCCCAAGAACTCATTCCGCTGGAATTTCCCAAAACAAAACTTAGCGTGCCTAAAGGCTTTAAGGTGGTTGAGGAGCTGGTAAAAAAACCTTACTACAAGAAGAAGGGGCCGCGTACCGCCGAGGCAGTAATTTATATATTGTACGAGCCTGCGGATTTCTTCATTAAGCTTTTTCCCCAGGTGAAGGAAGCGGGGATTAAGGATAATTACGCGTTTATGCGCAGCCTTATGTCCGCGCAGGAAACCAAGGTCAATAATATAAATGACGCGTTTTTTGTCATCCTGAAAAGTATTTTTACCCCTAACTTGGGCGATCAGCGGGATGTTAAAATGATCCAATTCAAATCGGAAGGCCAAAGCTACTTCATCAATTATAACCTTTCCGGCGCAATTAACTTTTTTGATTGCAGCATAATCACTCAGTCCGGGGATTTTTTTAAAATTTATATAAAAGATACGGGAAAGGTCCTGGACCTGAATAAAGCATTTACTATCGCCTCCGGAGTATCGCCAAGTTAAGTAAAGTACTTGATTTTTATTTCAAACTATGCTAAAAATAAAGGACTTATGAGCGAAAACTTGATGGAAAAGGTGGTCTCCCTTTGCAAAAGAAGGGGTTTCATATTCCAGTCGTCGGATATTTACGGGGGGTTAAGCAATACCTGGGATTACGGGCCTTACGGGGTTGAGCTTAAGAATAACCTAAAGCGCTCCTGGTGGAAGGCGAACGTCTATGAGCGTGACGATACCCTGGGAATGGACGCGGCTATCCTGATGCACCCTAGAGTCTGGGAGGCCAGCGGACACGTGCAAAACTTTTTTGATTTAAAGAGCGACTGCCGAGACTGTAAAAAACGTTTTAAAGGCGCGGACTTAATAGATAAAAATAAATGCCCTGAGTGCGGCGGAGCGCTTACCGAACAACGGCCCTTTAATCTTATGTTTAAAACCTACCAGGGCCCGGTAGAAGAAACCGGTAATGAAATATATCTGCGGCCGGAGACCGCCCAGGGAATGTTCGTAAATTTCCTGAATATCCTGGACTCCCGGCACCCCAAGCTGCCGTTCGGCCTGGCTCAAATCGGGAAATCATTCCGCAATGAAATTACTCCGGGAAATTTTACTTTTCGCACCCGCGAATTTGAACAGATGGAAATGGAGTATTTTGTACGGCCCAGCGAGGCGGATAAATACTATAAATCCTGGGTTGAGGAAAGATTTAACTGGTATATAAACTTAGGGATAAAAAAAGAAAACCTTAAGAAACGCGAACACGCCAAAGACGAATTAGCGCATTATGCGGATTCCTGCACAGATATAGAATACAACTTTCCTTTCGGGTGGAGCGAATTAGAAGGTATTGCCAACCGCACGGATTTTGATTTAAAACAGCATGCCGAATCCAGCGGCAGGGATTTGAAATATTTTGACGACGCGCTCAAAGAAAGGTTTTACCCCTATATAATCGAGCCTTCGGGCGGAGTGGACCGGGCAGTATTGGCATTTTTAGTCGACGCTTATAACGAAGAAAAAGTCCGGGATGATACGCGGGTAGTTTTAAAACTGCATAAGGACTTAGCTCCCACCAAAGTGGCGGTGTTGCCGCTTTTAAGAAACAGGCCGGAGATCGTCGGGCTGGCTAGAACGATCGCCCGGGATTTAAAGAAAACGCTGGTTACGGTATATGATGATACAGGCGCCATCGGTAAACTTTACCGAAGGCAGGATGAGGTAGGCACGCTTTACTGTGTTACGGTTGACGTAAAGAGCCTGGAGGACAAACAAGTGACTGTGCGCGAGCGCGACACAATGCAACAGGAAAGAATAGCGATAGAGAAATTAAAAGAATATTTGTCCAACAAACTTATTAGCTAGAGAGTTAAAGAAAGGCAGGGTTTTAAAGCAAATGCGTAGCAAAAAATACGTTTACTCCTTCGGCGGCGGCAAAGCGGACGGCAATGAAAGCATGAAAAATCTTCTGGGCGGCAAAGGCGCGAATTTAGCGGAAATGGCCGGCCATAAAAATTTAAAGCTTCCTGTTCCTCCGGGATTTACCCTGACTACGGAAGTCTGCACCTATTATTACGGGCATAAAAAATCTTACCCCAAGGAACTAAAAGGCCAGGTGGAAAAGGCGCTTTCCAGCGTCGAGAAGCTCATGGCTAGGAAATTCGGCGACCCGTCGAATCCGCTTTTGGTATCCGTGCGCTCCGGCGCCCGCAAATCCATGCCCGGCATGATGGAAACTGTCCTTAACGTGGGTTTGACCGAAAAAACAATCCCCGGCTTAATCAAACAGGCAGGCGGCAATGAACGCTTTGTCTACGATGCCTACCGCAGGCTGATTACGATGTACTCCGACGTAGTTATGGAGAAGGCCGGTGGTATAGAACCAAAAGAGGATATGGGTATCCGTAAGCAGCTTGAACGGATTATGGATGAAGTAAAACAAAAAAGAGGCTCTAAAGCCGATACGGATTTAACCCTTGCCGACCTAAAAGATATTTGCGCGAAATATAAAATAAAGATCAAAGAAGTTTTGGGCAGAGAATTTCCGGATGAGCCAATGCAGCAGTTATGGGGCGGAATCAGCGCGGTATTTTCTTCCTGGAACGGCAGGCGCGCCATAAGCTACCGCCGCATTGAAGGCATACCGGATGAATGGGGAACCGCGGTAAACGTACAAACCATGGTTTTTGGGAATATGGGTAATGACTCCGCAACCGGAGTAGCCTTCACCCGCAACCCCGGAAACGGCGATGCGCATTTTTACGGAGAATATTTGATCAACGCCCAAGGCGAAGACGTGGTTGCCGGTATTAGGACCCCTGCGCCAATTAACACTTTTTCCCAATCAACGCATAACAAAGATTTACTAACGCTAGAAATTGGCATGCCTAAAATTTATAAGGAGCTTTTCGCGATCCAGAAACGCCTGGAAAAGCATTACCGCGATATGCAGGATATTGAGTTCACCATTGAAAAAGGAAGGCTCTTTATGTTGCAGTGCCGTATTGGGAAACGTAATGGCCCGGCAGCAGTACGCATGGCTATGGATATGATCAAAGAGAAATTGATTAAAAGAGAAGAGGCGGTTATGCGCGTTACGCCGGCTCAATTAGATGAGCTGCTTCATCCGATCATTGACCCTAAAGCGGAAGGCCTAAATAAACCATTAGTTAAAGGTTTACCTGCAGGCCCCGGAGGCGCATGCGGCCAGATCGTCTTCAATGCCAAAGACGCGGTAGAATGGAAACTGCAAGGCAAAAAAGTAATACTTCTTCGCGAAGAAACAAACCCGGAAGATGTTGAAGGTATGCGCGCTGCCGAAGCAATTCTTACTGCCCGCGGCGGAATGACCAGCCACGCAGCATTAGTTGCCCGCGGCTGGGGCAAATGCTGTATCGTCGGCGCCAGCGACCTGCATGTTGATTCAGAAAACAAGACGATCAACGCAGGCGGAAAAACCTTAAAAGAAGGTGACTGGATCACTTTAAACGGAACCAAAGGCGTGGTATACGCAGGCAAGCTTCCCATGATGGACGCCTCGGAAGAAAACGCTATGCTGATGAATTTTTTAAAAATCTGCGGCACTATTAAAAAACTGGGTATCCGCACCAACGCCGAAACTCCGGATGATGCGGCTAAAGCCCGCCAGTTCGGAGCTGAAGGAATAGGATTGTTCAGGACCGAACACATGTTCTACGGCAAAGGCGCGGATGAACCGTTATTTATCCTGCGTAAAATGATTATCTCAAAGACAGCGGATGAAAGAAAAAAAGCAGCAGAAGAGCTGTTCCCTTACGTAAAGAAAGATATTAAAGGGACGCTTGAAGCAATGGATGGTTTTCCTGTAGTCATCCGCTTGCTTGATCCGCCGCTGCATGAGTTTGTACCTCGCGAGCAGACAAAGTTAGAAGAGCTCGCCCGGGAATTAAATATAACTATGGAAGAGCTGTCCAGGCGCGCCGAGAACCTGCATGAATCTAACCCGATGATGGGGCATCGCGGTGTGCGCCTAGGCATAACTTATCCTGAAATTAGCGCAATGCAGATACGCGCCATATTTGAAGCTGCCGCTGAATTGCTCAAAGAAGGCAAGAAACCTTATCCGGAGATTATGATCCCGGTTGTCTGCGATGTTAAGGAGCTGGATGACCAGCTTGTAATAGCCAAGGCGGTTTACGCGCAAACCCTGAAAAAATACAATATTAAAACAATCAAACATATGTTCGGGACGATGATCGAAATCCCGCGGGCGGCATTAGTCGCGGATAAAATTGCCACAGTGGCGCAATTCTTCTCATTCGGAACAAATGATTTAACCCAGATGGGTTTTGGATTTTCGCGTGATGATATCGGAGGCTTTGTGCCGGAGTATATTAAAAAAGGCATCTTGCCGGAAGACCCATTCCAGAGTATTGACCAGGAAGGGATCGGCCAACTGATTCAGATTGCCATTGAAAGAGGAAGGAAGACCCGCAAAGACTTAGAAATCGGTATTTGCGGCGAGCATGGCGGCGAACCAAGGTCGGTGGAGTTCTGCCACAGGGTAGGGATGAATTATGTAAGCTGTTCGCCGTTTCGCGTTCCGATTGCAAAATTGGCCGCGGCCCAGGCAGTATTAAAAAGTAAAAAATAGAAGAGGTCTAAGACAATGGAAGCATTAAAAACTTACCTTAAAGAGATCCATAATATTCCTTTGCTCAGCGCCAGCGAAGAGATTTCTTTAAGCCGGAAGATTAAAAAAGGTGATGAGCAGGCGCGCAAAGCCATGATCCAGGCTAACCTGCGCCTGGTAATCAATATCGCTAAAAGATATATGCGCCTGGGAACTCCTTTTCTGGATTTAATTGAAGAGGGGAACTTAGGCTTAATGAAAGCGGTAGATAAATTTAACCCCAATAAGGGATTTCGTTTTTCCACCTATGCGGCCTGGTGGATTAAACAGGCGATTACGCGCTCTATCTCCGAACAGGGCAAAATGATCCGCGTGCCGGTGTATATGAACGATCTCATCGCCAAATGGCGTAAAACCAAAGAACGCCTGAGCCAAAGGTTAAAACGCATTCCCACCGACGAGGAAATAGCCAAAAGATTAAAAATTCCCAGGGAAAAAATAATGCGGATAAACTTCTGGATGGCCACTTCAACTTCATCGCTGGAAGCGCCGATCGGCGAAGACAGCGAAGGCAAGGTATCCGATTTAATTGAAGCCAGCGCATCTACCCAGCCGGACAGCAAAATTGAACACCTCCTGGACAAAGAGAGGGTAGCCAACCTTCTGGAGATTATGACTGACCGGGAGAGGGAAATTTTAGATATGCGTTTTGGCCTGGCCGATAAAAAAACGCACACCTTAGCCGAAGTAGCCAAAAAATTAGGCGTTTCCCGGGAAAGGATCCGCCAGATAGAAGAGATAGCCTTGAAGAAAATAAGGAAACTTATAGAAGGGACAAACGAGGAGCTATGAGCAGAAAAAACGACCCGGTTTTGGAACAAGCCATAAGAAACATCGCGGATTTCCCCAAGGCAGGGATTATCTTCCGCGACATTACTTCCTTAATCCAAAACAAATCCGCTTTTAAAAAAGCGGTAGATTTATTGGCGGATAAATATAAAGGCAAGAAAATTAATAAAGTCGTAGGCGTGGAAGCGCGGGGCTTTATCTTTGGCGCAGCGTTAGCCCATAAAATCGGGGCGGGCTTTATCCCGGTGCGTAAAAAGGGCAAGCTCCCTTGTAAAACGATCTCGGCTACTTATGCCTTGGAATACGGCACAGATACCCTGGAAATCCACGAAGACGCGATTGAACCGGGAGAGAAAATACTGATCATTGACGACCTCCTGGCTACCGGCGGCACGGTAAAAGCGGTGACTGGCCTGGTAAATAGACTAAAAGGTAAAATCCGGGGAATCGGATTTGTCATTGAGCTGGTTGACCTTAAGGGCAAAGAAAAACTAAAAGGATACCCTGTTTTTTCGCTGGTAAAGTTCCGGGGCCATTAGATTGAATTGCCCCTGTAGCTCATAAGGATA
>JAQTPA010000028.1 GCA_028713155.1 Candidatus Omnitrophota bacterium | reverse complement strand
CTGCCCTTTTTAAATTAAACATAAGGAGGAAACAAATGTCTGGTCATTCTAAATGGAAGACGAATAAAGGCAAGAAGATGGCGGCGGACGCCAAAAAGGGGGCAACCTATACTAAGATAATCAAGGAGATTACGGTTATTGCCCGTGAAGGCGGCGGCAATCCGGATACAAATCCCCGCTTAAGGGCTGTTATGCAGAAGGCGAAAGAGGCTAATATGCCCAATGATAACGTAAAGATGGCGATTAAGCGCGGCACAGGCGAGTTACCGGGCGTGGTTTACGAGACCTGTATGTATGAGGCTTATGGCTCCGGCGGAGTAGCCCTGATGATTGAAGTGCTCACGGACAATAAAAACCGCACGAGTGCCGAAATTCGTAATATCCTGTCTAAGAAAGGCGGGAGTTTTGCCGGAGCAGGTTCAGTGAGCTGGATGTTTACGATGAAAGGTTATTTTTTGATTGAGAAGTCCCAGGCCAAAGAAGATGAGTTGATGAATATTGTTTTAGATGCGGGAGCCGAGGATATGAAGTCGGATGAGAAAAATTACGAAGTGTTTTGCCCTCCGCAAAATTTTGAAAAGGTAAAGCTTTCCCTGGAGTCCAAGGGTGTTAAAACCCAGGACGCCGAAGTCACCATGATTCCTTCTTCTACGATTAGATTAGCCGGCAATGATGCTAAGCAATTATTATCCCTGATCGATATCCTGGAAGAACATGATGATGTAGAACATGTTTACGCCAATTTTGATATACCGGATGAAATAATGGAGAGTATGGCCTAAAGAAGAATAAAATGAAGATACTGGGGATTGACCCGGCCTTAACCATTACCGGGTATGGATTAATTCAGGCCAGAGGCAATAAGCTATGCCTGGTCGAGGCAGGAATAATTTCCACTTGCGCCAAGGAAGTAATAACGCGGCGTTTAGATAAGATATACCGCTGTATTGTAAAATTAATATCCGACACTTCTCCGGATGTTTTAGTTTTGGAGAAAATTTATGCGCATTACCGCCATCCTGCTACGGCTTATATTCTGGGGCAGGCGCGCGGAGTGATTTGTCTGGCCTGCGCTACAAAAAATATACCCTTGGCAGAATACGCGGCTACGCGAGTCAAGAAGGCGGTGGTGGGAGAAGGCTTAGCCTCCAAGGCTCAAGTGCAGAAAATGGTGGCAGGTTTACTTGGTTTAGAGAGCCTGCCTAAATATACGGATATTACGGATGCCTTAGCTTTGGCTATTGCCCATAGTTATATTGTGAGGCCAAAAATATGATTTCCAGGGTTACGGGAAAAATTATAGAAAAAGGAAATAATTACCTGGTGGTGGATATAAACGGCCTGGCTTACCAGGTTTTTGTCCCAACTACCGTAATGCAGCGCGTAGGCGAATCTTTGACAGCCGACGGCTCAATATGTTTACAGACGTTTCATTATCTGCAGTCTGATGCGAATAAGAGTATACCCGTTTTAATCGGTTTCTTGAACGATATAGAAAAAGATTTTTTTGAAATTTTCATCACTGTTTCAGGCATAGGCCCGCGCGCGGCACTCAAAGCCCTGAATAAGCCTATATCTGAGATTGCCCGGGCAATAGACGAAGGGGATTTACTTTTTTTAAAATCGCTCCCCGGCATAGGAGAGCAGAGGGCAAAAGAGATCATTGCCAAGCTCCAGAATAAAATTGGCAGGTTTGGGCTGATCCAGGACCGTAAGTCAAAAGAAACTTCGGTTAAGGCCAAAGATATCAGTGAAGAGGCCTTAGCTGTCCTTTTGCAATTGGAGTATAAACGGTCGGAAGCTTTACAGATGATTAAAAAATCCCTGGAGGCCTCCGCAGACATTAATACTACCGAGGAGCTTTTAAACCTGGTCTATAAACAGAGGAAATTAAAATGAATACGCAGGATAACCGCAAGTCAGTCATTGAGGCCTTGTTGCTGGCGAGCGAAAAACCTTTACCCTTAGAACAGATAAGGGTTGTTTTGGATAATCTGGATTTGCCTGAGGCGCGCCGTTTAATTGAAGAATTAAAACTTGAATATGAAGAGGCTAACCGCGGCATACGTATTGCCGAAATAGCCGGCGGTTTTCAGATGATCACCGCGGCAGCCTTCGCCCCTTTCTTGAAAAAGTTATTCAAAGACCGGAATACCGAAAAATTATCCAAACCTGCTTTAGAGACGTTGGCGATTATCGCTTATAAGCAACCTCTGACCAGGTTAGAAATAGAATTATTGAGAAATGTCAATGTTGACGGGGTGATCAAGAGCTTAGCGGGTAAGAACCTTATCCGTATCGCGGGGAGGAAAAAGGCTCCTGGAAGGCCATGTGTGTATGGAACGACCAGACAGTTCTTAGAGCATTTCGGTTTAAAGTCGTTGGATGACCTGCCCAAAATTGAAGAATTTTCGGCGTTGGCAGAAAAAAAGGACCTCGTGGATATTGAATTAGAGGAAGAAAAGAAAACGGAGGCTTTAGATGAACCTCAAAAACTTGCGTAGGAAAATAGATAGTTTAGATAAAAGGATAGTCCAGCTTTTGAATGCCCGCGCCAAAATCACCCTGGATATCGCCGGGGAGAAGTCTAAAAGCGGCCGGAGCATCTATGTGCCTGAACGCGAAAAGGAAGTTTTAAGGAAAGCGGTTCTTTTAAGCAGAGGGCCGTTAAATATGCAGGCCCTGGAAGCCATCTACCGCGAAATCATGTCCGCTAGCCTATCTTTGGAAAAACCTTTGAAGATAGCCTATATGGGTCCGGAGGCGTCTTTCAGTAATTTGGCGGCCTTAAAGAGGTTTGGTTCGCAGGTAAGTTATGTGGCTTGCGCCAGCATCACGGATGTTTTTTTAGATGTAGAAAGGGATGCCAGTGATTACGGAGTTGTGCCCGTAGAGAATTCTATCGAAGGGGCGGTGACGCATACTTTGGATATGCTGGTGGATTCTGACCTGAAGATATATTCGCAGATAATCCTGGATGTCGCGCATAACCTGTTGGCCAGGAGCGCAAAAGGTAAGGTCAAGCGGGTATATTCTAACCCGCAGGTCCTGGCCCAATGCCGCATATGGCTTCAGGAAAATTTACCCCAGGCAGAGCAAATCGAAGTTTCCAGCACTACGCGCGCAGCGCAGATCTGCGCAAAAGAAAAAAACAGCGCTTGTATAGCTTCATTATTAGCGGCTAAAGTTTATAAATTAAAGGTAATTGACCGCGATATTGAGGATTCACCGCATAATATTACGCGTTTCTTCGTTATCGGTAAGGCCGACGCGGGAAAAACCGGAAATGACCGGACATCTATTCTTTTTTCCATTAAGGACAAGGTAGGAGCACTTCATGATATGCTGCTTCCTTTTAAGAAATATAAGATCAACCTGACCAAGATCGAATCCCGGCCATCCAAAAGAAAAGCCTGGGATTATTATTTCTTTATGGATCTGGAGGGGCACCAGCAGGATACCCGGATCCAGAAGGCGTTACGGGAATTAGAGAGTAAGTGCAAATTTTTAAAAGTATTAGGTTCGTATCCTATTTAAGGAGAATAAATGCGCGAGTTAGTCCGTAAAAACATATTAGGCATTACTGCCTATGTTGCGGGTAAGCCTATTGAAGAAACCAGGAGGCAGTTGGGTCTAAGGGATGTCATAAAGTTAGCCTCCAATGAGAATCCGCTGGGAGTTTCTCCCAAGGCGGTTAAGGCTATACGTAAGGAAGCCTCCGGAGTGAATCGTTATCCTGATGCACAGAGTTTTTATTTAAAGAAGAAGCTAGCCAGGCTCCTCAATATTGCGCCGGCCAATCTGGTTTTGGGTAACGGCTCCGATGAGTTGATCGATGTTATCATTAAGACACTGGTTGAGGATGATGAAAATATCATCACTGCCGATACTACCTTTTTAGAATACGGGATCGTCGCTGCGGTGAATAATCGAGAAGTAAGGCGCGTTCCCTTACGCTATTTTAAGTATGACCTGGAATCGATTAAAAGGAAGATTGATAGAAAAACCAAATTGATTTTTATCGCTAATCCCAATAACCCCACAGGCACCTATGTTACCAGGTTTGAGCTTAATGATTTTATCCGGGAGTTACCGGATAATATAATATTGGTTATGGATGAGGCCTACGACGCCTTTATTGATGTAGATGATTTCCCCCGGGCCCAGGATTACTTTAAGAATAAAAATGTCATTATCCTGAAGACTTTTTCCAAGGCTTACGGCCTGGCAGGCATAAGGTTGGGATATGCGATCGCGGATACCGAATTAGCAAGCTATATGGAACGGGTAAGGCAGCCGTTTAATATTAACTCTTTAGCCCAGGCAGGGGCGTTGGCTGCGCTGGAGGACAAAGAATTTTTGCGTAAGACTAGGTCTATGGTGCTGGAAGGCAAAAATTACCTTTATGATAACCTTAAGAAATTAGGCCTAGCTTATGTCCCGAGCGTAGCTAATTTCATTCTTGTTGATGTGGGCAGGGATAGCGTTGAATTCTTTACCAAGATGCTGAAGTTCGGGGTGATCGTGCGCGATATGAAGCAGTACGGCTTAAAAAATTTCATCCGTGTGACCATCGGTACAAAAAAAGAAAATGAAAGATTTATCAGGGTATTGAAAAAAATCCTTAGAGGGAAGGAGAAAACATGATTATTGTCTTAAGGCCGGATGCTACAGACGGACAAATAGAGCATATTATTGAGAAGGTAAAAAAATTAGGCTTGACCCCGCATGTTTCTAAAGGCACCGAGCGTACGATCATCGGAGTAATCGGGCCGGAAGATGTATTGCGGGTTACTCCCGTAGAAGTATTTCCCGGCGTAGAAAAGGTTATACCGGTCCTGGCACCTTACCGGCTTGTTTCGCGGGAGTTTCAACCTGAGTCTTCAGTTATTGATTTGGGCAAAGGAGTAAAAGTAGGCGGTAAAAAAATAGCGGTTATGGCCGGCCCTTGCGCGATAGAAGATATTGATACCTTGCGCAAGATCGCCGTGGACGCCAAAAAAGCAGGCGCAACGGTTTTGCGCGGAGGCGCGTTCAAGCCGCGTACTTCTCCCTACAGCTTTCAGGGTTTAGGTGAGGAAGGGCTTAAGATGCTGAAGCAAGTAGGTATGGATCTTAACCTTGTAACCATAAGTGAAGTAATGGATACCCGGGATGTGAGTCTGGTCGCCAGCTACGTTGATGTCCTGCAGATCGGCGCACGGAATATGCAAAATTTCAATCTCTTAAAGGAAGTAGGGTTGGCTAAGAAGCCGGTTTTGTTAAAAAGAGGCTTATCCTCAACGGTAAAAGAGATGCTTATGTCTGCCGAGTACATATTATCCGGTGGAAATTTCAATGTCATACTCTGTGAGCGCGGCATAAGGACATTTGAAGATTCTACCCGGAATACCCTGGATATAAGCGCGGTGCCGGTAGTCAAGCAGCTTTCGCACCTGCCCATAATCGTGGATCCGTCGCACGCTGCGGGAAAATGGGGGTTGGTCGGGCCGCTCTCCAAAGCAGCGATTGCTGTCGGTTCAGACGGCCTGATTATTGAAGTACATAGTGCACCTGAGGAGGCAATGTCTGACGGCGCCCAATCTTTACTCCCCGCGAATTTCGCGAACCTGATGCAGGAGCTAAAAATTCTAGCTAAGTCTATAGGAAGAGAGATTTAATGCATTTATTCAATAAGGTTGCGGTCATCGGGACGGGTCTAATCGGCGGTTCGCTGGCTTTGATTATCAAAAAGCAAAAGCTGGCTAAAAAAGTTGTCGGAGTGGCCCGGCACCAAGCGAGCCTGGATTTAGCCTTAAAGAACAAGGTAATCGACCGGGGCGCGCTTTCGCTCAATGTTATTAAGGGCGCGGACCTTTTAATTTTGGCTGCTCCGGTGGATACGATAATCAATTTAAGAAAGAAGATCCTTAAATTCGTAAGCAGGGACTGTATCGTTACTGACGTCGGAAGCACTAAAGAAAAAATAGTTTCTTTACTGGCTGGCTCCTTTCCGAATTACGTAGGCAGCCATCCTTTAGCCGGTTCAGAAAAGAGGGGCGTTAGCCATGCGCAGGCGGGCATTTTCAAGGGTACTTTGTGCATATTAACCCCTACCGCAAAAACACGGAGAGCGGCAATGAAAAAAATCCAGGCATTGTGGAGAAAAGCGGGAGCAAAAGTTATCTATTTATCCCCTGGGGAGCATGACCGGGTATTATCTTTTACCAGCCATCTTCCGCACGCCGTTGCTTTTTCGCTTATTAATAGTATCCCCGCCGATACTTTAAAGTTTTCGGCCAGCGGCCTGAAAGACAGTACGCGCATAGCTGCTTCCGATGCTCTGCTCTGGCAGGGAATTTTTTTAACTAATAGGAAAAATATGCTTAAGGCCATAACTGCTTTTGAGAAAAAATTATTAAGAATAAAATCCGCAATCAGCCAGAACGATAAAGAGAAACTTACGGCTATTTTAACCCGCGCGCAAAAGAAGAGAAACAGCTTAGGATGATTATCGCTATAGACGGCCCCGCAGGTGCAGGCAAGAGTACAGTCGCTAAGTTAATCGCTAAATCGCTCAATTTCCTTTATATTGATACCGGCGCCATGTACCGAGCGTTGACCTTAAAGGCCCTTGAGCAAGGAGCAGATATAAAGGATCCTCAGAAATTATCCGAGCTCGCTGCCCATACCGATATCAGTTTATTGAATGACTCTAATGCTCCGCTGAAGGTATTATTGGACGGGCGCGATGTCTCAGCTGATATCCGCCAGCCGCGCATCACTCAATTTGTCTCCGAAGTTGCCAAGATTAAAGAAGTGCGTAAAATTATGGTTGAGCTGCAAAGAAAGCTGGGAAACAAGGGTAATGCCGTGCTTGACGGCCGCGATATCGGCACGGTGGTTTTTCCGGAAGCAGAAAAGAAGTTTTATATTGACGCGATTTTTGAAGAACGGGTAAACCGCAGGCATAAGGAATCAACTGGGTTGGGCCAAAAGTTAACCGCAGAGGATGTAGCTGCGGATTTAGCCAACCGCGACAAGATAGATTCCGGCCGCGCAGTCGCGCCGCTTAAACAAGCCGACGATGCTGTCTATGTAGATACGACAAAACTTAGTATTGAAGAGGTAGTCAATAAAGTCTTAGGTTTTATCAATGAATAAATCACTTATTCGCAACTTCAGTATCATCGCGCATATAGACCACGGTAAATCCACCCTGGCCGACCGCATTCTGGAATTAACCGGCGCGGTAGATAAGAGGCATAAAGGTACCCAGCTCCTTGACGATATGGATTTAGAGCGTGAGCGCGGGATTACTATTAAGGCCTCCATGGTCAGGTTATTATACCGGGCGCATGACGCTAAAGATTATATTTTAAATCTAATTGATACGCCGGGCCATGTAGATTTTACCTACGAGGTTTCTAAATCCCTGGCTGCCTGTGAAGGGGCAGTACTGGTAGTAGATGCCAGTCAGGGGATAGAGGCTCAGACTGTAGCTAATTATTATCTTGCCCTGGAGAATAACCTGGAGGTTATTCCCGTTGTTAATAAAATAGACCTTGTTTCCATAGACCTGCCCAGAGTTAAAAAACAGATTATCAGTGTTTTAGGTTTTAAGGAAGAAGATATAATCCTGGCTTCGGCCAAAGACGGCAGCGGTATTGAAGATATCCTGGAAAGGATAATCAAGATAATCCCGGCGCCCAAAGGCGAAGAAAACCATCCATTGAAGGCCCTGGTTTTTGATTGTCGCTTTGACCCTTATAAAGGCGTGGTAGTTTTTGTCCGGATTGCCGACGGCAATATTACAGCGCAAACCCAGCTTAAGATGATGCATTCAGGAAAGGTCTATAAGATTGAAGAGCTGGGAGTATTCCAAAACTTAAAATATTCAGCGGTAGATTCTTTGACCTGCGGCGAAGTAGGTTATTTTACGGCAAATATCCGCGAGGCCAGGGAGATTATTATCGGCGATACGATAACCGATGTCAAAAACCCGTGTTTGGATGTTTTCCCGGGTTACCGCCAGCCTAAACCCTTGGTTTTTTGCGGCATATATCCGGTTAATCCGGGCGATTTTCCGGGACTGCGCGACGCTATGGATAAGTTAAGATTATCCGATGCCTCATTTGTTTTTGAACCGGAAAATTCACAGTCTTTTGGTTCGGGTTTTCGCTGCGGTTTCCTGGGTCTCCTGCATATGGAGATCGTCCAGGAACGCCTGGAGAGAGAGTATAATTTAAATTTGATCCTGACTGTCCCGAACGTAGTTTACCGGGTAATAAAAAATAGCGGAGAAACATTGGAAGTGGATACGCCGGCTAAGCTGCCGCCGGAACAGGAAATACGCGAGGCGCAGGAACCCTATGTTAGTTTGTTAATGATTATTCCCGTAGAATCAATAGAAGCGGTTTGCGATTTTACTAAATCCAGGAGAGGAGTCTTTCAGTCCAACGAGTATCTAAGCGAGGACAGGGTTAAATTAACTTTTAGCGTCCCGCTTTCCGAGATTATCGTGGATTTTTATGACCGGATGAAATCTTTAACTAAAGGGTATGGTTCATTGGATTATGAGTTTAAGGATTACCTGAGTACAAAGCTGGTGAAGTTAGATATACTCTTAAACGGACAGGTTTGCGATGCCTTTTCATCCCTGATGTGTAAGGATAAGGCGTATTCGCGCGCGCATGCCCTGGTCGATAAGCTCAAGGAGCTTATCCCGCGCCAATTATTTGAAGTTTCAATACAGGCGGCTGTCGGCAGTCAGATTCTAGCCGCGCAGAAGATCCGTTCCGTCGGTAAACACGTCACAGCCAAGTGTTACGGCGGAGATATTACCCGTAAGCGTAAGCTTTGGGAAGAGCAGAAAAAAGGCAAGAAACGCCTTAAGCAATTCGGGAAGGTAGAAATTCCCCAGGAAGCATTTTTGGAGGTATTAAAAATATGACGAAAAAAAAGAAATCGGCCTTACGCGAATGGATAGAGGCAGCGCTTTTTGCGGCGTTTCTGGCCTTCTGCGTTATCCGGCCGTTTATTGTGCAGGCTTTTAAAATTCCTACCGGCTCTATGCGGCCTACGCTCCTGGAAGGCGATTTGATCCTGGTGAATAAATTTATTTACGGGGCTAAGGTACCTTTTACGCATTTAAGGCTGCCGGCGCTAAGGCAGCCGAAAAGAGGGGATGTGGTTGTTTTTATATATCCTGAGGATAAAAATAAAGATTTTATCAAGAGATTGGTAGCTTTACCGGGAGAGACGGTGGAGATTAAAAGCGGTACGATTTATGTTGACTCCCAGCCTTTATTAGAACCTGTTTTTAACAGCCGGTATTATTATAACCGGGGGAACTTTGCCAAGGAATACGAGAAGGTTGTCGTGCCGCAAGGCAGCTATTTTGTTTTAGGGGATAATTCCGGGTCCTCCCGGGATAGCCGCTATTGGGGGTTCGTGCCGGCGGACAATATTCTGGGAGAGGCAGTAGTTATCTACTGGCCGCCGCTACGCATAAGAGTGATTAAATGAATATCGCGAATAAAATTTCAACTTTCAGGATTTTGAGTGTACCGTTTTTTATCGCCTCGCTGGCTTACTATTCGCCGCAGAGAAGTTATTTAAGGTTTGTCGCCTTAGGGATTTTTATCCTCGCGGCTATCTCGGATGCCGCAGACGGCTATATGGCCAGGAAATCCAAAGAGCAGTCCAAGGCCGGCCTTATCTTAGACCCCTTAGGAGATAAATTGCTGTTGATGAGCGCGTTTATCTGCCTATGCCTTAACAGTAACCTGGCTTTAAGGTTTCCTCTCTGGGTCATTCTTATCGTTATCAGCCGCGATGTGATCATAATTTTGGGCGCAGTGGTAGTCTATATCGTAAAGCAGAACATTAATATCATACCTACCCGTTGGGGTAAATTAACGACCCTTTTTCAGATGCTGGCAATTATCTCGGTTTTGCTGCAATTAAAATTTTCTCCGCTATTTTGGTGGCTGGCGGTTATCCTTACGGTTATCTCAGGCGCAGTCTACATAAACAGGGGGTTTATCATACTTTATGCTTTGGATTCTCCTCGGACTAATCATTAGTTACCTGGTAGGTTCTATCCCTACCGCTTATATTTTCGGCCGGATTATAAAGAAAACCGATATCCGTAAATTCGGCTCCGGAAATGTGGGAGCGACCAATGCCCTTAGGCTTTTAGGCAGGGGTTGGGGGGCAACTGTTCTGGTGCTGGATATTCTCAAGGGATTCCTGCCGGTAGTAATTTTACCAAGCGTTATCGGGGCCGGCGCCAATATTCCGCTAGAATCATTTTGCATCATTCTTGGCTTAAGCTGTATCTGCGGGCATAACTGGACCATCTTTTTGAATTTTAAAGGGGGCAAGGGGGTAGCTACAACCTTAGGAGTTTTACTGGGGCTTTCCATTAAGATAGCCGGTTTAAAAATTATATTGGGAATAACTATTTTAATCTGGTTGGTTGTTTTTGTTATCAGCAGGACCATTTCTTTGGCCTCGGTATTAGCGGCCTTAAGTTTTCCCTTATTAACGGTTTTATTCAGGCAATCTATCGGTTTAATCCTTATAGTTACGCTTTTAGCTGCATTCATCATATTCCGCCACAGATCCAACATCAAAAGAATCCTCAAGGGCCAGGAGCCTAAACTAAACTTTAAAAAATAACCGCTGTTTCTGTTCTCCCCGAGAGATCCTTCGCAGCTAAACATTTAATATAATAGTTGCTCAGGTTAAGAAACCGCTTTCTTTTTTGGCCCAGATAACCTTGAAAACACCCGGTTTAGCATTTATACTTTCTTAGAAAGATGGAGAGTATTTAATCCCCGCCAGCCACAAAGAGGGGATGAGCCGGGTTATCTTAGCTTAGATAGCCCGGCGTAGATTTGGAGGCCCTTAAAGATGCGCGATCTATTGTTCAAAAATTTGACTTCTAATGACCACAGGCGGAAGATAATTACCAGCTCTGAGTTTGTGGATAAACAGGGGGTCTGCAGTACTATCCACCGGCATTTTATCTGCATGGTCAAAGAGATAGGTCCGGGTTATAATATTGCAAAGCCTGCGCCCTATCTTTATGTGCTTAAAAATCATAATACCAAAGAACAAAGGGAGAAGTTTTTTTGCAAAATAAAGGGGAGTATTTGCGCGGTAAATGAAGGCAGATTATTTTTAATTGTCTTTATGCATTCTCTTAAGATTGACCTCGTAGCCAAACCGCAACAGGTATGCTAATCGTAATTGCATTATTTCTAACAGGTTATAGCAATTTCTAGTTAGGCTTAGTTAAAAAAATTTCGTTGACAAGGCAAGGAACTCATATATAATAAAAATATATATGAGCAAAAAATTTTTTGTTTTAACCCTTCTATTTTTCTTCCTATTGCTGATTTTTTCTCCCAATACCTCTTTTGCCTCTGCCAGTGCAGCTGAATATTTATGCGAGTTGGGGGTTACTTTCTATAGCCTGGGGAAATATGATAAGGCTTTAAGCGAATTTAACAAGGCCTTGATGGTTGATCCCGGGAACCAGGTCGCCAGGCAATACATCGCTGAAATTTTTAAACAAAATTTAGAGCCGCCAGTTCCCGCACCCAAAGTAACAGCCCCGCAAAGCCCAGCGCCTGGTCCCAGATCCCTCAG
>JAQTPA010000045.1 GCA_028713155.1 Candidatus Omnitrophota bacterium | reverse complement strand
AGCTTATAATTACGCACGCGCGAATCTGTAAGATCGGTATTGGAAAATATGACCTGTTCACCGCCTAAACTGCGTATACGCGTGGTTTTTATTCCGATGTACTCAACGGTCCCCATAAAATCGCCGATAATTATAAAATCCCCTATCTTGAAAGGGTGGTCAAATACTATAGAAAAATAACTGAAGAAGTCTTTCAAGAGTGCCTGCGCGGCTATCGCTACCGCGATACCTCCGATTCCCAATCCGGCAATTAACGTAGAGACTTTATACCCAAGGTTATCCAGTAAAATTATAACCGCCAGAGCCCAAATCAAAAACTTAACGGCCCATAACATGCCATCAAGGCTGCGCACCACGGTAGGATCTTGCTGCTTTTTAGCAAGATAGGTATTAATGCCCCAACCGGCAAGCATAACCACTATGCGGGCGGAAAAAAAGGTGATAACGACCAGCTCCAGGACATTAATCAGGGTACCGGCCTCCGGGGGCATTTTTAATATTTTAGAGCTTACATAAAAGCAACTAATATATAAAGCCGGCAGCCCGATTTTCTCCAAAATCTTTATAATAAAATCGTCGAATTTCGTATCCGTCCTTTCGGCTAATTTTTTAAGGCGTCTTATAATAAAACGGATGATGATTTTAACAAACAACAATCCAAAGGTAAGCGTTAAAAAAGCAATGATATAATCCAAAATACGGTTTCCCAGGTATACCTGTTCCAAGATTTCCATATCCATCGCAACTTCCTCCCGTAAAAAAATATTAAAAAACACCCCATCCGTCGGCGAATTAATACTGCCTTAACCTCGCCTCCGGCTCAACCGGGGAGCTCACTAAAATAAATTTTTAAGTTTTATTTATCCAGGGACTTAAGGTATTTATAGTAATCGCTGTCAGTAGTCAAAATCAGTATTGAGTTTTCATCAATCGTATCTTTATAGGTTTCTAATGTCTTAAGCAACGAGTAAAATTCAGGATTCTGCTCATAAGAGCCGGCATAAATATTAATCGCTTCGGCATCGGCCTTGCCGACAATTGACTGGGCCTGCCGATAAGCCTCGGAAGTAATCAATTTCAATTCTTTACCGGTCTGGCCTTCAATCTCGGCAGATTTTCCAAATCCTTCTGAACGGTATTTCTCGGCAGCGCGCTTTCTCTCAGCAATCATCCGGTCATATACCTTATTACGCACCTCTTCCACATAATTTATGCGCTTTATGCGCACATCCATAATCTCAATCCCGTATTGCGGGGCAAGGACTTTTGCTTTCTCTAATATGGCTCGGGTTAATTTTTGCCTTCCTGTTTCAATGCGCTCTAAAGCTTCATCACTGACAATAGCATCTTCCCCGAGATCCTTACTTTCCAATATGCGATTTGAGTCCCTTACCGCCTCAACCAAAAGATTTCCCGTAACCGCATCTCTAGTAGCTGAATTGATAATATCATTTAGGCGGCTGCTAGCGTTTAACTCATTACCTACGGACTGTAAAAACTTCAACGCGTCCACTATCTTCCAGCGCGCCATTGTGTCTACCCAGATATATTTCTTATCTTTTGTAGGTATCTGATTCGGATCACCATCCCATTCCAGAAGCCTCTTTTCAAAATAATGCGCCTGTTGAATAAAGGGCACTTTAAAATGCAGGCCAGCGGATGTTATCGACTCTCCCACCGGCTTACCGAATTGAGTAATCACTACCTGCTTGGTTTCATCCACTATAAATAACGCCCCGCTCGCAAACGCAAACATAACAATTATAGCTAGGGAAATGACTAACCCCAAGATTGTGCCTAATTTGTTTTTTTTCATTGCGTAAGCCCTCCTTTCTTGCCTATATCTAATAACGGCAATATGGAAGATTGCCTTGGATCAATGATATATTTTTCTTTTGCCTCAGGTAAAACTTCCGCAAGTGTCTCAAGATATAACCTCTTACGGGTAATCTCCGGAGCTTTTTTATATTCCCCTAAGGTTACTAAAAATCTTTCTGACTCGCCTTTAGCTCTGTTTATCTTATCAAGGGAATACCCTTCTGCCTCGCGGATAGTCCGCTCCGCTTCTCCTTTGGCCTTCGGTATGGTTTTGTTATATGCCTCCCAGGCCTGGTTAATCATTTTTTCTTTTTCCTGCTTGGCTTCATTTACTTCATTAAAAGCCGGTTTAACTTTATCGGGAGGATTTACATCCAGTAACTTTACCGTGATAACCTGCACTCCTGTCTGGTAATCATCCAGAATCCTCTGCATCTCGATTTGAGCTAAATGGTCTATTTCTTCTCTTTTGATGGTTAATACCTCATCTACAGTGTAATCTCCCACAAAGCGGCGCATAACTATCTCAGAAACGTCCCTTATTACCTTAACAGGATCACGCACGACAAAAAGCAATTTTATGGGGTCTTTTATCTTAAATTGCACAATCCAGCGCACATCAAGTATATTCAGGTCTCCTGTAAGCATAAGAGACTCCTCAAGGTCTGAACCATAAGAATACCCTGCTCTTGTCCCCATGCTGGCGCTTCCGATTCCAAACTCTTCCTTAAAAATCTTTTCTACCTTGATAGGAGTTACTGTATCAATTCTAAAAGGGAGCTTGGCATGTAACCCGGGTGAGCTTAAACCAATATATTTACCAAATCTCTGGATTACGCCTACCTCATCCGGGCCTATTGAGTAAATTACACCTTTTAGCCCCATAATAATAATCAGGCCTAATACTATCCAAGGGATATATTTACCATAATTAAGAAATTTCTTTTTGCCTATATCAATTATATCATTCGGATTAGGAACATTCTGCCATTCCATAAGAAGCTCCTTTCTTCAATTTTATCTGCTTAACAATAAAAAACGCCACCTGCGATAATCGCAGATGGCGGCCCGACCATCTAAACCTTCGGGATTAAACCCGAACCCATTTTTGCGTTATTAAACTTATTTACATCTTTACTTTACTCCAATCATATTCTTTGTCAAGAACAATCGAAAAAAT
>JAQTPA010000044.1 GCA_028713155.1 Candidatus Omnitrophota bacterium | reverse complement strand
TCGGCGGCTTTATGCAGCTCTAACCAATACAGGCCGGAGGTATCCGGATGTAAAACCACATCCGCCAGCAGCGCTTCTTTCTGGGCCACCTCAGACTGTAATATTTCAACACTGCTGAATATAATGTCAAGTATATTCGTCCGGAAAGTTTCCCGGAAATACCTGCCCAGGCCAAACCAGCCCTTCTTTTGAATACCTTCGGGTATATTAACCTTGAGGCCTTCTTTGATCTTCGCATACTGATTGAGGATATCCTGGCGCGAAGGCGTGACATTAACCGCGATAATCTTTTTTACCCCCATTTTAAAAAGCGGTTCGGTGGGAAGCGGATTAATCACCCCGCCGTCAAAGAGCATTTCCTCTTTAAATTTAAAAGGCGCAAAGACTCCCGGCATAGAACAGCTGGCCATAATCGCGTCTGCCAATAAACCTTTATCCAGGACGCGCGCCTCTTTCCTCTTTACGTCGCTGGCGATCACTTTTAAGGGCAGCCGGGTATCAAAAAAAGTCTTATCGCCGAGATATTTATTTAAAAATTTATACAGCTTGTTGCCTTTGAGAAACCCTAAATGCGGTATAGTCAGGTCAACCAATCCCCAGATGCGCTTAGGTTCCCGGAATTCTTTAGTAATCTCCAATATCTCGGAGCTGGACCTGCCGGTAGCCCAAAGGCTGGCAATGAGTGCGCCGATGCTTGAGCCGGCAATAATATCTATCGGGATATGCTCTTCTTCAATTACCTTTAATACGCCTACATGGCAAAAGCCGTATCCCACCCCTACCCCTAAAACCAAACCCACCATATTTTCGCTTACATAACGCGAGATTCTCCTTACTGCCTTGGCATATTCGCTTTCCGGGCTATCCAGGACCAACCTCTCCGGCATGCCGGCATCAATCTTCGGCAGGGTAGCGAATATCTGCCTGCCTAAAATCTGGGCCTGCTCGACAGGCGTGACTTTAGAAAGCTTGTATTCATTAACGATAATTTTTATTTTGTCTTCCTGAAAATTGAATGCATCTTTAAGCTGCCGGGTTAAAACGCTGGTTTTTTTGAGTTCCGGCTCATCCGGGCCGCTTAAGAGATGGATCAAATCTGATTGGTTAAGGATACTGAAGATATTCTTATCTATTAAAGACGGCAGGTCCAGGATGATAAAATGATAATCATTTACCAGCCAGCTTAAAATCCCCAATAGCCTCCTTACGCAATGATTGTCCTCGGGGCTATAATGAAAACAGAGCAGGTCCAGGCCGAAGCCGCTCTTTAAAATAAAATCTTTGGCTAACCCTGCGTTATCCGCCGTTTCTTTAGAAAGGTCAAAAATCTTTCCTGCGCCCAGTCCAAGCCTGGCTGGCAGGCTGTGCGTTTTATCGGTTGAAAGTATATCCAGGATAATTACGGATTTATGCGCCTCCTGCTTAAGGCTAAGGCCCAGATTAAGGGCATAAATGGTCTTACCTGCCTGAGAATATGAACTGAATACCGCAATAATCGTGCTCTCGAAAATAGTTTTCTGATGTATATCCTTGCGCTTAAGCCGGCGCGAAAGGGTCAGGCTCAAATCAATGGCCAGGCGCGGGATCTTATTAATTACCGCATTAAATGCTTCTTTATCGATAACCAGGATCAGGCAATCATTGGTGGCCTGGGCCGTTACCGAATGCGGCTCATTCGTTAATAGGGAAATTATCCCGAAATATTTGCCGCGGTGCAGGTACTCTAGGGTTGTTTGATTGCCCTGGTTATCCTGGACGTAAGTTACCACCCTGCCCAAGCCTAAACAGTAGAAACCGCTGGGACCAGAGCCTTCCTTATAGATAATATCGCCTTTTTTAAAGGGCAAGACGCTGGAATTTTCCCGGATAATCGCGCGTTCTTTTGGCGATAAATCGCTGAAAAGAGGGAATTCCTGAATGATTAAATTTTTATCCAGCCCTTCCATGGCTATAATTTATTAGTTAAGCACACCTCGGAGAATTTCCGGGCGCTTTCCCTGATTGTGCGCTGATAAGTATGATAATCTACTTCTACCAAACCAAAGCGCGGCCCAAAACCCTTGTCCCATTCAAAATTATCCAGCAGCGACCAGTATACGTAACCTAAAATTTTCACCCCGTTCTGCATTGCCCGACTTAGGCTCTCAAGGTGTTCTTTGATATAATCCCATCTTAAGGCGTCATTATCGGTACAGATACCGTTCTCCAGAATAAAAACAGGTAAATTATAATTTTTAAGGCCCATCAGTAAATCGTAAAGGCCTTGTGGGTATATATCCCAACCCATGGAATTTTTTCTTAAAACGCTGGGGTCGTCCTTAGATCCGCCTTTGCCGACCCAGCTGGGGCTATAATAATTCATTCCGATAAAGTCAATCGCCTGATGCGCGATTAATTTTTCTATAAATTCAAGGTTGTAAAACTTATGTTTTAAATAAACGGCGATTTTATTCGCCAGAGACGGCAGCCGAGGGATAAATGCCTGCATATTCTGGGCAATACTGATCTTAGGATAGGATAAATTATTTTTTTTATAGATATCGCGGATCAAATGGTAGGCCTGAATGTGGGCATTAACCAAATTATGCGTTACCTGCCTGGCCCTAAAAAAAGACTTACCCTGCGGCGGCCATAACCCCAACAGATAAGAATGGTACGCGTAGACATTCGGTTCATTGATAGTCACCCAGAAAGGCACCTCGCCGGCTAAGATGTTTACCACTTTCTCGACATAACGCAAAAAATATTTATCCGCTTTCCTGTTACGCCAGGCGCCTATTTTCGCAAACCAAATCGGGTTAGTGAAATGGTGCAGGGTTACTATGGGTCTAAGCCCACGCTCTTTTAGGGCCAGGATCACTCTGCGGTAATGCTCAAGTTCCTCTCCGGAAAATTTACCTTCTTCGGGCTCAACGCGGGCCCACTCAATCGACAGGCGGTGGCAATTATGATTTAATCCTTTAGCCAGGTCAAAATCTTGGGCGTAAAACTCATAATGCCGGCAGGCCAGGCCGGAGAGGTGCTTGAGGGAAATACGCTTTTCCCACTCCCACCAGTCGCTGAACATATTATTACCTTCAACCTGATAGGCGGAGGTTGCTGCGCCCCAGAGGAATTCTTTAGGGAATTCAATCATTGCGCTTTTTATTATAACACCAAAAACAAGAAAGTCCCGACAAAAAATGCCGGGACTTTCTGTTATTTAATACTGGTTAAATCTATCTGGCTTGGGGCG
>JAQTPA010000027.1:1743-13647 GCA_028713155.1 Candidatus Omnitrophota bacterium | reverse complement strand
CATTACTTTTTTGCCTCTAATAAACAAGATTTTGCTAGTAATTACCTCAACCGAAATGGAATTAGGCATTTTGCGCCTCCTTTCTACTTCTAATAGACGCAAGGAGGGTAGTTTTCTAACGGGGATTCTTGAGGGGGGGGAATTGATAGGGAAACGGTCCCTATTTTTATCCCCTACCCTAGGCAGGTAACTAAAAAATAATCTGGCCCCGTTTTAGGATTTAGAGGCCTTTAACTGGCTTATCTCTTGCTTTAATGTATCGATCTGGCTTTGCTGCTCTTTAATCGCTTCAATCAAAATCGGTCCGAGTTTATCATACTGAATGCCCAGATAGCCATTTTTATCTGTGCTGATTAATTCTGGGAACTCTACCTGGACTTCCTGAGCAATAACACCAATCTGAAGATCCGGGCTTGAGCTTGCGCTGGCCCAATTAAAATTAACGCCACGAATCTTACTCACTCTTTCCAACGCATTTGAAATGGTTGTGATATTTTTCTTCAGACGCATATCTGAATTGCCTGTCCAAGAAGTGCCGCCCGTAGCAAGATAAAGACCTCCTGCACCACCAGCAGTGAAATAAATATTGGTGTCAGTTGTCGTAAACTCTATTTGATTCTTGCCTGACGAGACAGTAGTAGTACCTGGACCCGCAGACACTAAAAACCTATGAGTACTGTCTACACCTACACGAAATGTAGCCGCGGTGGAATTAAAGACATCAAGTATTGATGCTGGGCTCGTCGTCCCGATGCCGACGTTACCAGAGTTAAAATAAGCACCATTGCCGTCTGCAGCGCTTATATATATGGTTTTTGTACCGTCATAGAAGAGCTCGAGAGTACCAGAATCAGAAGCAGAACTTACATCAATTAATTGCGCATAAGTTTGACCACCGTCAGTTAATACGATTCCTTTACCCGCAAGACCCGCTCCTGTCTCAATAGCTAAAGTATTAGAAGGGTTCGTCGTCCCTATCCCGACATTACCCTCTACTACCAGGTCAGCCGCATAGTCAATCTCTCCTCCGTCTCCGTCTGATTCCTCCCAGGTATAGTTATCGTGATCAATGTAGTTATCTCCTATGGCCATACGCTGGGAGCGCATTTCTCTATAGACTCCGTAGGGAGAAGGATAGTAGGTGGTGATGGTCAGGGTATCTTCGGCAAAGGCTAAAGGGTTAAGGGTTAGGGCTAAGAATAAGCTTAAAAAAGAGCGAAAAAATGGGGGGGGTAAACTTTCCTAATTTAAACACTGCGGGCCTCCTTGGTTTTAATATGGATACAAACATAGAATAATACGCAAATAAGCCTGTGTCAAGAAAAGAGTCTAAACCGCCTGGTAAAAAAAGATTATTATATTGCGGTTAGGGAATTTTCGCCTATAATAGAAATTATGATTTACGACCGTTTCCAGCAGGAGGCGATTGACTACATTAACCAGGGCCTTTCGGTTATTGTCTCGGCTCCCACCGGCGCGGGAAAAACCGCGATCGCCGAGCATATCATCACGACCTGCATTGAAAAAAATATCGGAGTAATCTACACCGCTCCCATTAAGGCCCTCTCTAACCAGAAATTCCGCGACTTTCAAGGCATATACGGGGATAAAATAGGGATACTAACCGGCGATGTTTCGTTAAACGCGCTGGCCCCGGTCTTAATCATGACTACCGAAATCTTCCGCAACAAGATCCTGGATGAGCCCAGGAGCCTGGAGAGATACTCTTGGATTATCTTTGACGAAATCCACTATATTGACAATCCTGAACGCGGCACAGTCTGGGAAGAATCCCTGATCTTCCTCCCTCAACACATGAATATCCTCGGGCTATCCGCTACTATCCCGAATATTAAGCAGCTCGCCACCTGGATCGAATCCATCCACAATAAGCCGATAAAAACAGTAGTTGAAGATAAACGGCCGGTGCCTTTACATTTCTTTTTTCAGGCCGGCAACGAAATCGCTGATAAAATTGACCATTTTAAAAGAATGCGTTTTTCTAAGCCCAATAAATTATTCGGCTTGATCAACTACGTGCGCAACCAGGAAGGCCTGCCCTGCATCTATTTTGTCTTTGGCCGTAGGCGTGCCGAGGAACTGGCCGAGGAACTGGCCTGCTCTAATTTTTTGAATGGACAGGAAAAAACCCAGATACTGGAAATGTACAGCCGCCTCTGCGAACGCTTTGACCTGAAGAATGACCGCACTGCTCAAAATATGTACCAACTTGTCCAAAACGGCATTGCCTACCACCACGCCGGCATGCTTCCTACGTTAAAAGAAGTAATTGAAAGGCTCTTTACCAGCCGGCTGTTAAAGGTTATTTTTACCACCGAAACATTTGCCCTGGGCATCAATATGCCCAGCCGTTCGGTTATCTTTGATGAACTACGGAAATTCTACGGCCGCTACGTGCGTAACCTCAAGACCCGCGATTTTTACCAGATGGCCGGACGCGCCGGAAGGCGCGGCATAGATACCGAAGGCTTTGTCTATTGCCGGCTTAACCTGCAGAGGATACGCCTGGATGAAGCCAAGCGCATAATTTACGGTAAGCCCGAAGAAGTAAGAAGCCAGCTGAATACCTCTTACGCGACGATCTTAAATCTTTACGAAAAATATAAGGATGATTTATTCAAAGTTTATCCCCTCTCATTACATTATTTCCAGTCGCGTAAAAATGAGCAGAAAGAGGCGCTCCGGCTGATTGAGGCTAAATTAAGGCTCCTTAAAAACTCCGGTTACATCAATAACGGCAGCCTCACCGAAAAGGGAGAATTTGCTAAAAGTGTTTACGGTTATGAACTAATTTTAAGCGAACTCTATGAACGGCAGATACTTGAACAGCTTGATGAATTCAGCCTGGGGGTAGTGGCGGTATCCTGCGTGTTCGAGCCACGCAAGAACCAGCGCCTTCCTTCTAACCTCTCTAAAAACACCCGGCAGACCAAAAGAATGTGCGAGGAGATCTATGACGAAATTAAACACCGGGAACAAAAATCACGCATTTACCCTTTCAGCAAACTCCCCTATTTCCATATGAGCACAGCGATGGAAGCGTGGCTGCGCGGGACGACTTTTGACAAAACTTTGCGCTTTGGGGATACTGACGAAGGCGAGGTAGTGCGTTATTTCAGGATGGCTGTGCAGGTCTTACGCGAGATTTCCGAGGCCAGAGTATCTTCCTACATATTAAAAGATAAGATTAAAGAAGCCATACGCGTAATCAACCGCGATGTGGTAGACGCGGAAAAACAATTGCGCGAAGGCTAATCCTCCTTGCCACGCTGCACGAGCTAATCGAGACACTGTGTCTCAAACAACTCCAGACATATCTTCTTTAAAAAAATCCGGTTAGAAACTATACCTTTCTGCGTCTATTACCCTGGAGGTGGGAATATGCGCGAACGGAAACGTCTCTTAATAGAAGGCGGCTGCTATCATATTATTACCAGGGGCAACCAGAAACAACGGGTCTTTCTAGAGGACCGGGATTATGAAACTTATCTTAAATATTTAAAAAAATACAAAAGGAAATGCGGATTTTTTCTTTACGGATTCTGTTTGATGCCTAACCATATTCATCTAATTGGCGAACCGAAGATACCTACCGATTTAATCAAGTTTATGCAAACCCTATCGCGTTCCTATACTGAATATTTTAACAAAAAATATAATAAAGTCGGACATCTCTGGCAAAATAGATATATAAGCAAAGTAATAATGAAGGATGCCTATTTACTGACCTGTATTCAGTATGTCGAATTTAACCCTCTACGGGCAAACTTAGTAAAATCTGCTGAAGATTATCCCTGGAGCAGTTTTAAGGAAAGGTCGGTATCGTTAAATATTAAAAGTAGGATGCTTGATGGATTGCGTATATAAATAACACTATGACACACTGTCCCGATTGGGTCAGCCAGCGTGGCAATACTTGATATAATCCTCTAGGATTTTTTTGTGGTCAAAGGCGAGGTCTAACTTGGCGATTTCACTTAACTTCACTATCTTTAAATCTGCCGCATCATCCCCTGCCCGGGGAGAACCTTTAGCTTTAGCCAAGAAAACAGTCCCGATGGTATGGAAACGCGGGTCGCGCTGCGGGTCAGAATAGGTATGGAATTGTTTTATTTCTGTGAGCGTAAGGCCGGTTTCTTCCTTGGCCTCCCTGGCTACCGCATCTTCTAAGCTTTCACCGTAGTCCACAAAACCTCCGGGCAAGGCCCAGCCAAAAGGAGGGTTTTTTCTTTGAATGAGCACAACGCCGCCGTCAATCTCGATCAACGCATCAACGGTAGAGAAAGGCCCGTTCTGCAGCTTATAAAGGATATGCTCAAGATATTTAATTACGCCTTGATTGAAAATATCATAAGCTTCCTGGTCGTAAAGACAAAAAGTGATCTCTTTAAGCCCTGACTTTTCTTCTCTTAAATACCGCCAGATTTCCTGCGCCATAATCTTGGCGGAGGCTAATAAGGGAAAACCGCCTACTCCGCAGCCCAATGCCGGAAAGGCAAGGGACTTTACGCCTAATTCATCGGCGGCCTTTAATGAATTCCTGCAGGAATTGCGTATCTTTACTTCGTCGGTCTTAAAATCCATACCCATGGTCGCAGCGTGGATTATGTATTTTGCCTTTAAGCTGCCGGCAGCCGTAAAGATTGCTTCGCCTATCCCTATGGGGCATTTTTTTACCGCCTCGTCTTCTATTATCTCTCCGCCCTTCTTCTTAATCGCCAGGGCTAACCCCCCGCCCATAATCCCTTTGTTATTGGCGGCGTTTACAATGGCCTCCGCCTTTAGTTCGGTTATATCCTGCTGAATAACTTTTATTTCGCAATCTTTGATTTTCATCGCTGCCTACTCCGCCTCATAATTTCTCGAGAGTCAATTTCTTCTCTTTTTGATCCACTTTAAAATTAAACCTCTTTAAAAACGACATCCCGAGCAGCCCGTCGCCAAAACCCAGATCTCCTGTATCGCCCAGTAAAACCGCAGCTTCAACCGTATTAGCCGTAGCCTCTTGAACTCTCATAGTCTGGATAATAACACGCTTAGCATCAATTTGTCGGCCGTCAGCTACCTGCACTTTCAAATCCGGCTGAGCGCCAGACAAATCCATTCCTAATTTTTCGGCAATATTTTTTGAAATTATTACAAGCGATGCCCCGGTATCTAAAACCATGCTGGTGCTAACCTTATTGTTCAATGTAACATTTACTGTCATTCCCTGAAGGTCACGGGAAAAACTTATTACACTGGGCTCCTTCTCCTTTTCAAACTGGAGTTTAGCTATCTTTTCATTAAATTCGAACCTGCGCTTTACCCATTTTTGACGCAGGAGAGATGAATCGGTTTCAGAAGATTTAACAATTTTCTCTATTTCGCTTTTCCGAAAAGTTACTGAAGAACTAACCCCCACTTCCAACTCGACAACCTCGCCGTTATCGCTCTTGACAATCCCCTCTAGGCTGCGGCCGTTCTTAAGATAAACCTTATCGGCATAAGCCAATGAAACCAAAACTAATACTAAAAATAAACCGGAGAGAACCTTCATTATTAAGCTTTAGGCCCTTTTATGTTTATTGGGTTTGGGAAAATCCTTGATTACCTTTAATGATTTTCTTAAGTTTTTTTCGGGCAAATGGTATTCCAATAATTTACCGTTTAAAAATTTCTCATACCCGGCCAGGTCCATCAGCCCGTGGCCGCTGTAACTAAAGAGGATGGTTTTTTTCTTGCCTTCTTTTTTGGCCTTAAGCGCTTCATCAATAACGCAGGCAATGGCGTGGCTTGTTTCGGGAGCGGGTATTGCCCCTTCGGTTTTAATCCAAAGCATGGCTGACTCATAACATTTTATCTGGTCATAGGCAGCCGGTTCAATCAAACCGTCTAAAATTGCCTGGCTGACTAAAGGGCTCATTCCGTGATAACGCAGTCCCCCGGCATGTATGGGCTCCGGGACAAAACTATGCCCTAAGGTAAACATAGGCAGGAGCGGAGTGAGGCCGGCCGTATCTCCGAAATCATAAGCAAAAGGCCCGCGGGTCAGCGTCGGGCAGGCAGTGGGCTCAACCGGTATGATTTTGATTTTTGCTCCGTGAATCTTATCGTAGAGAAAAGGAAAAGCTAAACCGGCAAAATTGCTTCCTCCGCCGACGCAGCCGATAATAATATCCGGCTTCTTTTCCCCGGCTAAAGCCAGTTGTTTCTTGGCCTCCAGGCCGATAATCGTCTGGTGCAGTAATACGTGGTTTAATACACTCCCCAGGGAATAACGCGTCTTGCCGCTCTTGTCCGCGACCGCCTCCTCTACCGCTTCGCTTATAGCCATCCCCAGGCTTCCCGGGGTGGACGGCATCTTTTTTAAGATTTCTCTTCCGGCATTAGTTTCATTGCTCGGGCTGGCCACGCACTTTGCCCCCCAGATACCCATCATAATTTTACGCAGCGGCTTCTGGTCAAAGCTGATGCGCACCATATAAACCTTGCATTCCAGGCCGATCAGGTTACAGGCAAAAGCCAAAGCGCATCCCCATTGCCCGGCGCCGGTCTCGGTAGTTAATTTTTTTATCCCGAATTTCTTATTGTACCAGGCCTGGGCTACGGCGGTATTGGGCTTATGGCTGCCGGCGGGGCTTACGCTTTCATCTTTATAATAAATCCGCGCCGGAGTTTTTAAGTACTGCTCTAAGTATACTGCCCGGCGTAAAGGCGCCGGCCTCCAGCGGTAAAGAATCCCTAAAATCTCTTCCGGGATATCTATCCAGCGCTCAGTAGATACCTCCTGCTCAATCAAATTCATCGGAAAAACCTTGGCCAGCATCTTAGGCGTCAGCGGGCTGCCGTCAGAGCCCAGAGGAGGAAGCAAGGGCGTCGGTAAATCCGCGGCCAGGTTATACCACTTTTTAGGAATATCTTTTTCGCTGAGGAATATTTTATTGCGGATCATATATTTCCCGTGAAATTATATTGTAATATCCAGGCGGAATTCGGTGTAGAAACCGTTGTTCAGCGCAACCTTGCCTAAGCTATCCTGCCGGTATTCAATAGAACGGTTGAAGACCCCGCCCAGGGAAAAAGAACTTTCAATATTCTTATTTATCGCGCACCTTAGGCCTGCGCCTGCGCGCACTTCATTATAGTTAAGCACCGTATTTTTAAGGTCGTCCTGGGTTACCTTGTATTCGTCGCTCGTCCAGTTGCCTTCGGCAAAAACCGTCCATTTCTTATTCAACGCATAAGAAATTTCCGGGTTATCGGGGAGGATATTAAAGGTAAGCCTGTCATTAGGCCTATAGATAAACCCGACAATCGGAGAGACTGCCGGTTTGAACCCCGGAGAATACTGCACCCCGTAAACAAAGGTCAATTTTTCGGTTGGCTGGTAAATCATAAAATAGCGCTGAAGAAAATGGAATGACTCGGAACGGAAATTCCAGTCATCGCCGTAAAACGACGGGGCAAGGCCGATAGTAAAGTAAGTCTTATTGAAGTTAAAGAACGGCAGGGTGGTTTGTACGCCGAAGTCTACTGCGGTTAGCTGCGCCGGTAACTTAACATTAGTAGAATTATTTATACCGATATATTTACTGCCTACGGCAAACTGAACGGGCAATTTGCCAAAAGCCTTAATTTGATAACTATATTCTGCGGCCGAAGCCACTAATCCGACACTTCCCGATTGAGATTTAGCTCCTGCGGAAGGCATAAAACGCGTACGAGAATCCAATTCCTGCGCGTAAGATTCTTCCTCTACGACCACCGGCTTGCCTAATTCCTGACGATAATCCTTGGGGGTAAAATCCATGGATTCCTGCGCTTTCGCAAAAGCCCACTCCTGCGCCTGATCCCTCGGACCATCCGCATAAGCATTTAATAAAATAAAAGGAAAGGCAAAAACATAAAACGAGGCCAAAACCAGCAGTTTTAATCTTCCGTATTTCTCTATGAACATAGGTCTCCTTTTTTATTTTTTGATTATACCATAAATATCATAATTTTTTAAAGAAAGTATCCGCCAAGCCCTTGATGATATCCGTTACCGCAGCCTGAAAACCGTATCTCGGTTTTTTTAGCGTCCCGCTGATAGTAATCACCGCGAACTTCTGGCTCTGGCTTACCAGAGCGGTAGCGATATCTTTAAAGGTCCCGGTTAAGGGGACCAGATCGCTGATAATATCAACATTAAGCCTGGCGTTGATGGAACTATCAAACCCGATTTTGACCGGGCCGGCCAGGTTAACCATACTGCTTTTTAACATCAGCTGGTCGGTAGAAATAGATTTATCCTGGATAATAAACTCGCAGGCACCTTCAGAAAATGTAATATTGGCAAACTCCCGGGAGAACAATAATTTACCCATACCCTTGAACAAGTCCAACTCCCAAAGCTTACCCTGGGTAATTGAGATCCTTCCTGCGCCTTGCGAATCAGCCAAAACGCTTAAAAATCCGTTGGCCTTAACCCCTCCCTGGATAATTCCCGAAATATCTTTATTCTTAGCCGGAGTATCTTTTTTCAATTCTTTAATCTCTACGCCCTGCAGGGCGGAGGTAAACCAATAAGGGATATCTTTAGAGCCGAGGTTAGCGGTAAGAGCCGCTTCCAACGAGCCGTTATATAGAGACAGGCGGGCAGCTTCAATATTGGCTAAACCGTTAGCCTGGCTATAGCTAATAAATAAATCCGTTCCTTTCAGGCCATATAAAGAAATCTCTTCGCTGGAAAGCTGGGCGTCGACAATATAATCTTTCGGGTCATTGATATTACCGGACAGGTTAAATTGCGCTTTAACTTTACCTTCCGGATTAATCTTCTCCAGTTGCCCTTTAAATCCAGGCAAGGCGGATTTTAAATCTTTTAAGTCAACGCGTAATTCTCCGCCTAAATCCATGCTGGTTGAGGCGGGGTTTACGCTGTTGATACTGCCGGCTATAGAAAATTCAGAAGCAAAATAGCGCCCCGAACACTTGGCTATCTTGAGCAGCCTGTCCTGTAAGTTTAAATTAGCGGTTAAAGAAAGCGTATCAGATTTTAGGGCCAGATCCAGGCGCGCTAAAGCCGGTTCTTTAAGCCTGCCTTCTAACGCTAAAGATAAATTTCCCTGGCCGCCTGCTATACCCGGAAAATTGAATTTGAACTTATCCCTTAACACGCCCTGCAAGGACGCCAGGCTAAGGTCAGCATTGGCAATTATGCTTAATTCCGGAGAATTAAAATCACTCAGGGCTGCTTTGGCGCTAACCGGAATGCCAAAAATATTGGCGGTTAAATTTTCGGTCTTTAACCCCGAATTATTAAAAGTCAGGCCGCAGTTAACCGCGCTGAGCGTATCCACAAACTTCAACCCTGTAATGAGGGCATCGGAGATACTGCTGCTTCCGGAGTATTGAAATTTTTTATCAATTAAACCATACTCTAAAATAACCCTTGAGCTTGTATCCGCCTTCACCTTGAGATTCCCCCGTTGAATATTTAGATTTTTACTCTGGACCTGGGTATCGGCAAAAAGGATATTGCCTTTCATCTTGAAATCAGCGGCCGCGTTAAGCAAACCGTCTATTTTTAATCCAAACATTCCGTAATAAACAGCAAAATCCTTGGGAGAAAAATTATGCACGGTCAACCTGGAATTTAATTCCCGGGGAGCGATTTTATATTCTCCGTAGGCGCTTAAATTCACCGGCTGGCTAGATGCAATTAAGGCGGAGAGCTTAAATTTGACCGAAGCAGGCAAGGATAAATAAAGAGTGAGATTAATATTTTCTACGGCTTTGACAAATGCCGGATTAAAGGTAGCGTCCCGAAAAGTAACCCGGGCATTGGAGATATTAACGCGGTGGACCGAAAACTGGAATCCTTTTTTAGGCGCTCCTCCTGAGCTTGGCTTGGCGGAACCAGGAGCACCCGGAGCGCTGGCAACAGGCGCAGCTGGAGTTGGGAATAAATCTTCTAAATTAAAGGTATTGTCTGCTTTCCTTTCCAGGAATACCTGCGCGGATTTTATATTTACGCTAGGAATGATAATTTGTTTATAAAAGGCCGGGAATGGAAGGAATATACAGGAAGCTTCCTTTATTCTGACTATCGCGCTTTCCTGTTTGTAGATTTCCAGGTTACTTAAGACCAGCCCTTTGAATATATTTACCCGCAAATCCCCTAAGTTAACCCGGGAATCAGTCTGTTCTTCAATGGATTTAACAAGCAGGCTGCGGATTGTTTTAGGCAGGAAAACATTATTCAGGTAAATTATGCCGCCGGTAACCAGGATACCCGACACGAACAGGCAGATGGAAACAATAATAATTATTTTTTTCTTCATTTGGCTAACCTGGCTGCTGCCTTAAAGGCCTCCTGCCTGGTTTTAACTTTACCGATGGCCTGAAGCTCTTCTACCTCAGCTAAAATTTTACCGATTAAGGGCGAAGGGGCCAGTTTAAATTTTTTCATTATGTCGTTACCGTCCAGCAACCGGGCTTTTTTCTTTTCTTTACCTTTCTTTGAGTTTTCCCGGATCAAGCGGCTGACTACCCTCTCATGCCGCCGGCGGCTCTCGACCGTAGCTAAAGGGCCCTGGGTTGCCCGTTGGTCAGCCAGCGATAATAATAATACGGATAAGGCCTCCCTGCCGGCATCCCGGAAAAATCTGAACCTCGCCCGCGCCGTAGGATGCTCGCCCTCTGCCAGGTATCCGGGCCGCAGGTGGCAAAGGATTATTTTGCGTAAAGAATAGGACTCTTCATTGGAAAGCTTAAGCCTCTTGGCGATATCCTCGCTTAAAGCTACCCCCACCCTTTCATGGCCGTGAAAAGTAATCCTGCCTTTTTTCCGGCGCAGGGTTTTGGGCTTTCCGATATCATGCAGGAGAGCGGCTAATTTCAAGAGCTGCCGCCGCGACCTCCCGGCGCAGATATACGCGTCAAAAAAATTCCGGATTTCTTTGTCCTTTATATTTTCTAATATCAACTCCATCTGCCGGACAGACTCTAAGGTGTGCTGCTTAACATCCAAATGATGGTACGGGCCCTGGCCTATCCCGCGCATCTTTTTTAACTCAGGAAAGATAACTTCCAATATTTTTAATTTATCCAAAGTTACCAGGCAGGCGTAAGCCTTATCGCTGTCAAATATCTTAAACAACTCGTCGCGGATGCGTTCAAAGGAAACTTTCGCCAGCTTCGCTTTTTCGGACTTTGCCAGGATAAGCGTCTCTTTATCAATTGCAAAACCCAACCGCGAAGCAAAACTAAAGGCGCGTAATATGCGTAACGGATCTTCGCGGAAAGATTTTTTATTTACCAGGCGGATTACCTTGCGTTTTAAGTCTTGCTTTGCTCCGTAGGAATCTATCAAAACGCTGCTTAAGTCTTTACTCCCAAAAACTTTTTCCAGTTCCAGGGCTATCGAATTTATAGTGAAATCGCGCTTGCGTAAATCTTCTTCTAGGCCCTTACCGCGGAAATCCGAAAAATCAAAAGTATAGGTTTTTATGCCTGTTTTTTTTACGATACGGCAGGCGCCGTGCTCTTTATCCAGGACCACAAAGCCCGCTTTCAGCTTATAAGCCAGGGAGCGGCCAAAACTTATTGCGCGATTTTTAACGGCAAAATCAAAATCCGGATTCGCCTTTTCCCTTGCCAAAATCAGGTCGCGCAATACTCCTCCCACCAGATACAGCTTCACGCGCCTGTTTTGGGCGAAATTATGAATCTCTTTGAGAATATTCCGGTCTTTTAAGGAAAATTTTAAGGAAGTTGACATATTATTTAGTGGCTGAGCTGGCTTGTTTCGAGTATGATAGGGACCGTTTCCCTATAGGTAGGGAAACGGTCCCTATTTCTCGGTCCCTATTTCTGCTCATTTATCTTGATTGAATATTGCCGATTGTTTAATAATCT
>JAQTPA010000027.1:0-1643 GCA_028713155.1 Candidatus Omnitrophota bacterium | reverse complement strand
CGGTCCCTATTTCTGCTCATTTATCTTGATTGAATATTGCCGATTGTTTAATAATCTCGTCTTCGACAAATATAGGCGCGTGCGCCCTTACCGCCAGGGCAATGCTATCCGAAGGCCGGGCATCAATCATCTTTTCATTGCCCGATGCGGTCTTAAGGACTAATTTGGCGTGAAAAGTATTTTCCTCTAGTTTATCAATAATAACCTTCTCAACTTTCGCTTCCAGGAATTCTATGGTTGAATGCAGTAAGTCGTGGGTTAACGGCCGGGGGGGCGCAAACCCGCTTATCTTCATCTTTATTGCCGAGGCCTCAGGCAGTCCGATCACAATAGGCAGGGCCCTCTCTCCGTTTTTCTCTTTCAGGACAATCAACTGGTCGTGCCTTTTCTCATCAATCACAATTTTGTTCAATTCCATTTCAATCATATGCTTCTCTTTCTTACCTGGCCTTAATCGAACGCCGCAGGAGCGGCTTTTCTTTACCCAGGATATCTTTTAACTCCACCATAAACTGGCCCACGTCTTTGAATTGCCGGTAAACCGAGGCAAAACGCACATAGGCGACATCGTCCAGGGACTTTAACTTCTCCATCACTAATTCTCCGATACGGCCCGAAGATACTTCGCGGTCGCTCTTTTTCTGGATAGCCCGCTCCGCCCAACTGACTATCTCTTCCATCTTTTCAATACTGATCGGCCTTTTTTCGCAGGCGCGGATGATTCCGGCGAGGATTTTTTTGCGGTCAAACGGCTCGCGGCGGCCGTCTTTTTTAATCACCATAAGCGATACTTCTTCAATATATTCATAAGTAGTAAAACGCTTGCCACATTTAAGGCATTCGCGGCGGCGGCGGACTGCGGATTCTTCCGCGGTTGAGCGCGAATCCACTACTTTATCCTCTTTATAATTGCAATAGGGGCACTTCATTTTATTTTCTTTACCTTTATCCCGGCTTCTTTTAAAAAATCCGCGGCCATTTTATCCGGATAAGCCCCGGCAATCACGATTTCTTTTATCCCGGCGTTGATCAGCATCTTCACGCAGATAACGCACGGCTGGCAGGTAGCATAGAGAGTGCTTCCCTTGGCGCTTATCCCGTATAAAGAAGCCTGGATAAGAGCATTCTGCTCGGCATGCAGGGCCCGGCAGAGCTCGTGGCGTTCTCCGGAAGGGATTTTAAGCTTTTGGCGCATACAGCCGACATCCGCGCAATGTTTTAAACCCGCCGGCGCGCCGTTATAGCCGGTAGCCAGTATTCTTTTGTCTTTCACCAGGACCGCGCCGACGCTACGGCGCAGGCAGGTTGACCTTTTAGCGACCAGCCTGGCAACCTCTAAAAAATACTCATCCCAACTTGGACGTTTAGACAGAATAGTTTTTTTCTTCATTTTTACTTCACCAGCTGCGGATATAACGGAAACTTTCCGGCTAAATTTAAGACTTCTTTTTTAATCACCTCTAATTTTTTGGAGTTATCGCTAGCTTCTATGGCCTCATTAATAAACTGGGCTATTTTACGCATATGGAACTCTTTTAAGCCCCGGGTAGTCACTGCGGGCGTTCCGATACGTATGCCGCTGGTTACGCCGGCGCTCTTCTTATCAAAAGGTATAAGGTTTTTATTCACCGTAATATTGATTT
>JAQTPA010000005.1 GCA_028713155.1 Candidatus Omnitrophota bacterium | reverse complement strand
AATCTGAGCTTCAAGTGCTTTTATTTGAATATCTATCCCGGAAATATCTTTTTCTATTTCTTTCAGCCGGCGGCCGTAATCACGCGCCATATCATCATCCCGCCGATAAATTTTTGGATCAGACAAAGCGCGCGCTTTGGCGTAACTTTCAAGCTGGAACTTTTCTTTCTTCTTCTCTAATTTAGTTATACTTTCTCTTATAGAAACATTAATGCTCTTACGTTTCTTCTCTTCTTCCTTTCTTAGCTTCTCTTCTTCCTTCGCCTTGAGCCTATCCTGCTCCAGCTTTTGCTTTTGCGGGTCAATTCTCTGCCTGGGCCTTTCAATCAACATTTCAGCTGTATCTTTTTTCTCCAGATAATAATCAAAACTTCCGGGGAATTTCCTGATCCGGCCTTCCTTAACCTCATAGACGACGTTCGCGACTGAACGCACAAAATAAATATCGTGGCTGATAAATGCCAGCGTCCCTTCATAATCTGTAAGCGCCCCCACTAACGCCTCTACCGCATCTACATCTAAATGCGTGGTCGGCTCATCAAGCAGAAGAAAATTCGGCGGGTCAATCAAAAGCTTAGCCAGGATCAAGCGGCTCTTCTCGCCCCCCGATAATACTTTTACTTTTTTATCCGCGTCATCTCCGGTAAATAAAAACGCTCCGAGTATGGTCCGGATTGTCTCTTCTGACATATAGCCGGGCGCAGCAGAATAGGCCTCCTGTAAAACTGTATTTTCCACATTCAAGACATCCGTGCGCGTCTGCGAAAAATAACCGATATCTACGTTATGGCCGACAACGCGGCTGCCGCTGTCAATATCAATCACGCCGGATAAAATCTTTAAAAGCGTGGACTTTCCTGCTCCGTTTTCTCCTGCCAGAACCGCTTTCTCTCCCTGAGTAATCTCAAAATCCAGATTCTGATAGACCTTTATATCGCCGTAGCCCTTGGCAGCTTTCTCCAGCGAAACAATCCGGTGCCCGCTTCTCCTGGTCGCCGGAAAACGGAAATCGCCTATACTTTCCCGCGGGTCTTCCGGTAAAACCACCGCTTCTTTTTCCAGGCGTTCCAAAGCCGTGCGTTTTGACCTTACTGCCGCCGCCTTGTTTGGCTGGGCGTGAAAACGTGCAACGAATTTTTCCAGCTGCTCTCTTTTTTTCTCCTGCTCTTTAAATTGCTTCTCAAGGTGCGTGCGCCTCTCTCTTTTTATCTGCTCGTAATGCTCATAATTCCCTTCTACCTTCGTAACGGAACCGTTCTCCAGGATTAAAGTGTAATTGGTGACATCGGTCAGGAATGCCCGATCGTGGGAGATCATGATGAATGTCCCCCGGAAAGAAGCCAGATAATCCTTAAGCCAAAGCGCGGCGTTTAAATCCAAATAGTTTGTCGGCTCGTCTAGCAGCAAAAGGTCATAGTGATAAGTGAGGAGCTTGGCCAATAAAGTACGCATCTGCCAGCCTCCGCTCATCTGGTTTATCGGCCGGTTGAAATCCCTCTCTTTAAAACCCAGCCCCATCAGGATCTTTTCGGCCTTATGCTCCAGCGTAAAAAAGTCCAGCGTCTCTAAATCATGTAAAACTTCCCCGTAGCGCCTGGAACCAGCGAGATTTTTATTTTCCAGTTCTTCCTTTTCCCGCTTCAATTTGATAATCCGCTCATCACCCTCAATCAATTCTGCCAGAACAGTATGCTCGGATTTAAAGCTGGCCTCCTGGGGCAGATATCCGATATGCGTATTCTTATTGACCTTCGCCCCTCCCGACGAAGATTCTATTTCTCCTAAGATAAGTGCAAAAAGCGTAGTCTTGCCTGCGCCATTAGGGCCGATAAGGCCGATCTTCTCCCCTTTATTTATATTCAGGGAAATATTCTCAAAAAGGATTTTCCGGCCGTAATTTTTGGATAGGTTATTGAGGGTAATCATCGGTTAAATCGCGCGACGGGACTCTAAAGATTTGGAAAGAGTGGTGGAATCCGCGTACTCCAGGTTTGAACCCACGGGCAAGCCTAAGCCGATGCGGCTTAACTTTACACCCAGCGGCTTAATCAGCTTAGTAAGGTACAAGGCTGTGGTTTCGCCTTCGGTATCGGCGTCGGTAGCAATAATGATTTCTTTAATACTGTTTTGTTTTATGCGGCTCATTAATGTGTCTATTTTTAAATCTCCCGGCCCCTTGCCCTCCAGCGGCGATATCGCCCCCAGCAGAACATGGTACACGCCGTTAAAACTTCCGGATTTTTCTATGGCCGTGACATCCGTAGGCTTTTCAACAATACAGATAACCTCTTTCTGGCGCCGGCTATCCTGGCATATTTTGCAAAGTTCTTCTTCGCTCAGATTATGGCACAAGCTGCAAAAGCGTACGCTTTCCTTTACCTTGCCTATGGCTTCGGCCAGGGACCTTATTTCCTCTTTAGGGGCCCCGAGTATATAGCTGACCACGCGTTCGGCGCTGCGCCGGCCTATGCCGGGAAGCTTGATTAATCCGTTGATTAATTTTTCTATGGATTCAGTATAATTTGCCATTAATTTTATTTGATGAGCCGGCCATGGAACGTATCCAGGACCGATTGAATAAAATGCCCGCCCGGTTGTTCAGCGTCTTTGGGCTTAGACTCGGCAGAGAGGATAAAGCTTACCCGCAAAGGCGTACTCAACGCCTCCAGTAAACTCTTCTCAATAATCTCCTTATTCTCTCTTTTCTCAAGCGACTCTTTATGCAACGAATGGCTCTTCGGGAAAGCAATCGTCAGTAAGCTCCCTTTCAGGCTTAACAGTTCTCCTTCGCTCAAATAAGTAGCCACCGACATCTTTATCCTGCTTAAGCCCTCAATAACATTCTGCCAGACGTTTTTAATATTGTCTAAAGAGATGCTGGCCACTGGTTCCGGTGGCGGGTCATTTTTCTTTTCCTCCCGCGGGATTACTTTTACCGGCGGTTTTTCCTTTGAAGACGTTTCTTTCGGAGATACCAACCTTATCCCTGGATTAGCCGCCGCCTTCTTAGGATTAGCCAGGCGGATTAAATTTACCTCCAGGGTAATACGCAACGAATCCAGGCGCCTGCCCATTTCCTGGGTATTGGCTAAAATATTAAAAACGCTGAATATCTCTTCCAGGCTTAAGGCCTGGCTCTGCCGCAATAATCTCTCGCAAATATCCTGCGGTAAATCAATCAATTTCGCGTCTCCCCTGGTAACCTTAGCAATCATCAGGTTGCGGAAATGTTCAATCAGGTTGTTTAAAAAAACGCTTATATCCTTACCTTCTTCGGTAAGTTTATTGAATAACTCTAACGCTGCTTTAGGATTTTTTTCGATTATCTTATCGGTTATTTCAAATAACGCGTCCTGCTCAACCAGCCCTAGCACCGAAATAACGTCTTGCAAAGAAACTTTGTCTTTGGAGAATGCGACTAACTGGTCTAATATTGATTCGGCATCGCGCAATGACCCGTCTCCGGCTTTAGCGATAGCGAATAGGACTTCTCTATCTACGTTAATCTTTTCTGTTTTAGCAACCTTCTCCAGTTGGCCGATGATTTCTATAACCGAAATCCGGCGGAAATCCAGACGCTGGCAGCGCGAAAGCACCGTAGAAGGGATCTTATCCGGATGAGTAGTAGCGAAAATAAATTTAACAAAATCCGGGGGTTCTTCCAGTGTTTTAAGAAGAGCGTTGAACGCGGCCGTCGAGAGCATGTGCACTTCGTCAATAATGTAGACCTTGAATTTACCCGAGGCAGGCGAAAATTTTACGTTTTCGCGCAGCGTCCGCACATCTTCTACCCCGGTATTGGACGCTCCGTCTATCTCAATCACATCCAGCGAACGGCTCTGGGATATTTCCAGGCACGAGCTGCATTTACCGCAGGGTTCTAAGGTAGGACCACTTTTACAATTAAGGGCTTTGGCTAAAATCCTGGCCGTAGAGGTCTTACCTATTCCCCGCGGGCCGGCAAAAAGGTAAGCGTGCGCCAGGCGGTTTTTCTGCAGGGCGCTCTTTAAGGTAGTGACGACGTTTTTTTGGCCGATTATTTCGTCAAAATTATTCGGCCGCCATTTTAAGGCAAAGACTGTATATGGCATTATTTATTCCCAACTGGCGGAGAGGCTGGGATTCGAACCCAGGGTCCCAGTTTCCCAGGACAACTCATTAGCAGTGAGTTGCTTTCGGCCGCTCAGCCACCTCTCCATAACTGATTATTTTTTACCGCGTTTCTTCTTAAAAAATTCCTTTAGTAAAAACGCAGACTCTTCCTCCAGAATACCGCTTTTAACTTTAATCCGGTGATTTAATCTCTTATTATTGACAATATTTACTACCGAACCGCAGGCTCCGGTTTTAGGGTCTTTGGCGCCAAAGCATATATTTTTAATCCGCGCCAATACCAATGCTCCGGCGCACATACTACACGGTTCAATTGTAACATAGAGGATTGCCGCATTCAACCACTTTGTATTCAGGAAATTCGTAGCCGAAGTAAGAGCCAGCATCTCCGCGTGGGCAGTCGGGTCTTTTAAACATTCTACTTGATTATGGCCGCGGGCAATGACCTTTCCGCCGTTAACGATAACTGCGCCTACAGGGACCTCATCTTCCGCCAAGGCCTTTTGAGCTTCTTTCAAGGCCTCCCGCATATAATACTCGTGTGCTTTAGGCATTAGCTACCCGGTAAATACAAATTGCGCCCAGCAGGATTCGAACCTGCAACAACCAGCTCCGTAGGCTGATGCTCTATCCAGTTGAGCTATGGGCGCGGATATATGAATCTTTCTTATTTTAGCAGATCCTGACGCTTGACGCCGAGCCCTTCGATTGCCGCCTGCGCGTCAGCAGAATATTTACGGCAGAACTCGGTTACCTCTTTTGTCCCTCTTATCCCCTGTTTAATAAGGAGCCTGATAACATTAGAGCGCACCTTAATCTCATCCATAATCGCAACCGTAGTTTTACCGCTTACCTGGGCGAGCCTGTCGCGGTATTCGCTGCTTACTGACGACTTACGAAACGTAGCGCTCCCTAAATCATAAGTCCAGAGCGAAGATAAAAGTATGGTCTTGTCGGTCATGCCGGCAGTTTCTACCAGCTCGCCGACCACCCGCGTAATCTTCCCGTTTAAGGCGTAACGCCGCATAATAATAAATACATCCACCAGGTTCACCAGTATCTCCGGCGAGTTCATCGGCTCATTCTCCAGGCGGATGATTGTTTCGCGCGCGGTCGAGGCGTGTAAAGTCCCCATGCAATACTTTCCGACGTTCATCGCCGTCATCAGATCCTGGGCCTCCTGGCCCCTGACTTCGCCCACGATTATCCTGTCCGGCCGCATACGCAGGGAATTCTTCACTAAATCCGCAAGGCTAGTAGTCTCATCGCTCTCAAGGCGCGAACAGTTTTCTTCAAGGTCAGTATTCAACTCTAACGTATCCTCGATAACGACAATCCGGTCATTATGCGGAATAAAACTAAAGAGCGCGTTGAGCAGGGTTGATTTTCCCGTTCCCGGTCCTCCGGATATGATAACGTTCGCCGGCTTGATCTTTAAGCCCTCAACATAAAGCCATAATTGAGCGGTAATTTCCGGGTTAAGCGTGCCGTTCTCGACCAATTCAATTATGCTTAAAGGCCTTTCTTTGGCGCGGGTCAAGGTGACCTGCGGCCCAAAAGGAGAATAGACGATGTTCGCCCTTCCTTTTATTTCCACCAGCTCAACATTGTTTATTTTATTTATCGTTTTCCTACCCGAAAAGATCACTAATTTCTTAATAAATAAATCCAATTCCTCTCTAGATGCGAATTTTTTATCTGTCTTGACCAGGCCGTATTTTGTCTTATGCACGTAGATAGGAGAAAGATAATTTATCATGATATCTTCTACATCGGGGTCAGCCAGCAATTCATCAATCACGCCGTAGGAAAGAAATTCATTAAATAAGGCCTCCAGGTCCAGGTTCTTCAACTTGCTGACCAGGTTCTGGCCGCTCGCGGAATTGTATACTTCTAGAAACGTCTGGAATATGATTTCGCGCTTGCGGGCAAGATCCTGCAGCAAAAAAATCTTACCGGCTAGCCTTTCCAGGATTTCGTTTTCTATGGTAATTCTTTCTCTTTCCATCTTTGCTCCTCTCTCAGCTTAAGTAAGCCGCCTGACTTCCGTCGATAGGATATATTATAGCATATCTATTCCGCTGTCAATGGACAAGGTAAGTCTGGATATTTAGATACGGGGTTAGCAAAAAAATAAACCTGGCATAACTCTGTCTAAGAGTAATATACTGTACCCCCTGCTCTATACATCATTTGGATTTTGGAACCTCTCTAGAGATACAATTTTCCAAGCGCCGCCTTCTTTAATTAAAGAATACTGCGCCATTCGCGGCATCTTGGCCTCTCGGGCTAAGTCCAAACTAAAGAACTTTAAATTATATTCTATCAGAATAGTCGCCTTATCACCCGATACAGTTAACTCAAGCACGTTCAGATTGCTAAAAGACCTATTTACCGTCTTTTTAAATACATCTTCAAAATAGAACTTTAGGCTGTCATAATCCAGGATTTTATCTTGGGATGCTGCCGAAAATTCTTTTGAAACAAAACTCATTGTACAATCTAAATCCTGCCGAGTAACACACGAGAAATAAGTTTCTAATAATTTTTTAATTTCTGCGGAATCTTTCTCTTCTGTTACTGGACTCACTGATGCCATTCCTTCTTCAGCTAATACAATAATATTCTCATATCCCGGTTGAATCATTAAAGCAAAGGCTAAAACTAAAATTATTTTTCTCATCTTAATCCTCCAGGTATTAGGCTCTAGGCCAACCTAGCCCTTCGCCTTAATCGGATTTTATTACCCAATCCACAGGCCTTCCAACCGCGCCTGCAAACCAACAGGAGTACTGTTGAGATAATTAACTAAACCGCTATGTCTCCACTGCAACATACATCTGCGCGGTTGAAAAAAATAACGTAGTCCTATTTTAACTTCGCAACGACTCTCCTGGATTAACCCTTCATACGCTAACGCGATATAATATCCTAAATCCTTGAAACTGTTTTGCCGCGCAGTAAGCGGGCCGGTAACACACCAGACAATCACGCCTGTTTTTTTATCGATATCCCTAATGACCCCGGAATGAGTCACCGGGCAACCGCAAGATACCCCTAATGGCCTACCGATAATTATTTCTCCCTCCTTAAGGTCCATTTCACGGGTAAGCGTAGGATTATGAGGAATAATGATTTCCCGCGGTCCGGGTTCCTCAGGAAAATGCTCTAGGATAAAATCAAATTCTCTCCCTAAAGAATCCTTTAATGTTACCTTATTATTTTCAACAATTTTTTCTTTTGTTTCTTCTTTGCTTTTGTGGATATAGATACAATTAATAATTAAACTCGGGTTTTCCTTTAATTTCTCATAAAACTCAGCACAAGTACGGGATCCACACCCTCCGCAGTCTTTCATATCATTCACCTCTATAAAAAACCTGATTATCCAAAGGCCTGACTATGCCAAAATGCTGCTTCCAGCCAATCTCCTTTTTACCCACACATATAGTGCAAGTTCCAATAGGAGGGTTACCCCGTAAATAAATAGGTTCTTTCATATCAGAAGAATTATAAATCATTTTTACAATCGGTTCAACACCTATCCCATGTAAGGCATCTGATTCGATAATCCGCATCCCCGGACAAACTTCTAATATCCTGGCCCGAAAGACCTCTCTTTCAGCTTGGGAAATTAAATCAATTTTGGTGACTACCGCGATATCGGCCAGCGAAAGCATCGGGCCGATCTTCTTCGGTAGGTTCATCCCGCTAGTCGCCTCAAGCACCACCATTCCAAACGCGCCTTCGACATAAGGAGAACACCTGAGACATAATCCTGCCGTCTCTACTACAAGCACAGTAGCTCTTTCCTTCTCTGCCCATTCCAGCGCATCCCCCAGGATCATTACATTGCAATGATCCGGGCATAGTTCCCCGGAATAGATTTTTTTAGTCGGGATGTTTAACTCCTGCGCAAAGAAATCATCTTCACAGGCAAACTGAACATCAGTTTTAACAAAAGCGGTATTTTCGCCTTTATTTGTAAGTTTTTTTATGACATGTTTCAATACGGTAGTTTTACCGCTTGTCGGAGGACCTGAACAAATCGCTAATTTCATTATTATTCCTTTAGATGGAACTCAGTAATAATTTCTCCATTACGTATATACGCCCTTAATCTTAATAACAAATCATCAATCTTTTTGACTTGTTCAACTACTTTTTTCTCTTCTCCATTTGTAGCAATAACTTTCTGCATTGCGCCATTTTTCATAACTATCCGAAAATCAGAAAGCAGCGTAATACGGGGATCGTGAGTAACAAAAATAAAAATCTTTTTATACTGCTTTAGGAGCTCCAAGACTTTTATACGATGGATACCGGCATTCTCAATCTCGTCTAAAAGAATTATCGGTGATTCTCCGATTACTACCGCATCCGCAATCATAAGTGCGCGGGTCTGACCACCAGATAGTTCTGTCATTACATTAGCGGTATCAATGGATTCTCCGGTTAATTGGTTTGCAAACATAAGAGTCTCATCCACTACCGAGTTTTCTCCCCTGGAACCACGTATAGAAGCATGGGTTACTAAAAAATCCTTGACCCGCATATCGGAAAGGAAATTCGTGTGCTGGGTAATCAAGGCGATCAGCCGATCCGAAGGTACAGGGCAATATTCTTCAGAAGGTACTATGCCATTAAATGTAATCGTGCGGTTTGAAGGCGTATTTTTATTCGCCAGGAGCTCAACATCCTTTATCAAGGTTGTCTTGCCTGAACCGGTAGCACCTACAATACTAGCTACCTGTCCCATATTAAATTCTACTTCCCGGACCGGCTCCGGCTGGCCATTCTTGTCATAACCGCCGAGAATACCAATACGTTCCAATCTAACTATTTTTTCCATAGCTTATTGTAATACAATTCTGTTTTTTCTACCATTTTATTTTCTGTTTTTCAATCTAAGACTTTTTAAAATATCTGCTTGCTTTATTGATACTGTTTATATGAAAGACAGCCCCCTTGACATTTATGGTTTGAGTAAAGTTTACAGTCTAAGCATTCCGGTAATAGCGGTATTCTCCTTAATTGCTCTGCGTAAAGATTGGTCCTTTTATTAAGTTCACCCAGATTCTTAAAGGACAAAAGATTAGGAAATCTTTTAAAGATATTATGACAGGCAAAAATAGATAAATCTGGATTAACCACAGGGATAATATTACAGGTATATCTTACCGCAGAAGGCTTTAAGTTTTTCAAATCTCGTTTATTAAACATGCAGGGAATTATGGGCCTAGAGAACATTGCCTTGACTTTATTCTCTTTGCATTCTTTTACAAAACTAACCATGACTTCCTTGAAGGTAGACAACTTATCTAAAGGAACATAGATGTTATTAAAATAGGCCGGACAAGAAGTAGTAAACCGGATATCGCATTTGAAATATTTCGCTAAAACTATAGCTTCTTTGTCATAATTATTTTTATTTATATTCAACATTAAACCTAGCTTAAAACCAATTTTTTTTAGGCTTTCCAAATTATTTTTAAATCTTTTATGTTGTTCTTCGCTATAAATTTCTTTATTATAATTCAAGATCATAATCTCTATATATTTCCGGGGAAGAATCTTCAATAAAGACGGATTAAATAAATTATTAGTAGGCAAAATAACCCGCATCTTATAAATTTTAATCAAGTCCATAAGTTCTTCAAAATAAAGATACTCTGTGGGCTCGCCTCCAAGAAGTCCAAAAACATTAATTCTATTTAATCTTAACCAATTCAAAGCGGAATTCAAATTCTTTCTGTTCATGTCTTCTTTAAATTCATTCTCCAATCCCCTACTATAGCAGAAATCACATTTTAAATTACAGCGGTATGTCGGAACTAAAAATATTTTTTGAATTGGTTTTTTAGAGAGAACTCTGACCCGGTAATAATTTTTAAGGTTATCCGAAATAGAATTTAATAATAACATTTTAACTTCTTATTGTCTTTTATTAATCCGTAAAGGCAACGGTTACAGGATCTGCATACAGACGGATGCCGCTCTCCCGCCTGCCATCTATTAGGCAAACCAGGCTCACAAATTAATGGACGCGAAAGAGAGATAAAATCCGCCAATCCTGAAGCAATTATCTTCTCTGCAACATAGAAGTCCCTTATGCCGCCAGAAAGTATCAATGGCATGTTGACTATTTGTTTTATCCTTTTTGCATAAGTTAAAAAATAGGCTTCCTGAAAAAAAATCGGTTTTCTCTTTAAGCCAGAAATCTTGCTGATAAAAGTGTATTTTACGTAATCAAGGAAATAGTCGAAATTTAACTTCTCTTTACCTCTAAGAAAAAACATTTGAAACATTTCGCCTCCGCTGATTTCCAGAGCATTAAGTCCATTTTCAAAAAGCTTTTGGATAACAGGTATAATTTCTTCTAAGACTATCCCTCCTTCTACGAAATCGTCTACGCTTAATTTGCATAAAATTGGAAAATCTGCCCCCGCCGCTTCCCGCATGGCCTTATATATTTCTAGCAGGAAGCGGGAGCGTCCGTCTCTATCCCCTCCCCATTCATCAAGGCGGCGGTTAGTTATAGGCGAAAGGAAGCTTGAAATCAAATAACCGTGCGCCGCGTGAATCTGGACGGCGTCAAAACCAGTCTTTTTTATACGTTTAGCTGCATTAGCGAAATCAGAGATCGTTTTATATATCTGGTCTTTTGTCATCTCCCTAACCGGAGAAAATCTTAAATATTTAGCTCCCTTAGAAGGAAATAGAAGATGGCGCCTGTCCATAAACCTAGTATTAATCAATCTTCCTGCGTGAGCAACCTGAACCGCTATCTTCGTCCCGTAACTATGCATTAATTTAATTGTCGCTTCCCATTTTGCCATAACATAATCGTCATGCGCGCCAATTTGTAAAGGCAGGATTTGGCCTTCTTTATTAACATAAGCAGCGCCTGTAATAATTAATCCTAGTTCTCCTTCGGCTAATTCTTTGTATAAATTTAATATCTCTAAGTCCGGAGAGCCGTCGGCATCCGCCATATTTTCAAAGGTCGCTGACCTAATGACGCGATTCTTCAATTTCATTTTACCTAAACAGGCAGGTTGGAATAATAGTGCCATATTTTAATTAGTTTTATCCAATAATAGGCTTTTTAATACATTATATTCAAAACTTAGTTCTCGGGGTATCGACCTCAATAAAAAAATAATTTTTCTAATAAGCCCCCTTTCTAAAGACAGTCTTATTATATAAACATACATCAACATATTAATACAGCTCATATCTTTAGTATATAGGGGTACCCGATTACCGTTCTTAAGCCAATAGCTATCTTTTATTACGCCGTCTTTTATGCTTTGCTGATACAACGTAGTGCCGGGGAAAATTCCGGCCAGGGAGAAATATATTTTATCGGGAGCAAGAGAAAATAATAATTTTTGAGTATCTTTTACTGTTCCGTGATTCTCTCCCGGATAACCCACTATGATATAGCATATTGCTTTTATGCCGCTCTTTTTAGTCAGACTAAATGCATTTTTAGCATCTTCAATATTAAATCTTTTATTCATACTCTGGAGAATTGCCCTACTGCCGCTTTCTATCCCATAGAATATTTCCTCACAACCGCTACTCCTCATTAATTTAAGCGTATCTAAATCTACGGTATCAACCCTAGAACGAATAGACCACTTTAGTTTAATCCCTTTTTTTATTATCCCCTCGCATAGTTCCCTCATCCTCTTATCGGCCGCACTGAGAAAATCATCATGCAGCATAACCCGGCAATTCTTTTTGAAACCGCTCACTAATTCCAGCTCTTCCAGAACCCTGGCTACACTATGTAGCCTGTACCTACCGTTATGTATCGCTGGTAAGCTACAGAAATTACAAAAAAAAGGGCATCCTCTTGAAGTAAGCATGTGGAAGTCTATTTCATTCCTTTTATTCTTATAATTGTCTAAATCTACAAGATGAAAGGCAGGCAAAGGAATAGTATCTATATCTTCTACCCATTTAATAGGATTAGCTATTATTTCGCCGCTGGCTTTTTTAAAAGCGATGCCGGGTATATGAGAAACATCCCCATTTTGCCCAAAAGCCATTGAGTATTCTAAAAAAGAAAGTTCGCTCTCGCCCAAAAATATAGCATCAATATCTGTGTTTTCTAAGATCTGCTGGTATAAAAGCGTAGCATGCGTCCCCCCTAAGACAACCTTACTTTGTTTATGTAATTTTCTAATTATTTTTACAATTTTAAAAGCTTCATACCTATTACTTGTCAATACACTTATTCCAAAAATATCCGCTTTATTATTTTTTATGGTATTTTCTATAAACCGGGTATCCCTATTATTAATAAAATCAATGATTTTTACTTTTACCCCTTTCTTTTCAAGTAAGGATGCTATATACATTAAACCAAGCGGATAAGAAACAGTAAGTTCAGGATTAGAGGAAAATCCAAAAGGAGGATTAATAAGTATAACGTAAGGTGTACCGCTCATAATATGGTTTTTTACCTCTTATTACACGATTGTCTACCCAAGCAGTTCCGAAACCCACAAAAACGTTTATATTTTAAACTTTCATCTTTTATAGATAACCTTCTTTGCCAAAGCTCCCCTAAGTTATTCTGCCGGATATTCCCTATCTTTCCCTCCTCAACAAGGCAAAGCATAATATCGCCATTCTGCAGGATTACGGGATTTCTTCTTATCCGGCATTTATACTGATTTTGCCCAACTATAAACCTCCAGCCTAAGCACTTTTTTAATTCCCGGAAAAGAAACAGATAATCTTTTTCACCAGGGATCAACCTATCAAAATCCCTGGAATTATTAAAAATCAGGGTTTCAAAAAGAAAACCCAAACCATGTGCCTGAATAAATTTAGCTATATCTACCAGGCATCTAAGGTTGTATTTTGTGATAACGGATTCTATTCTTAAAGAGCATTTCTTCCTCCTGGAGGCACCTTTATACTTTTTTAATAAAATATACAGATAAAGCGGAATAGGATATTTTAGTTCTGTATCCTTATATTTAAATTCATAATCAACCCATCGCAGGGAATTTTGAGACCCTGATAATAAATTATATATTTGGGGATTAAAAGAAGGCATCTTAACGGTAATATCTACACTGGCTGAAAATAAATCTTCGGCGATAGGCTCGGTAATCAATGTACCATTGGTAAAAAGTATGCTTTTCATTCCGAGAGCATTAGCGTATTTGATCAATTTGAAGTTCATATCATCCAATAACGGCTCTCCTGGACCGGCAAATATAACCCATTTAGCTCCCATTGTTCGTGCCTGCGAAATAATACCTTCCCATTCCGGCATCGTAAAACAACTATTATATTCTCTCAGGTCGCGGGCATAACAATATATACAATCCAGGTTACACTCAGAAGTGGTATATAAAGTTATGCCTTCTATCTTTTTAGCCATATCTGCTTACTCTAGATTCAATCGCTTTTATCTTCCCTGTTTTACCTCTAGGCATAGATTGTATTTTTTCGATAAATAATCTTGCGCCTTTACTTAGGACATTGCTTAATGCCTCGCGAATATTCATTTCATCCTCATTTGAAAATTTTCCGGAAGGTATTATAAACAACGAAAATTTAGTTATTTCTTCCTGTAAAAATTTATACTCTCTTATACTTTCAAATTTCTCTAAAATCCCTCCTATGCGCCGCGGGCTAATTATTTCTTTTTCTGGAGTAATTATAAAATCATCTCCTCTACCTTCGATCGACTTCAACATAGAAGAAATTATTCCGCACCGGCATATTTCGTTTGTCTTAATACCATAATCTCCTACTGAATATCTTATCAGCGGCATAGCTATATTAGACAAACCCGTTATTACAATCTTACCTAATTCTCCTTCTTTTATTTCTTCGTTATTTTCATTTAGAGTTTCTATAAAAACGCTGTCGTCATTTATATGAAAATTTCCGCCCTCCGTACACTGCCAGGCTATCGTTTTAAATTCATTGGAATCGTATTGTTCAACAACGCAGGCATTGAATGCCTCTTCTATCCTCTTTCTTGTATCTTCGGTTAATAGCTCCCCATGGGTAATTATGATTCTCGGTTTAAAAGAAACCTTCTTATTTTTTATTCTTTCGCATAAAGGCAACAATAAGGTAGGAAAAGAAATGATAACCGAAGGTTTGATTTTTTCTAATCGAGAAAATTGTAATTTTTCGTTTTCGGTATATATAATTTCGAATTTTTTGAATATGCCCATTTTTTCCCAAAAGCTTCTTTTCCTAAAAGGTTCATACCAAAAATAGGCTATGCGGTCATTTATTCTTACTCCCTGCTTAAGTAATGACCTTACATATATAGCATCAGTATACGCATAACTCTTTATATCATATACAACTGTAAGCGGTAATCCGGAAGAACCAGAAGTGCTACGGCATATTGAACCTTTTAGATATTTCCTATTTAATATACTGCCTTGCTCCAGGGCTTCTCTTACCTGCCTCCTATTAATAACTGGCAGTCTTTTTAAATCTTGAGTTTCTTTTATATCTTTTGACGTCAATTTTATCCCGTCAAATATTTTCCGGTAAAATGGCGAGTTTTGATATGCCTCTGCTATTAAACGGCACAATAATTTATTCTGCGCTTTTTTAGGTTCATTGCCTAAATAACGCTGGTGCTTAAATACCTTTAATAAATAATAAGGTGTTAAAATGTCTCTATACATTTAAAACCAATGAGAGATACAATATGACATTTTCCCAAATTCAACATCCTGCCAGGGCCCCTGACAAGAAAAGGATTTCTTACTGTAATCGGCGTTACCAGCCCGACATCCTCCTTTGCAATATTTTACGAATACACAAGGTAAACATTCAGCTGGTATTCCATAGGCATCCCTGAAGGCCTTCACAGAAAATCTTCTTTTAAATATCTCAAAAATATCCTCTTTAAACGCATTGCCTAAAGCAATATCATATATAAAAGGGCAATGAGTTACTGCTCCATCGACCTTAATTGAAAGAAGATAGTACCCTCCAAAGCAGACTCTTTCCGCAAACTCAAACATATTATTAACCATAGTCATATGGGCTTTACTATTTTTTCCTAAAGACTCTTTGACTCCATATACTTCTTTAGGGGTAAGTTGAATACTGGATATTTCATTATTGATGGGTATTTGATTTGAAAAAACAGGGCTTGCACCGAGTTCCCTTATTAAGGTGCGAATTGACGTTATTTGATTGACATTTTTTTTATTCAGCACAGTAAATGTGTAAGTTTTAATACCAGCCCGGACTAATTCTTTGATAGCGGTTATTTTCTTCTCAAATGTTCCATCGTATCCTGAAACACTATCCTGAAGAGAAGCAACATTGGAATAAAAAGATACGAAAGCGACACCCAGCCCATTATTTTTTAAGTTAATTGCTGACTTTCTATCGATTAGCGTACCATTCGTAAACATTCTGACCCGAAAAATTTTACCGATTTTTTTTGCTGCTTTTATAATTTCATTGATATCTTCTCTCAGCATAGGCTCTCCACCCATCAAATCTATCCCGCATAACCGACCTTTAAGCTGGGAAAAAAATTTTTCAATTTCACCTAAAGAAGGCTCGATATCTCTTCTTTCTGAATAACAATATTCGCAATTCCCATTGCATCTTTCGGTAAGATCAAGTTTAACAAAGAGTAACCTTCCTCCCTTCATGAACTTATGAAATGTATGCCGGATTGTTTTATAAGCAATCGTATTACTACCTGCCTTTTTTCCATAGGCTAGCAATAAAAGACTGATAATATTTACAAAGATATGCCTGGCTATTGCTAAGACTTTAACGCACATAATATTATCTAAAAATTTTTAAATCTATTCAGATAAATATTGAAACGGACTTTTAGGTACATTTTAAAGATTCTATTAAAAATTAAATTCTCCGCTATAAACTTTGAAGGAATAAGATGGCCCCTTAAGAGAAAATCTGAACCATTTTGCTGGATAAGCTTTCGATTTAAATAATCAAAATAGAGTTCGCTATGCGGATACAGTATTAATGGGGCGATACCAACTTTTATTGGTTTAAGAACGTTCAGGAACGAAATAGTATTTTTTATATGCTTATCAAATTCGCTAATTTTCCTATATCTATACTGATTAATAATTACGGTAGCTTTGGTTTTAATGCCATTCTCCTTGCTTAGCCGAAAGGCTTCAATAGTTTGATCCAGGAAGATGCGCTTATTGTATGCATTAAGCTCCTCTTGCAATGAAGACTCTACTCCGAAACTTATGATGTAACAACCGGAGTTTTTTAACGCTCTTAATAATTTGGTATCTACGCAGTCAACACGAGTGCCAAACCCCCATCTAACCTTCTTATGCAGCCCTCTTTTTAATATTTCTTCCATTACTCTATACGCGAAATCTTTATTCACAGTAAAAGTGCTATCAACGAAAATAAATCTCTTGGCGTTAAGATAATTACAGTAGGCTTCCATTTCTTCTGCTATAAGAGATGGTTTTTTATATCTGACTTGATTTCCGCAGAATTCATTCACAATGCAGAAACTACAATTGTAAGGGCACCCCCTCGAACCCTGTATAAGCAAATTAACTTTCCCCAAAAAATATGGGAGGCGATACGGTTTAATAAAAATATCTTTCAGCATCGAAGGGGTAATGGTGAAATCATTATACTGACAAGTATTCTTAAGCACTACAACCCCGCTGTTACTTCGATAGGCAAGGCCGTTAATGTCTTTTAGGCCGCTGCCTTTTTCTAAGGCTTCGATTAGCTCTAAAAAAGGCAATTCTCCTTCACCCCTGATAATAAAATCCAAAGAAGGGCAGAATTCTAATATTTCCTTACTCATAAAAGTTTCTGTGATGCCTCCGGCAACCGTGATAACTTCTGAATTTATTTTCTTAGATAAATCTGCTAGCTTAAAGACACTACCGAGGTCAAAATAAGATAAATTACCTATGCCAATAAGTTCTGGCTTATATTCCTTTATCACAGAGCTAACCTCATTTTCGGAAGCCCTAAGAGTCAAGGCATCAAAAATTTTTACTTTATGTTTATTTTTTAAAATACAGGAAGCAAGGCTAATAAGGCCAAGGGGGAACTTTTTAGCTAAATATATTTTCTGAACATAATTAGCATATGGATAGACATTCGGATAAATCAGCAATATTCTCATATTTAAACTAACGAAACTTCCTATAATTTATCTCTTATCCGTAGGACTTCTTCTCCTAAAAAGTTCTGCGCAAACTCCATCTTCACAAAACCTGAATTCTCTTTTAAAAATAAGGTGCGTCTTCATCTTTATACCTGCCGTAGACCTTCCATAAAATCCATCCCCTAGAAATTTTGCTTGCCGGCTCCAATTATACGAAATAAACCAAATCTTGTCTGAAGGGACATCCTCTATTTTAATCTTTCTTACGCCTTTTGCTGGGCCTATCGAAAAACAAAATAACTCTTCCTTATTAAAGCGACAATTTTGGAGAGTAATATCTTTCTTCTTTTCCACATACATTAACTCATGCGGTTCCAATGAATATCTGGAAAATAATAATCCTACAAAACTATTAGTATCGGAAGCACTGTCTGCTCTCTGCTTATCCATCAAATAGCAAAGGATGAAGACCGTAGAAGGCAAATCTAATGCGAAGATTAAATTCTGCTTCTTAAATTCATCATCTAATAAAGAAACTATACGGCCGTATCGCTTCTTAGGATGGATTCCGGCGTAAAATTCATTATTTATTCTTCTGTACTCGTGCGCAGGGGTAATAAACCCGCTGTAATAATTGTTTAAAGAGAACCCGATAATAATTATCGCCAAGACAAATGCCGTCCTCCGACAGATATTATTCTTGATATTCTGGAGCCCTTTCCCCACAAATAGGTAATAAAAGGGAGAAAAAATCAAAAGCTGCCTGTGGATATAGATAGGAGTGAAAAAAATGGAAAAAGCATAAATGAAAATAATAGGAAATAAAATAAAAAGAAGCATTGTGGTCATATTTATTTTCTCAACTTTATAAAAAGAATGAATTCCATAGATAAATAAAGCACCGAATAATACCAGCCCTAAACCGGCCTGTAAAGAAGTAACGGAGTATCCGAGATTGAATACGGAGAAAGTAAGCAAAAGGTCATTTAATTGCGGTCTCCATAGCCAATACCCCCCTAAAAGATGCAACCGTTCCATCAATAGAGCAAGAAGTGGGATTGAGGCGGCAAAAATTATAACAATTGAAAAAAACCATTTCCTAATACACCGGCGGTTACTCCTAAATAAAAGAGGAAAAGCTGAAACTGCCAGTAGTAAAATAGAAAAGTAGGTTGCGTAAAAAGCAACTATACCTGAAATCGTAAAATAAACCCAATCCGAATTTTTATTTTTCCTTAAAGCTCTAATGTAAAAATAAAGTAGGAGTGTGGACAAAAAGAAAAAGACTGTGTACCCCCTTGCCTCCTGGGCATACCAGATCTGAATAGGGCTAAGAGCTAAAAATAACAGCGCATACAGGCTCTCTTTAAGGTTCAGAAACAGTAAAGAAAGCCTATAAAATATTAAAAGCGATAAAATACCAAAAAATACAGATAGAATCCTTAAGGATTTACCGCCACCGAATAAAGAGCTATATATATAAACTAACGGATAATACAAAAAAGATGAATGGCAATCATAAGAAGACCTGGAGAGTATGAATGTATTCCCCCGGAGCGCCATAGTTTTGTTAAATATCTCTGCTGAATAGCGGTTAGAGATCAATTCGTCGTACCATAAATCATACTTATTAATAGCGTGCACCCGCAGAAGTATCCCGGAAAGAAGAATTATGGCGACAATTGCGATATTGATTTTTTTATCCATTACCGGCTTTCCCACAGCACTCCATTTTTTACCCTTCCTTAAGCATCGTATATTCTCTCGATGCCGGCCCAGAATTAAAAGACCTTTGTTTCGATGCCGCTTTTTTGCAAAAAGTAAATATTAGGATTTACTAATAATAGCTTCCTGTCCTGAGGCGGGATTATCACTTTATATTAATACAATTGGTGAAATTTTGCCGGCCAGCGATATTCTGTTTTAATTGCGAAAGAGTATCTTTCAAAAGGTTGCCCATTTTCAGATGTATGAAAGGACACGGGTAAACATCGCCGTAAGGGCTTACATATATCTTTTCTGTGCCTGCTGGACATGCTCCTTTTTTATAACAAGTTTTAGTATCTATAGTGACAAATTTTAACCTAAGCCAACTCTTTAGAAGATTATAATCTTCCCGGTTCAAAACCGAGTCATAATTCCCCTTCCACCTGCCTACTGCTGCTGGTAAAACTAAAGAGAGATAGGCATTGTTCTCTCTAGCCAAACCGACTAAAGCTTTAATCCTGTAGGAATAAATTATTTCTTTAGTAATCACGGTATTAAGCAATACGCTTATTCCGATCTCCTTCGCTATTCTCATGGCAGAAATTACATTTTTATAACTACCGACAATACCCATCTCCGCATCGTGCTCTTCAGGATAAGGGCTACTAAGATTAAGCTGAAGGACATGTAGCCCGCTCTGCTTTAAATCTCTTAATAACTTTTCATCCAGTAATACCGCATTTGTCGAAATCGAAATAATCACGGGCATTTTATCCAGACTAAAAATAATATCCTTTATATCTGGACGTAGTAAAAGTTCGCCACCCGTTAAATTTACCAATATCCCTCCAACAGAAATAATCTGCTTAGATATATTAATAATTTCTTCTTTCGACATTTCTGGCCGGCCATTCTCTATTAGATTCTGACAGGAGCATTTTTTGCACTTTCCTTGACAGCGATAAGTAACGGCGATGTCTACTCCGCGCAATATCTTTTTGTTCAAAAGGTTAGTCTTTAGGAACGCTCTTAACGCCGGGTAAATAACAGAGGGCTTTCGCTTAATTATGTCGATATACCTAATAAACTCTAGCATTCTATTTCTTTCTAGCTACAAAAAATAAGGTTAAGTAGTATAAACTGAATAATTCCAGGAGATTGAAATCTGATAATCCCAAATTTATTTTTTTAGCATTAAATTGTATTTTATGACCACAGTCATGCGAATAATACTCATCTTTATCTCTCCAGACCTTATATTTACACCAAAGCGGGAACACAAAACCCCAGACCCCCGGAAATGCGCCATATGGGACTGAACCTATGACAACTCCTCCGCTTTTCAAGACCCTGAAGATTTCTTTAAATAGGAAATCGTAAGAGATAAAATGCTCCAATAATTCGGTAACAACTACTATACCAATACTGTTATCCTTTAAAGGTAACCCCCTAGCTATATCCGACTTTAAGGGAAAAAAAGAAGGAATATTACCTAGATTATAACTTAGCATTGGTTCGCAAATATCAATCCCTATGGTAGGCATATTCATATTATTCCATAGGCAGTTCCCGCAACCTATATCGGCAATTATGCCTCCTTTAAAATACTCCTTTACAAGCCTCGTGGTAGTTTTCTGCCTTGCCCTGAACCATGCGCCCCGCAAACCTGGTAAATGCATCTGTTTAAAATAGTAATCCGCTGGTTTTGAAGCATACATCTTATTAATCAATACCCTTTGGTCTAATAAATTCATTTTGAAATTATAAAACAATGGTTAAAACTGCCGCGCTTCTTGCTGCTTAGAAGCTATTTTTATAGTCTAATAAATTTACCAGATAATAAGACAAAAGCCCATTGAATTTTTATCAACACAGTTAGCGTAAAAAACGCCGTTTTTCAAATACATATAAGTAAAACATCACCCTACATCCAATAAAATGTTTGCATTGTCTGTAACTCCTTCATACTCCAGGGATATTCCTGGTCATTTATTTCCAATAACGCATTGGCCTACTCCCCTTTTACCGCCCTTAATCCTGGTATAATTATCCCTCAATAGAGTAATAAAAGTCACTTCCCACAACCCCTTCTTAGCACATAACTTAATACGTTGCTCTATATATCTTCGAGCGTATATTCTTTCTGCCCAGTTAGCTTCTGGTAAATCTAGCTATCGGTATCATATTTAATTATGATGATTTGTTATTAAGAAGATAGCGGATTTTAAAGCTCCGTAGATAACTTTTTAATTTTATCTATGGTAAATAGCAAGAATAGCTGCTGAGCCAATATTTATATTTATTAACATATCGTATATATCCCAGCTATCTTAATTTTTACATTATATACTCGCAGGGATATAGTAAGAATAATAAAAATAAAAAAACAATTCTAGCGCTGCTACTTTTATCGATTATCGCATAAACTGTTGCTTTACCTTAGGACGGGTAAAATAATATACTAAACAAAGAGCAAAACCAATATCAACGCTAGAGCAAATTATAGCGCTAACCCGGGATAGCATATCAATTTTTGGCAGCACATCAATAGGAAGTACGCCTTGGTTAATCTTCCATATCAGGACTCTTTTGAAACAAATAACCGGGTGTTTCCAGTAAACAGTGGCAACGGTAAAAAAACTGATACCCAGAATGATTTTCCGGAAAATATCCCTGCGGAATAAAATTCCTACGCCTGAAATAACCAAGACTATTCTCAGGGCTATAGAGAAAATATAGCGAGCCAGAATTGCCTTTTCCGGCGAAGGATAAAACTTGGTGTAATAGGTATTAAAATTAACGGTGGGCAGGCCATGCAAGGAATAGATAATGATTAAAATACTAAAAATTATTATTCCTTTGGATATTTTCACTCTTTTTACGATTCCGGTTTCACCCGTAAGATTGTACTTTTCTGTCACTTTCTCACCATTTTTCTTACGCTGGAATTAAAAATAATATCCCGCTTAATTATATCACTCTCTATTGCAAATGCAATGCCTAGCTCAACTTAAGAGGGAGAATCTAGCAGAGGAGCTTAGAAATGCCCTTCCTGGACTTTTTTTCAAACGCAGACACCACCAAGGAGGGCAGAGTAAGAAATTTACTTAATAACTTCGGGCGGGAAAAAATAATCAGGAACCAGGTAGCAATTTCATAAATAATAATCCAGGGTAACCGAAGTAAAAAGTCTATAAGTTTTTCGTTTTTGGCGATAGCAAGATACCTGTTTTTAACCAAATTGAAATATAATTCGTCATTTAAATAGAACCTGGCGCATCTCTTATCAAGCCCATTCTTTTCTATTCTGACCGTGCCGCCCCTTAAATGATAAGCAATGGCTAAAGGCAAATAATAGCCTTTCCAACCGTTATTATTAGCTCTCCAGGTAATATCCAGGTCTTCATAAAAGATCCCGAAATCAGAATCAAAGTAATCCTGCCCGGTTTTAATATCCTCTAACATACTTCGACGATAAAAGGCAACTGCGCCGGTAGCTCCAAAAACATACCCTGCTTCCTCAAATTGCCCCCGGTCAAGCTTGCCGTAGCCTCTTTCCCCGGCTGTCAGCCAGGGACTTAAGAATAAACCCGTACTATCAATTAGCTTGCCGCCAAAACGTAAAACTTTCCCGCTAACTATCCCGATTTTGCTATTTAGATCAAACCCCCGCAGTCCATTTTGCACAAAATCTTTGTTCAATATTACATCATCATTAAGGCAGAGTATGTATTCCCCTTTACTTAAGCCTACACCCTGATTAAGGGATTCACAGTAAGATATTTTCCTTATGCCTGGGCATATTTTAACTGAAGGGAATTCCCGGGAAATCCGGGATTTCAATTCCGGGCGTAGCGAATTATCAATTACAATAACTTCCAGTAAAGGGTGGCTCTGCTTTCTTAACGAATCCAGGCAAGATAGAATATAATCCTTCATGCCGGCAGTCACTATAATAATACTCACTAAACTATTCGATATGTCGGGATCGCGCATCTCTCCCCCCGCTCAGAAGCCCGGTTATTTGAACCTATCGTTTCTTAAATTACCCGACGGCTCCTCAATTAAAAAATGCGGAATTTCTGAAATATTATCGACGCTCATATTCAATATGACTTTTCTATTCTGCCTGTCAATATAATAGTCCACGATAATACTATCATTTAATTTTAAATCGGATATGGATAAAACATTTTCGTAAGAAGTTACGCCGTTGACGACATAGAATATTTCCTCTTTGTATTGGCTGAAAATATCCCTGTATCCTATTACCAGCCGGGAAAATAAAGGTTCTATGGCGATAACTTTTCCATCTAATAAATTGATGACTTGCCTGCACTCTGCGGCAGGCTTATCTAGCGGTTTAAGCTTTTGCTTAGACATTAAGAATACGCTCATGCAACTGCCGCCAATAAAGTTTCTCCGGATTATCGTATACTCCTTAAGTCTCTTTATTAATCTGTCTACTTCTTCGGAAGAATATTCCTTCTGCCGATTTTTAGGTAATTTAAAATATTTCAGTCCGCTAAAGTCGGGGTTACCGCAGGAAGAACATTCTTTAAAAGCAATAATATAATCGAAATCACTGGCTTGGGATAAAAACTGGGCGTTCAGAAAAAACGGCCAATCGCCTGTACAGCTTAAATAAGTTTTGATTTCCGGGTAGCGTAATTTTAAGAAATACGCCAGGCATTTTGCAAAATCGCCCTTAAAATAGCGCTCTTCAATAATACCTATTTTGATTATCCTATTAGGATTTTGATTCTTTTTGATGATATCGACAAAATCACTGGCGACTATAGCGTACCTTGCCTCTGCCGGGGGATGCGCCCACTGGCTACCGGCCATAAATTTAGCTATTTTTACAGGCATAAAATTCTGCCAGACCTGTCCGCTACGGTATCCATAATAAGATAATACTAAAAAGTTAAGCATGGATATGCCAAATAATGAATAATATAAGAACTTTCTTATCTTCTTCCCATAACTGGTTATACCTAAGGATATAATCAAAGCAACTGCTGGTAATCCCGGGAAAAAATAACTCTCATCTTTTAATAGAATCACTGTTAATAGGATATAAGGCACTCCCAGCCATAATAGCGGGAAAAAGATATCTCTTATTCTCCTGGACTTTATGAACAGGGCTAAATATATTAGAAATAAACAAAAATAAGGCCAAGAGATATTATTCTTAATAACAGCGGCATAAAAAGTAACCCACCCCAGGCTAAACGGTCTTGCTTCTGTCACCGAGGGGACAATCATTTCTCCCCGAATATGGCTGATAAAATGGGATAACAATAATAATATATGGCGTTGATAGAATAGGGTTATAATCAGGGAAATGATTAATAAAAACGCGGCCAGATTGAATACCCTTTTTCTTTTTAACACGCAATTATCTTCCGTAAAAGTTCGATATAAAATATAAATGAACGGCCCGATAAAGAATAAAACCCCTTGAGCCTTAATAACAAAACAAATCCCGGCAATCATCCCTAAGGCCAGGGAATATCCTGTCTTCTTGAAGTTTGCAGTTAAAATAAGCAGCAATAACGATAACGAAACCATTGCCGTAAGAGGAAAATCCAGGCCGTACATCCTGGAACTGCCGAAAATCCCCGGGAAAAAAGAAACGATAAAAGCTGCTACCAAGCCGGCCTCTTGATTTTTTAATTTCTTGCCCAGGGAAAAAACAGAAAAAACAAGAATAATAAAATATATCGTATTGTTAAAAAAGCGGGCAATTATCGGAGTATATCCGAACAATAAATTTATTATTAGGCCGCTGGAATAGAAGAATGACGAACAATATAGGGTAGTCAGCTTATTTACCGAAACAATAATAGCGCTGATTTTACCTATTATCCCGGCGTCTGAATGCAGTATTGTTTTAGCATTTAAAAAAATGTCGAGTTGATTACTTAAATGGCTAATTACATCTTTATGAAAACTTAAAGAATCGTTTTTCAGCCAGATATAGTTATTTACAAGATGAAACAACGCTAAAATTAATAAACAGATAACAACGTTTCTTTTAATCCGCATTTAATCCAGCCTCCTTATTGTTACCTGCTCTTTCCAATAAATAAAAATCTATCCCCAGTTGTTGAATCTCCTCATGGCCGATTATAACAAATTTGTTAACGGTAAGTTGTCTATAAAGCCATCTCCATCTTACATCGTTAACCAACGGTTTGTTTAAAACGCCTGTTTCCAGCCAGGATCTAAGTTCCGGATAAGTAATAGTTAACTCCTGAATTAACCCCTCGGTCCCCCGATGATTGTAGATATCCGACCAGATAGAGATATCCCTAGCCAACCATCTACGCCCCTTGGATACTTCTTTAATACTTAACAGCCCTTTTTTAATAGCTTCCAAGACCAGTAATTTCTCAAAAATTTCAAACTGGCTGACTTCGCTATTGCGGACCTTTTGTTGGATATTATATAAATACTTATTAAACGTCTTAGGGTTCATGAGATTCATGCAGAAGGATCCATCGCTTATTAGATACTCATTGCATAAATTAAGATATGATCTTTTATTTATACTCTCCCTTCCTGCGTTTAAAAAAGCTGCTACTCTAAAATAATATTTTCTATCAAATAATAATAAAATAAAATTGCTTTTATCTATATTATTTAATCCGAAATCCAAGATAATATCGTTTCCGCGCTGCTTTTCCATGAAATATTGAATAATAACCATTGGTTCACTGTCCCTATTAGATGCTTCGGAAATAAAGGTCATAAACGCAGGTTTAGAATTACTCTTTTCAATCAAATGTAGAAATTTTTCGGCAATCTCGCTGCATTTAGCGTAAATATGGTTTTTAGATACGGCCATTTTATTTTCCGGATTGAAAAACATATAAAATAAAAGATGGTTAAAAACAATTACACAGGCCAATGTTATAGTAATCCTCTTTAGCCTAGCATTACGTATCTCAAATATACCTGCTGAAATTACGATGGCAAATAAAGGAAGCAGCGGCATAAAATACCTTGGCGTTTTTAGTGCCGAAAAATAAAGAATAATGAGGGGCACTAATAACGAAAAAATTAAAATATTGTTCCTTGGCTTTTTTTTGAGGAAGAAAAAAACAAAAACTATAAAAAGGGAAAATAATTCAACCGAAGAAGCCTTAATTACCTGCGCGACTAACAGGAATATATTATATAATATTTTGCTGAAGAAAATCGTTGGTACATCGGGCAACATATACGGGGTACTCATCAAAGCTTTTACCTTGCCGCTTAAATAGAGGGGGAATTTAAATAAGATTGCGTTGAAATTACCTGCCCACCATAATGAAGAAATTGCCGCTGATATAAATACCGCGATTAGAATATTTAATATCATTTTAGGTAATTTATAACCGGAACCTTTATAATCCCTGAAGGCATAATAGAGAGAAAATAAAAAGGGAGTGATTAAAAATAAGAGAATGGAACCCTTTATTAGAATTCCGATTCCTAGGAAAATTCCGAAAATGACCGACAACATACTACTTCTAAAATTTTTTGTATTAATTAATAAATACATTGTAAATATAAAAAAAGCTGTCAATGGGAAGTCCAGTTCGTATGTCTTAGAAAAATGAAAAATTTCCGGATACGAAGAAACTAGTGCCGCCGATAACATTCCTATCTTCTTGCCGTAGAATTTCCTGCTAAAAAAATAGGTCCCCAGAATCAGGATTAAATAATACATTGAGGATATAATAATCCTGGAATATTTCTCGCCGAATACCGAATCGCCTAAAGCTGCAATGAGATGGACCATCCTGGGCCTTTGGAGAGGGGTTTTTAACAGGTCTGTCGCCATTATAAGCTTATCGCGAAATCTCCCGCCGCTGTTTATTGCTGCGGAGAGTGAACGGTCCATTCTTATTTTTTCAATATCTGTCCGCAGGCATCCCCAGGTAGGATGCGGCCACGGGCAGCGGTAACCGGATAGCGCTGCCCAATTACCGATAGTGACGGTCATCCACAATACTACTAGGATAAGATAAGGACGCCAATCAAATTTCCTGTTTAGCATATCAATAATATAATTTATGGCAACACCGGTTGCACCGGGACTCTAAACCCTGGGATAGTAAGCTGTCGCGGAAACTACCCAGTTTTTCCCCCCGCCATATTTCCCGTATCGAAGTTACGTTTAAATCGCCTAATATTCTATTGCAGCCCAGGACTCCGCCCCCTGCTGTCACGGTCAAATCAGGGTAAATATTTAAACCTAACCAGGGTATATAACATTTATTCCGGAAGCTAAATTCGGAATAATAATATTTCCGTATATCCTTTAGTCCGATATGCGGTAAAAATAATAACTTAAAATTGATTTTTTCTTTTTGTAATTTTTTTATTTGTTCCTCCAGGAGATATACATTAATCCCTTTAATCTTTCCACCAGAAGGCCCATTTCTTGAAAAAAAATGCTGGCAGGTAAAAGAATTTATCGCACCTTTTTTAAATTTACTGCTGAAAAAAAGGGTTACTTGCTCCAATAAGTGATAATCCCCGGGGGTCAAAGCAAAATTAAGGTTAATAACCTTCTCCTTCGCTAAAAGAGCAATGCATTTTAGCAGCCCTTCATAAGTTTTTTCTAATGAATCATAGCCCGGCCTGTTTAGGGAGATATTTAACTGGGAAATAGTACTGCTTTTTATTATTTCCATATATTCTCTTAAATAATCGCCGTTAGTCGTAATCGTAGGCGAGTAATTATATTTTTTGCATATTTTTAAAAAAACGGGAAATTCAGGATGCGTTAATGGTTCTCCGCCGAATAAGTGAATATGCGTCCTTAAGAAAAATCCGGGTTTTGCTTCCGCGAGGATCTTCTCGAACGCCTCCAGCCGCATATCTCCTGAATGCTGCCGATAAAATGAATCCTGTTTTTGATAACACCAGGCGCAATTTCTGTTACATTTCAAAGTAATATGCAGCAAGATAAATACCGGATGGGGAATCCTGATTTTCATTAAAGGCAACAGCATCCCCCAATATGGCTTTTTAGAGATTATTCTTTTTATATTGTAGAAGGCCATAGTGTTCTTTTAATATGTAAAAAACATCATATAAAATCGTAACGCTGTCCTGGATCCTGTTAAACTTACTTCTACCGCCAAGGCGTCTATCATAGGGAATGTTCGTCTCGTAACAGGCGATATCCGGATTTAACCATGCCCTTATCTTAATTTCCTGGGAAAATCCCATACCCGGGCTTGCCGGAGCTATCTTATTGAATATCTCTCTCTTAAGGGCCCACATCCCGGATTGAGAATCTTTTAAATGGATGCCAAAAAAAAGATTTATTAAACATGAGATTATTTTATTTCCAATCCTGTTTATTAAGGGCATCGCATTATTGATGTTCAGATTAATACGTTGCCCGCTTATAAAATCATATTCATTATCTGTTAAAAGCTTTAAGAAATCTTCTATGACAGTCAAAGGATAGCTGCCGTCGGCGTCCAGACAAATTATAATATCTCCCTGCGCGGTTAAAATTCCGGTTTTCAAAGAAACTCCGTAACCCCTGCGCTTCTCGTAGATAACCGAAGCTCCGTTAAGCTTGGATATTTCGGCGGTTTTATCGGTAGACCCGTTATCGACGACAATAACCTCATCTACAAAACCAGGAATTCCCGGCAATAAGGTGCCGATGCACTCTTGCTCATTAAAAGCCGGAATAACCAGGGATATTTTATTTCCTTTAAACATTTATGGGTTAAAGCGAAGAATAACGGATCCCAAACTTAGAAAATAAAGCTGCCGCGAAAAATATCGTGCATTGCCGCAGCATATTTATCCAGCATGGCCTTCCGGTAGACAGGATCAATCTTAACCGCCCTGACGGCTGCTCTCCTGCAGTACCCGCAGGGAGCGCAGGAAATCAAATCGCATTTACCGGGAATATTTTCAATAAAACCATCTAATTGCTTGTTATCAATATAAACTTCAAGTTTAGAGAGTAATCGAGAAAATTTCAATAACCTGAAGGCATCCGCAGGCAAAGACAGGGACAAATGGAATAACTTATAAATCCACCCTTTGTGAGCGCTAAAACTCTTCCCCTGGAAGGTATGGAATAAATCCAATAAATTACCCGAGTAAGACCTCTGGACATAAGCATTGATTATCCTGGCCAGCATGTCGCTGGGTAAGCGCCTGTCTACAAGCTTAATGCTATCCACTCCTAATCCTTCATAAAAATCAATGTCTTCCGGCCTTATCCAATCCGAACGGATAAAATTTACCGGATCCTCAAGGCGTTTCAACCGGCACATAATAAGATGGTAATCAAACATATACCCCCTGCAGCTATGCCAGCCCTGGGAAGCGTGGGAATTCATGAGCGCATGATTGATATATTCCGGGCAGTTAGCTAAACAGGCATTATTGGCTATTAACTGGACCTTGGATTTGATAGTTTTTTTAAGCTCCCGGATCAGTGAGAAATTACGATTTATCACCGGGCCCGGAAAAGTTATTTTTTCTACGCCTAGATCATCCCAAAATATAGCCTTGCTCAGGGAATCGACATTCGCCAATGCCGAAACCGTAATTGAGAGCGAAGGGTAGTTCTTCTTAACCCACATTGCCAGATAGGGCACCGCAACAGTGACCGCATCAACCCCGGCATCCACTATCCAGCCTAATAAACGCCTGAATTTTTTTTGCCCCTCCCTTGTTAATTCCAGGTTATCCAGGCATAAAGCGTTCAGGAGATAATTAAACTTGAAGCCCTTATTGCGTAAATTTATTATCTGCTTTTTGGCCTTCTTTTTCGAAATAAGCGCTAATGAAGAAGCCGGCCTGCCGCCGCCGATATCATCAAAGGTAAGCTTACCGTACACCTCCTTGATTTCCTCGGTTGTATTAGCTAAGCTAATCTTATCGGTTAGCTCTTTCTGCCAATTCGTGGGAACAGAAAATTCCATTTTTTCCCTCTGGGATACTTATTGATTATCGATAATTTTAATCTCTTCAAGATTCCCGAGTAAAAAAGCGAAATCAGCCAAAATCCTCCGTACAAAATATTTTCATACCTTATCGTGCCCCTAAGAAGATGGCGAAGTATGACTTTCGGCCTGGCGTAAAATTCCAACATTGCCCTTCTCTGTAAATAACGTAAAATATTGCTGTCCATACCTTGCGGCGTATAGATAAAATCTTCTGAAAAATTGACCCAATCAAACCAACTGGTAAATCTTTCGGGATTACTGATTTTGTTCATCCTTTTATAATCTTCGAAGAAGCGTGAACCCGGATAGGGCATAGCAACGTTAAACTTTACAAGATCACAGTCCAGCTTTTTAGCAAAATTTATAGTATCCTTGCAGGTCTTTATGGTCTCCCCGGGCAACCCCAGGATGAATAGGCCCTGGCTTAAGATTCCCGCCTTTTTGGTTTGTTGAAGAGCAAACCTTGCCTGTTCCAAGGTAGTCCCTTTATTCAAAGAATCCATTATCCGCTGGTTTCCTACTTCTACGCCGTACATTATCAGGTGCACGCCAGCCTCCTTCATCGCCTCCAACAATCTCGGCGTTACCTTGTCTACCCGGGTTTCCGTACACCATTTTATTTTTTTATGCAGATTGCGCTTGATTAAGGAATTACAGAATTCTAATCCACTTGTTTCATCAAAAGGAAAATAGGCGTCGCTGAACCCAAAAATTTTTATACCGTGATTATTATAAAAATACTCCATCTCATCGACTACTTTATTCAAGTTCCTATACCTTACCTGCTTGTAAATTTTATCCTGCGAACAGTAATAACATCTGAAATTACACCCGCGGGAGGCTATTATGGGAAAAGCCCTGGCCTTTTTGATCGCCACTAAAGGAACTTCCGTGTAGTTATCCAGGTTAAGTTCTTCCCAGGCCGGATACGGCAAAGAATCCAGGTCAGCAATAACCTCTCTTTCGGGATTATGGATAATCTGCCCGTCTATCTTAAAACTTATACCCGGTAAGCCTTCAAGCCCTTTCTTACAGCTTAACCGCTGGCATAATTCCACCAGCGTACTCTCCCCCTCCCCCCTGACTACGATATCGGCGATGCCTTCACTAAGGACTTCCTGCGGAAAACAAGTAGCATGGATGTTCCCCAAAACAATTTTACTCTTTCCGCTAAATTCTTTTACCGCCAAGGCTAATCTTTTGACATCTTTGATTACGGGGGTTAAGGCGGAAAAACCTATCAAATCAGGCTTCTGGTCCTTGATTATATTCAACAACGACGCATCCGGCATCTTATCGGCAAACTGGTCAATAATAGCAACTTCAAAGCCGTTCTTTTTCAGGACACCGGCTAAGTAGGCTAATCCCAGCGGGGCAATCGGTGTAAAAAATTTCTTATAGGCCCAGTTCTTATTGATTAAAGATGAATTCGGATTGATTAATAAAACTTTCATATTTTCACTACGGATAGTTTAACCATCTGTTTTGGTAAATAAATACAGGTTAGCACCCTCTGATTTAGTAAGCATCTTTTGCCCGTATTGCTTCCGGAGCTTCTCAAGAGCCATATCTTCTTCGCTGCCCTTTTTGAGCCCGCCGAAGCTGGAAAAAAATAACCATAGCCTTTTATTAATGCCTGAGTCTTTTAAAGGATATAATTTTTCGGGAAAAAACATTGCCGGATGCATCCATCTATTCTCGTAAATTAATAACCCTTCATCTTGCCCGGAGAAATAGATAACCCTGCCCCTGTCTATTTCCATGCGTAAATCATGGCTTAGAGGGATCCGATCAGTGTAGAATTTAAAAGGAAAAACCGTGCTTTTGGAGGTATGAAAGATTTTATCACCTTTTTGATAATTCCCTAGGATAATTTTAAAGATACCTTTAAGGTCCTGCTTTTTTGATACTCCGATATGCTGGCTATAATCCCAAGGCAAACTATTCAAATAGTAATTCTTCAGGCCTAAAAAAAATAGTGCCGATATTAATAAAATTAATAGAAATCTTCTTTTAAAACTGCCCAGGCCTGCGCCTACGCCTAACAGGTAAAATGGCAATACCGGGAAAAAGTACCTGTAAACATAGCAAGCCTTAATCCTAGAAAGAAAAAATAATAAAAGAACCGGAATGACCGTGAAAAAGACAGCTAATTGCGCCAGGTTGTTTTTGCGATATTTATAAATACCGGCTATAAAAAAACAGAAACAGACCAAAGTAGCAAATTTACCGGTAAGGGAATAATAATCCGTATTATAACCAATGCTGAAATTTTTGAAAGTATATAATAAATTCATGAAACCGGCTTTCTCCACCCAGGGATAAGAATAAATGTGACCGTAGATAAAACTACTATGAATGATAAGTTTAAAATTCTGGTATAAGGTTAAAAGGAGAGGAGCCAGTAAAAACAGGATTACAAAATGGGTAAAAATAACCGATTTTAACAGGCCTCTCTCTTTTCTTGCTTTCCAGGCCATGAAAACGAACGAAGAAAATAAAATGATTAAATTTGTATAAAGAAAATAGACATTTAGAACGTTAACCAAAGCATATGCCAACCAATATCTTCCCCTGTTATCCTCCAATATCTTTAGCAATAAGTAGGCGGAAATTAAGGTCAAAAGGCAGGTTGCGGCATACGGCCTTAATTCCTGCGAATAATATATATGGAATGGCGAAATTGCCAGTATAAAGCTTGTCAGGCAAGCTACCTTGATATTAAGGAATTTTTTTGCCAAGAGGTATATAAAGAAAACGGACAAAATTGCAAATATAACCGAAGAAAATCTTAAGGCAAATTCCGACCTTCCGAATAATTTCTGCCAGTAATATATGAAACCATGGTCGTAGAGGGTTAAATAATCCTGGTGATTCGCCGTAAAGCCCCGGTCAAATAACTTGCCTAAAGAGTGCAGCTGGCCTAAACCCCGGCTGTCGAGGACGCTAGTCGCCTCGTCATGCCAAAGGGTATAGCTATCCAGTTTATATACTCTGAGGGTTAGCGCCGCGGCAATAATTAATCCGAGGACAATGAGTCTATTGATATATTTTTTTTGCATTAACGCATTAGGCGTATTTTTTACTGATAATTTCATGAGAACATTGTAAAAAGTAGGTTATTTACCAATTAAAAAATTTAGCCCGTTAAGGGGAGTATCTTTAAATAATTCTCTGGCCTTACGATAGTATACCCTATATTCTCTCGGAAGACTATAGGCGTAATTTTTTCCGGTACAATCATCGCTAAATTCGTTTAGTAAGCAAAAATACAGCCCCATACCCGTAAATAAATATTCCCGGATAGGGCCGCTATATCTATTTAATAATTTTACGCTTTTCCGGGCATCTCCGGAGAAGAAATTAGCGACGCTTGCGCCTATTCCGATATAATAATACTGTAGATAATCCGGGTTGAACCTGTAAGGTAATGCCGGAAAATTATTCAAATATACCTTTCCAGGGATTTCATTGCCTACGGCAACGCCGTAAAAAAGATAAGCTAAATACCGCTCCCCGGAAGGTAAGCTACCGGCCAAATCATCTATTCCCAGGTTAAGAGAATTAAACTCTCCTTTCCACCTTTCTGTTAATAGGCCCTCGATTGCTCCCAGATACAAAAAGTCGCGGTAGCCCCCCGGGACTTCCGTTTTATCGCATTCCTTGAAAAACTGTTCAATATTGAAAGGGCTGCCTGGTATATTCTTAAGCCTGGCCTGGTAAAAAGAATCCGCCATCCCCCTGCCTACGCCCCTATAAAAACCCTTGCGGATATCTTCCGGCATATCGATAATCCTGGTTAACTCAATATATCTATCAAGACTGCTGCCAATGAAAAACCGTTGACTTAAATTAAAACCGTAACCCTCGTAAGCATTCCGAATGCCATACCTTACTTTAATCTTATTTATCAGGCCGCTGACCTTAAGCATATCTAACCCGTGCCTATCCATAGCTACCCGACCAACTAAATCATAATAAACAGCTGGAGTATTTAAATAGTTATTTTTAAAATCTAAAGAATAAACTAACCTGCCATTTCCGATAAACCCGATAATAATTATCAAAACCAACACTGCAACTCCGGCACCTCTAGCCAGGGCACTCTTCATGCCAAGCAACTTATCTATAAATAATGCGATACTTATAAAAATACACGGAAAAAGAATAACCGCATACCGGTAATCACTCATGCCCCGGCCGGAATTTCCATACCTGAAAAAGCTTAAAATATATACTAACAGATAAAAACAGGGAAACGCCACAATTAATGCATATTTAAGATAACCGGGCCCAGGCGACCCCTTTGTACTATCTTTTTGGGGAGATGAATGACTATAGATAAATTTCCTTACTATAAAAAATAACAGGTAGAAAAAAGAAACCGCGAAAAGCACATAGTAAATTAGATTAAAAAGTTGCCCGAAGATATTCGCGTAGTCATCAAAAATAAAAATCTTATATCCGTTTTGAAAAAAGTGCAGTAAATCCGAAAATATACTGGTGAATTTTATGCCTTTCAGATAAAGAATCCCGTGGCTTACGATCTCTACCCCCTTAAAACTATTCCTGGTATTATATACATACCAGGGCAGGAAACCTAAAACCAGCGATAATAAATATAAAAAATATTTTTTTCTAAGGAAGAAAATCTTATCCCTGATAAACCAGATGAATGAATAAGTAATTATGGCTATAATGATCAGATGGGAATACCACAAAGAAAAACCGCTTAAAAAACCCAGCAATAGATAATTAGCCATAGAAGGCCTACAATAAATCAGGTTCAGGAAAATTAAAAAAAGTATAACGCTAAAGGCAGCGGCTTCGGTATGGGAGCCGGCAATTATAAGCGAACGGACCATGAATAAAGGCGGCGAAAGGATATAGAAAGTAGAGGTCAATACCGCCGCTCTCCTATTAAAATATTTTTCAACCAGTAAAAAGATAAAGATTAAACCTAGGGAATGAAGGAAAACAGAAGACAGAATTAAAGCTATTATCTTAGGGCCGAATACGATAAAGAACGGCAAGGCCAGGGCTGCCGCTGCCACCGAGCCGCCGTTATAAGAAACAACCTGGAAGTCCCAGGGCGGGATTGCCCAGCCTTCCATAAGCCCTAAGGCAATCGTCCCCACATAAGGCTCTTCTCCCTGACGGATTAAGCGTTCCGCAGACAGCATTATCGTTACACGGATAAAAATAAAAAATAAAACAATCAGAAATATAACTATAGCCCTGTTTTTGAATAATCTTTCTAAAGCCATAGAGACCATTTTTAGATAAGGATTATGCAGGTATCCGCTCCATGCTGGCGATAACGGCTCTTAAGTTAGATCCCTTGCGTACTTGCGGATTATAAAATTCCCAGACAACTTCGCCTTCTTGCGTGATCTCAAACGCATAACCGGCGTCACTGTCTGTGATAAGACTGTTTCCGTTTGGTAACCGCTGCCCTGAGCTGCTTCCTGCCGAATAAAGCCTCCCGGGAGGGCTAGTTTTATATTCCCACACGATCTTATTTTCATAAGGATTAATTTCCACCAAGCGCGAGTATCCTCTCCCAACCCCATTATCAAAAACCAGGATATTCTGATTATCCAGGAGGGCGGGATGGTGCTGCCTGCTTAAATTGTTTTTTCCCCAACTCCAAATCAGTTTTTCTCTCTTAACATCCACTATTCCGATTAAATCCAGATTACGGGGAGAAATCAGGATGTCGCCATCTTTGCATAAACCCGCGATATCCCGGTTGATTATCTCAACGGTATTATTATGAAAGACATCAAAATAATAAGCATCCTCGTCTAAGATAGGCCTTCCGGACATCTTACGCATTAATACCAGCCTTATAAAATCCGGCTTAACCATATTCCGGTAGATACTGATTATACTTCCGAAGGCTATCTCACCTTTAAGTATTTTAAAAAGCGAAAGCTCCTTCTCGACTTCACCATCCGCAGACAAAACTACAATATATTCATTCAATATAGGCAGGGGTAGGCCATATACAAAGACCACTTCGTCTTTCCAGGCCAAAGCCCAGATTCTTTTATCTTTTGCCACAGCAACATCGTGGTGGAAACGCATTCTTTTAATCCATTTAATATTAGAATCCCAATCAAGGCATATAAGCATTTTGTCCTTGACAATTGCCAGTAAGTCGCCGTTTTCGCATAGTTTTATATCCTGCCAGCTATCCGTCTTATCTATTTTATGCGACCATTCATGCAATATACCTCCCGACATATCCATAAGGTAGGCTGTTGATAAATTACGAGAGTTATATATATTTACCCCGGTATAGGATAAATTCCGGTTATATCTGGTAACACCGGCTTTCTGTATATCCCCTGCTTTTGCCGGGCTCCAAGTCAAATAGGGCAAAGACTTAAGCGATTCATACGGTGATAATTGGATGCTATTGTGGACACCCTGGCGAAAAATCACCAACGAACAAACAACCGCTATGAAAATTATTACGGCAAAGATGGGCATACGACTAGCGGGCCTTTTGCTGCGCGGTATTATTTTCGCTAGGTTAAATAAGGCTACTGCCAGTAAACTTGTAAACAATAACCATAAAGAAATATTCAAAGCTAAAATAAAAATGAAAGTATCTTTACTAAAACTTGTTAAATAGGCCAATAGGAGGATTATAGATAATCCGAAGATTAATCTTTTTTTCATTTTATTTTTAACTAAAAATTCCTTGCCGAAATAAAAGAACCTGTATGCCCCGAGTGATGCGGGCAATTATTGCATACCCCTAGGGGATTAATATCATTCTTCATCCGGCTACGAAGCTTAATATAATTATTATTGTTCCATATTTTATCTATGCTATCCACAAATACATTCCCTGTTTTCTCAAGAGAAAAATAATCAGAACAACAAGGGACAACCCATCCATCAGAATTAACAACCATGGTTTGCCAGGGGATATCGCAAAAACCCTTGGGGATAGACTTCCCTGTATTTTTATAACAATCTAACAGATAATTACCGTTGCGGGGCAAAAAATCATCCGCTAACTTAATATCTTTAAGCATACTAACTTTTTTTAATACTGCCCTGTCTAATCCCCAGGAATAGGCCAGGGGGAAAAATTCGTCAACCTGATGTTCATTGCCTTTCATAACGATAAACTGCAATTCTATGACAGGAAATTTGGACCTCTTTTCTTTCTTTAAATCACACACCTGCCTTACATTATTCTCTACCTCTGCTAGTTTTGCCGTATTTCTGTATTCCTGGTAGACCTCCTCGGTAACTCCGTCAACACAAATGATTAAGTATTTTAACCCGGCGGCGAATAAATCCAGGCTCTTTGCCCGGTCCAGCAAAGTCCCGTTAGTACTCAGAACCGTAACTATACCCTTCTTCGAACAATACGCAATCATCTTATTTAGCTCGGGATTCAACAGGGGCTCGCCATAATTCCACAATCCTACGAAAATCAAGCAATCGCCGATCTTATCGATTATTTCTTTAAATTCAGCGTAGGGCATATCGCCTTCCGGCCTGTTAAATTTATATAATGTCCTCCAGCACATTTTGCACTTGAGATTGCATCGGGAGCTCGGTTCAAGCATCAGGTATAACGGCATATTCGAAACCTTTTCGCATTTGAAGATACCATTATATAAAAAAAGCAGTAAATTTATGATTATCTTTGGCCTGCAGAGCCGGGTAAATATGATAGAGAAAATAGCGCGTAATCCCCATATATCCCTTAACCCTAAAGGCCGGTTAAAACTGAATTTCTTAATGTCCATAGCCCGACTATTTCTCAATATACTTTGCCCGGATCGCGGAAAAAAATTCTTTAATAAAAAATACTGACCCTTCAGGTTTTTTCGCCAAGCGTAACAATGTTTTCCGGATAATTTTTGGATTAAAATAAAAACCTAAATAAAATTTTCTGCGTAAACGGGAAATTTCTACAGGGCTTAAACGAAATGACCCGCGGCTGATTCTAAAAAGAGCAGTAGTAGGCATTAGCTGTAATTCATTAATACAGACAAAATCAGAATCAATTTCCAAGGATAATTTCAGGCTCAATTTGACATCCTCGGCGGTTTCTACAGGAGCGCCGATAATAAACCAGGAGACGATATCTATGCCGGACTCTTTAATCAGCCGGCACTGCCTTTTTATTAAATCAACCGTATACCCTTTTTTATAATAGTCAAGGACCTTCTGTGAACCGCTCTCAATTCCCAAGAAAACAGCCCTGCAGCCTGATTCGGACATCCAGGCCAGCGTTTCTCTATCCAGGGTATCAATCCTGCTCAAACAGGTCCAATTCAATCTTAATTTATTGTCAATTATGCCTTTGCAGATCTCGATAATTCTATCTTTATCTACGGTAAAATTATCATCCATAAACCTGATACTACGGATATTATGGTCAGTAACAATTTGTTTTAATTCCCGGATAACATTTTCGGAAGAACGTTGCCGAAAAGCCCGGCCATAGAAATTAACACAAAAAGCACAATCATAAGGACAACCCCTAGAAGTAACCACACTGGTCATGGGTTTTTTCAAAAAAGGGTCGGCATAACGATCATTCCTTAACAATCTTCTGTCGGGAAGCGGAAAAGAATCCAAATCAATACTATTTTCCCTGTTTTTGCTTACCGTAATCCCGCTGCTCTCATTTATAGCCAGCCCCCTTATATGGCTCAAATCCTTATTACCGGCCAAAATAGCGGCAGATAATTCCATAAATGTCGCTTCCGGCTCTCCCATAATAATATAATTTACCAGAGGGAACTTTTGAAAGATATCCTTATAATACAAAGTCGGCAAATAACCAAAACTGATTATCCGGCAATCTTCATTCAAATTTTCCCTGATTTTAGATATAGTTTTTAGGTCTTCTTCAAAGGATTCAAATCCCGGCATAAAAACCAGCTCCCTAATCCGGTATCCCTTCAATTTATTTACCACTTTTTTCAGAGATAGCCTTTCCGCTATCGCATCGATAAAAATCAACTTTATATCGTTTAGGTTTGCTATTGCGGAAGCCAGAGAAAGAAGTTCAGGGGGCGGAAATACATACGCGCAACGCCGAGGCGAACAGCGCAGTTTTCTTTGAATAATATATTTGTAAGGCGGGTTGAGAAAAACAACTGCTTCTGGCAATATCCGATAGCTCATTATCCGGTCTTATCCTCTGTTTCTCGTCAAGGCCTCTTTTATCTTTGCGATTATATAATTTAAATCTCTTTTTAAAATCTTGGGATACAGAGGTAAAGTAACAATATTGGATGAAACCTCTTCGGTAATAGGAAGGCAATCCCGGGGGTACAGATAACCCCGGTATAATTTCTGCTTATGCAGAGGAGGATAAAAATGGACGCTCGCCTCGATTCCTTTTTTCCTGAGATAATCTACGAATAAATCCCTTTTTGGCCCATAACCAGGCTTCAGCTTAATCGTATACATTTGATAGACATGGTAACATCGCGCCTCTTCAAAAGGTAGCCTTAACTCCCCGCACTCTTTTAAATTCTCGCTAAGATACCGGGCCAACTCGCGCCTTTGATTATTCATAACCTCTATTTTAGCAAGCTGAGTAACTGCTATGGCTGCTAATATATTAGCCATTCTATAGTTATATCCCGGATATTTTGCCTCTCTAAGCCAATTTGGATTTCTTTTCGAAGACGATCTTCTTTCGACCCCATGTGAAGAATAAGCTAAGACCTTATTCCAAACATACCTGCTATTCGTCGTCACCATGCCCCCTTCTCCGCAGGTGATATTTTTAGTAGAAAAAAATGAAAAACAGCCGGTTCCGAAAGATCCGGTTTTTTTGTTTTTAAACCTGGCGCCTAATGATTCGGCCGAATCCTCAATGACGCTAAGGCCATACTTCCTTGCTATAGCAAGTATTCTGGCCATATCACAACTTTGCCCGGCATAATGCACCGGCATTATGGCTACGGTTTTTTTATTAATCAACGCTTCAATTTTCTGTGGGTCAATGTTACAGGATCCATACTCGATATCCGCAAAACGAGGCGTACAACCGGCATTGATTACGGCATTTGCCGAAGCTACAAAAGTAAAGCTGGGCAGTATAATCTCCCCCTTTAACTTCTGGGCTTGTATGGCTAACTGCAAAGCTGAAGCGCAGGAATTAAGTGAAATAGCATATTTAACGCCGATAAACTCCGCAAATTTATTTTCAAATTCTTTGACTTTTTCTCCGCCCGACAACCATCCGGACTTCAAAACCCGAACTACCGAACGTATCTCCCGATAATCAATACATGGACGGGATAGATAAATCATACTCATCCTTTATCCTTATCAAATCATTTATTAAAACCGGGATCCCCTCTTCTATGTCTACGAACGGACTAAAACCCAACATATCTCTAGCTTTAGAAATATCCAAAGCGCCTCTTAGCGGCTTTTTAAATCCTGCGGTTCGATTGATGATCTTTACTCCGGGTATGTTTTTTGCGATTAATCCTGCTAATTCAGCTATGGTCCTAGACTTACCCCTGGATAGATTAAAAACCTGGTTTTTAGCGTTGCTGTTATTTATGACCTTTAAAAAACCCTGGATTAAATCATCGATCTGGGTAAAATCAAGTTTTTGGTTACCGTCGTTATGGACAATTATTTCTTTCTTGGTTAAGGCATCGATTATCATCCTGCAACAGATCCTTCCTAAACTGCTCCCAAGCCCATAGACAGCTGTAGGCCTGACTATCGTATAATCGATATTACTTTTCACGCAAAAATCAGCCGTTATCCTCTCCCCTCTTATCTTGGTTATGCCATATATATGCTGAGAATCCAAAGGGTGTAATTCATCCGCCGGTTCATAGTGAAAGTTGCCATAAACATAGCTGGAAGAAACAAAAATAAATCTCCTGACTTTAGCTGCTTGGCTTATTACGCTAAACAGGTTATTTAACCCATCCACATTGATACTCAGGCATTCTTGGGGGGCTTGTAAGGCCATGTTTGCATCCGAGATAGCCGCCAGATGGATAACAATACCAGGTTGGTATCTCAAAAATACTTCTTTAAGTAAACTATAGTCTCTAACATCGCCTCTTATACTGATACGCGTTGGCTCTTGTCTATATAAATCCTGATAAAAAACTGATTTAGCCATAAAATTATCAAAAATAATAACCTTCATCCCCGCCTTCAAAATATCCCTCGCCAGGTATCTACCTATGAAACCTGCTCCTCCTGTAATCAACACTGTATCCATATTAATCAATTTAAGTCGTAATCGCCTCTTTTGAACCTAAAATAAAACGAAAAAAATTCTGGCACAGCTGATACTACTTTCGCTAATCTATACTTTGATCTACCTTTCTGTCTCTTAGCATGCCGGACTTTGACTTCGGCAATCTTAAGCGCGCCTCGTTTCTTAAGGATAGGGACAATATAACGATGGTCGTTAGCCATCAGATTGAGCTTTTTGATGAACTCCTTTTTCACTGCGGTAAAATTACTGGCTGCGTCTTTAATCCGGACATTCAAAAAAACACTTACCAGAAAACTAAAAAACTTAGAAGATAATGTCAAAAATAACGGGTCTTTTCTGTTTAATCTTATCCCGTTTACAAGGTCATAGCCTTGATTAATTTTATCTAGAAAGAGGGGCAGATCTTCCGGAAAAACCTGCAGATCCGAATCCATAGTAATAACTATGCTGCCGCTGGCCGAATGGAATCCGGAGCTTAGGGCCGCGGCCTGACCTATCTTTTTATTGTGGATTATCGGCTTTATATTTCCGTATCTTTCGGTTAACTTACACATAATAATGCTGCTATTATCGCTACTGCCATCGTTTACCATAATCAGCTCTATTTCGTCCATGTGGTAAAGCTTATTTAAAACCCCAAAAATTCTTTCTACCAGTTCTTCCAGATTATCTTTTTCGTTATAGAACGGGCAGATAATACTTAACTTCTTTGCTGGCATATTATTTAACTATGATTCAATACTCTATTATTCGCGTATAAATACACATCTATTCCGGAAAATTTTGCGCTTTTTTCCAGTATATGTTTATCCGCAAACCAGTTATTAATAAACTTAAATTGAGCCGGATCCTCCCAGTGGGAGAGAATCAACCAGATCCTTTCATGATTATTGAATAACGGGTCATCCGGCTGCGCCGTAAATACCCCTATGTCTTTGTAAAAATAGAATCTATGTTGGTTTGGCTCATGAATGATTAAAAATCTATTTACCCTATTTTTAACCTGTGAATCCATAATAAACTTATAAGTTAACATTGCATCTTCTTTAAGAAAATAATTGCTGCCCCTTTCATTCAGATAATATTCTAAAGGCAACGTAGAGACTTCAGAAGTATGCAGAACTAAATCCCCATTTTTATAATTAGCCTTCAAGAAATACGCTGCTTTTTTAAGTTCTTTTTTGGGATTAGTCCCCTGCCTCTCTATGAAATTACAAGTAATACGATTGGAATAATAATTATTTAAAGAAGGTATGGATATAAAACAGTATGCTCCAAGGCAAAGCATAATCATTTTTCTACCTAAATTGCTTAGGGTAAATCCCGCCATAAGAAATAAAAATATGATGGCAAAAGAGAAGTATCTTTCAGCGTAGAAAGGCCGGAATTTTGAAAAAATGAATAAGGTTAGCACGGGAATCAATAAAAACGATAACAACATATACCATTTTTTTTTATAGTGAGCGAATGAATCTTTTGTTCCTTTTAAAATCAGCAGTGCAAAAAAAACAGAACTGATGTTCCGGACAATATCCGAAGCATAATAACCTGATATAAAATTTTTAAAGCTATAGAATAGATTGGCCGCCGAAATAGAATTGATAAATGGCGAGAATTGACAATAGACCCTGGTAATATCCAGCATAAGTAAAAAATGTTTAATAGTTATATAGATCCAGGGCAGCAAAAAAAAGAACTGTACCGATTGAAACAGCAATACTTCTCTTAACCGGTTTTTTCTGAGATTAAAAATCATGAATAACGCCTGGACTAGAAGTATGGGGGCCGAAGTACAGACCAAATATACGCTTAATAGGTTAGCTATAATATTTATTGACCACAATGGAAATGACCTTTTATTTAATAATTTAAAATAAGCGTAAGTAGACAAAAGTACGAGAAAAATTAATAATGAAAAAGGGCGTAACTCTTGGGAATAATGTATGGAAAAGGGAGAAAGGCTTAGTAAAAATGCGGAAATAATGCCTGCTTTTCTGTTAAATACCGATTCCCCGGTAAAATAAATTAGGATAACTGAAGCGACCCCGAATATTACGGAAGGCAATCTTAATATGAACAGGCTATCGCCAAAGTCCTGCCAATACTGTACCAGTAAGTTATAGAGTGGTTGAAAGGTGAAATTAGTGCTTAAATACCAAAAATTATTTAATTTTACTTCTACTAAACTGGTTACTTCGTCAAACCAAAGGTCATACTTGGTTAAATTAATTATCCTGAGCAACAGAGCTAATAATCCGATAATAACGATCTGGATATAATGAGAGCAGAATATTTTCTTGTTGATATTTTGATGATGCATGACCTGTCGTTATGATGAATAATCCGCTGGATTGCCTAGACTATAGGTAGCTCAAAATTGACTGGTAGCTTCTTTAATGTACTCTCTGTCCGGCGTATCCTTGTTCTCCACTAACCGTTCTAATAATTTTACCTTTTTTTCTACTCTGTCAAAATATCTTTCATCCGATAATTCTTTCCTCTGAAAACTTTTTCTAAATTTCCGAAAGGTCTCCCTGCCTTTTTTATATTCGCCTATTTGATAATAAGCCAGCGCCATACAAGCCAGGATATATTTGTTATTAGGATTCAGACTTAAAGTCTCCTGGCCATATTTTAGCGCTTGATCATACTGGCCTAAATTATAATATAACTCGGCAATATGATTGCTATATATGGAATTGGCAGGATCAATCTCTATAGCCTTTTTTAATTCTGCTATTGCATCTTCATATTTATTTTCCTTCCTAAAATCCTTGGCTTTTTTAAAATGAGCAAAAGCTAATTCGCTCTTTATAGCTGACTTCTCACTTGTAAGAACTACATCTTTATCGATCTTTTCTATTTCTTCCGAAAAATATTTGCTAGACATACCCTCAGAATCTACTACCACATATTCGGGAGCCTCTTCGGCTATTGTGCCATTTATTACCGTTCCGTCTTTTAACACCAGGGTGTCGGCAAAACAAAAAGTAGATACGCATTGTAATGCCAAAAATACCGTAACTAGGATATGCAGCGCTCGGTTATGCATATATGGCCTCCTTGGTTATTAAATGAACCTATATGTCTATTACAATTATATACTATATATCTTAAAAGTAGAATATTTATTATGGCTCAAGAAAATGAACGCGCACTTTTAAACTGGATATTTCTTAAACTGTATGGCCTAGCATATTCCCATAAGGTATCGGGCATTTAACGCACCCCTCTTCGCCGGCCATTATCCCCTCTAAAAACTGCCTCCTTAATTTTACAGGGATATTGGAATTCCTTATTTTAATAATATCCTCCTCTATTATATTACCCATACAACTTTCTATATCAATCTTGCGGTAGGGACTGCAACAAGGAACAACCTCAGCATTCCATAAGACTACCAGGGAAGACCAGAGCCACCAACAGGGTTTTCTCTTCATATCAGTTTTCCGGTAAGCCCTTCTGATATACTTGGGGTTTTTGGGCAGAAGATATTTATTTATCGGGCATAAACCGAGCGGTTTAAGCTCTAAAGTATCTACGCCTAAGTCTTTAGCTATATTTTTTATACCCGGTATTTCATGTTCATTGTGATCCATGACTAAAAACTGCAGGTTGACTGTAGGCCAAGAGACTTTAAGCTCCCTTTTGGCGTTAATTACTGCCTGAATATTCTGGAAGATACCAGCTAGCTCGCCTTTTTGCCTATACCGCCGATAGGTTTCCTGAGATGCGCCGTCTATCGAAACAGTCAATAAGTCTAAGCCGCTGGAGACTATCCTGCAGGCATCTTCTTTTTTAAAATGCTGGAAATTACTGCTTAAATAGGTAGCAATCTTATTTAAATGCGCGTAATTTATCATATCGTAGATACCTTCGTTCAACAGGGGTTCACCCGTAAAATGTAAAGCTACCATAAAAGCATAATCTTTATTTATATCGATTACCTTCTTAAAATTATCCAGGCCCATCTCCCCTGACGGATAGGCAATATTATCCCTGGAACAATATGCGCAGCCGGCATCACATTGATTTGTCGTATCTATTTTGATAAAATAAGGCCTCCCGCTGATTAATAATTTCCGGAATATCCTGTCTCGCTCAACCTTAATCATATTGCTAACCTTTTTAAAATTAGCGTATCTTGCCAGCAAGGTTAAACCGCATATAAGCCTGTTTAGGATTAACCTGCTTTCAATATTAAGCATTTAATATCCGGCTAACTTTTGGCCGTTCTCCTGACTAATTAAGCCTGCCGTGAAAAACAAAACTCACCAGGCTGTTCAGCATATCCATTTTCTTTATACTTTTTATCTGGAATAAATGTCTCCAGATTAAGCGCGGCCGTAAATAGAATTCCCGGTGGGCCCTTCTCTGTAAAGCAATCAAATCTCTGGCCGAAACATGCTCATTAATAGAAACTAATTTCTTGGGGTCCGGATTGAAAGTCACAAAATTATCCCAGTCCTGGCGCCTTAGCTTGCCAGCCTGCGTAAGTTTTACGTATAATTCGCTTCCGGGAAAGGGTATGGTAATGGCAAACTTGGCGAAATCCAGATCCAGTTCTCTTGCCAGTTTAATCGTATCTTCCATCATCGGCCTGGTCTCCTGAGGAAAACCTATCATAAACAGGCCGGTTGCCTCAATCTTCAATTTCCTGGTATCGCTGATATTCTTCCTTATCAGGTCCAAGGAGGTATCTTTATTAACCCCATCCAGAGTTTCCTGATTGCCGGATTCTATTCCATAAAGTATTCTTTTACACCCGGCCTCTTTCATAAACCCCAAAAGCTCCTTATCAACACTATCTACCCTGGTCTCGCAGATCCAGACCAGCTTTTTGTTTAAACCCCGCTTAATCATCTCCGTGCTGAAAGCTATGCCGGATTTTTTGTATAGAGGAAAAATGGGGTCGACAAAACCGACCTGCTTAACGTTAAATTTATCTACCAGGTATTCTATCTCATCAACGACTCTCAAGGGATCCCTTTGGCGGTAATGATTATTCATATACACAAGCGAACAATAACTGCATTTATAGGCGCACCCCCTGGAGGCAAGGACGCTCAGGGCGGGCTTAGCGATATCCATAAAAGGCAAAAATCCATATTTTTTGACCGGAAAATATTCCCAGGCCGGATAGGACAGATAATCTATTTCGCCTAGGGGCGCCCTCTCTTCTGTTTTTATTACTTTTCCTTCAAGCATAAATGAAATCCCCGGAATAGTCCTCAATTCTTTTTTCTGCGCCAAAGCATTCACAACCTCGGGGAAGGTAAGCTCGCCTTCGCCGTGCACTATCACATCAACCAGCCCCTGTCTTAGTATTGATTCGTAAAAAATAGAAGCGTGTATATTTCCTAAGATTATTTTTATCTTTTTATTATACTGCCGAACCGCATCGGCAATCTGCAGGACGTAAAGCGCTGAAGGCGTTAAACAGGATATGCCGACTATATCCGCGGGGTAATCTTTAAGGAGATCGATAATGCCCCTGATGCCAACCCGGTCGGCAAAATCGTCAATGACCTTAAAATCCAAACCCTCTTTCTTTAAGGCTGCGGCTAAATATGCCAGGCCTATCGGCGGCATTGGCTGCATATACCTTTTAAAACTGCCGAATTTGCTGAAATCCATGCCGGGGTTTATCAATAAAACTCTCATATCCAACCTTTATTTATCGTACCACTTAGGTTTCATTAACCGGTTATATTCTTTAAAGCGAAAAGGATTAATCAAATTAAACACCGAATCCAAGAACATCTTTACGGCGACTATCAAACACCATATATACATATTTCTTTTGTGCGTATAGGGATTAAAAATCCCTTTTAATAGCCAGGTAAAACTGGCATATTTTTTATTCATAAAGTAAAGCAGGTAATCAATTTCACTGCGGGAAAGATGTTCTGAAGCCATAACCGGAGTTGACCAGTCATAGTAAGAAAAATCCTTAACTTCAAGCCAGCCCTTTTTATTAGCCTCATCCCAGAGCTTGGTGCCCGGCACGGGGGTTATGGGGTGAAAAGCCGGGTAATCCGCTTTCAACTCTCTGGCGTATTCTAACTGGCTCAGCATTGATTCTTTTGTCTCATTCCTTACCCCCACGATAAAAGTAGCCTGCCTGAAAACCTGCGGATATTTCCCGGATAATATACCCATAGCCTCTCTGACAATCTCCGTTTTATAGAAATTTTTACCCATATTACTTAAATCCCCGTTATCAGCCCTTTCTGCGCCTATGGAGACATGGGATAATCCGGCTTTAACCAGCTTTTTCATAATCCCTAATTTATCATCCCTGACCATTAAATCCGCCCGCATAAATGCAAACCACTTAACCTTTATCTTTTTTTTGATGATGGACTCTGCGAATTCGTTACTCCAGTCAGGATTGATATTCCAGGAATCGTCAACGAAAATCAAGAATTTCTGATGGTATTTATAATGTAAGAGCTCGATTTCTTCAATCGTGCGCTTGACGCTCTTGGTCCTCCACCTCGGTTTTAAAACCAGCTTACCGTGGTCTGCCGAGCGCTCAGCCATCTGCACCCACCACACGCAAAAATCACAGCTATTAACGCATCCTCTGCTGTGATGAATGGTAATCCCTCCAGGAGTAAAAAGGAATTTTGCCCTGCCGTATTTATCCATCGGCATTATATCATAAGCGGGTAATGGCAGGTCATCCAAATTATCTATCAGCCTGCGCGGAGCTGTCTCTACGATATGGCCGTCACGCTTAAAAACGATTCCGTTCACCATCTCAAAATCCTTATCCCTGTTAATTATCTTACTGGCCAGCTCAACTATCGTTTCTTCCCCCTCCCCCCTTACGATAAAATCAATAGGGTAATTCTTCAGGCAATCTTCGGCAAGGTTAGAAAAATGCGCCCCTCCGGCTACCGTAATTATATCTTTATTTATTTCCTTAGCCAGATTAAGCGCTTTTACGGCTTCGTGAGAATACAATGATTCGCTGTCACCTATGCCGATTATATCCGGGTTTTCATCCCGGATAACCTTCCCCAATGTCTTCCAGCCCATTTTCATGGGCATGCAGTCAATAACCTTGACCGATATACCGGCCCTTCTTAATACTGCCGCTAAACAGGCCAGGGATTGAGGCAATATAAAATTATCGTATTCATTGATAAAGGGCCAATAATAACGCGGGGGCCTGATGAGAATGAATTTTGTTTTCATTTTCTGATACCTGAAAGTAAATACAGCTTGACAAGATTTACAGCGGGTGCCATAATTATATATGAATACAAACCGCAACCATATAAAATGATACTTATGAAAACCGTCAATTGGCGCCCTGCGCCGCGTAAACCATACCCTAAGCCGCCTAAGTAGAAAATAAGTCTCCCTCGCTTCTTTAAAAATAAGATGCGGAAAAAATTACTTTTCCCGTAGTCAAAGACGCGGCAACGCCGTATTTATTAGCATACTAAATAAAAAACGCAGATCAGCGAAAGATCTTATTTTTTTCAATTGCCTTGAAATTATCCGCGGGCGAAAATAGAATTTCAGATTGAGTAATGTTGCGTATTTTTTAGCCATACTCCCGGGAATAACCGGCAATTTATTATCGCGGTATTCATCGTAAATAGCCGTGCCGGGCAGATGAATATAATTATTAAAATTCGCGTAATCTACGCCTAAGTCCAAAACAAATTTAAAAAGATCTCTAGCCGTATCAACCGTATCACCCAGCCCTCCCAGCATAAAATTACCGAGCACCTCTATGCCGGATTGCCTGCACCATCGGGCAGCCTGTTTAGATTGTTCTATGGTTATGCCTTTTTCATTGGTATCCAATGCTTTTTGCGATGAGCTTTCGAAACCAAAGGATAATTGATAGCATCCTGCCTTGCGCATCAATGCCAACAACTCTTCATCCACTAAATCAACCCTGGTATTAGCCCGCCACGAAATATCAACATTATTGCGGATGATCTCCTCACAAAAAGCGTAAACTAATTCCCTGCTGGCCGTAAATGTCTGATCCCGGAAAAATACTTCTTTTATATTATACTTAAAGGCGATCTCGTTCAATTCTTCCGTTATCGAGGCAATATTCCTGTATCTCATTTGCCCTAAGGTATATAATGCGGCGTTGCAAAATTTACACTTGCCATGCGGGCAACCCCTGCTGATAGACATTGCCGTAACAGGATTCCTTTTATTAAAAAAGGCGTACCGATATGCCTGGTTATCTATTAAATTTCTTGCCGGTATCGGCAAATCGTCTAAATTAATCAATTCCCGCTTACCGCTGGCGATAACTCCTCCTCCCTTATTAAGGGCGATATTTCTTGAATTATCGCCCTTAATTATACCCAGGAGCGGCAACTCTATTTCTCCTAAGGCGACAAAATCTGCTAAACCATCGGCTAAAACAAGCGAAGGATTATAGGTAACCGGCGCCCCCCCAAAAATAATCTTGACCTTAGGAAACGATTCCCGGATAAGCCAAGCCAAATGCCTATCATCGTTCAGGCTAAAATAATTTGAAGGGATAAAAACAAAATCCGGAGGGTCTACCTTGAGTAAATTTATGACTTTCCTATGCTCGAGGTGTTTAATACTCGCCTCTATGACCTCGGCCCGGTAACCGAATTTTACCAGGTAAGAAGCAGCGTAAAGTAAATCCAGGGGCACAAAAGGAACATAACCCAGAGTATAAGCTCCGCTCCAATCCCTGAAAAAATGTTTATGCCTGAATAAACCGCTTTCGCTGCCGAGGGGATCAATAAGGGTTATCTTAGCCATAATAAATCCGGATTAAATAATGCTTAGGGGCTATTAGTTACCGGTAAAATTAACATTGACTAATAAAGCTCTAAAGACTATTATATAATAAATTATATTTATAATATATATGTAATTTTTTACCACTCTATGATCTTCAGCCGATGAAAATCCTTTTATTAAGATTACCGATAGCCTACGGCGCTTCGTCTATCTCAAGCTTATTATCGCCTGGCGGGTATCTTTCCTCCAGGTTATACTGCGAGTGGCTTGTCCGTTATCCGCCGCTCGGGCTTCTTTATTACGGATCGATACTTAAGAAAAACGGCCACACAGTTAAGCTTATAGACGGAGAATTAACCGGATCTTCTTTCAATAAGACCCTCTTCCAGGCTAAAGAATATAACCCCGATATTATTTTCGCAACGGTCAATATATATAATCCCAGGGCTGAATTTGATTTTTTATCAAAGTTAAAAAATAACCTGGGATGCTTTATAGCCGCCCGAGGCCATTTCCCCCAACTTTATCCCGAAGAAAGCATCTGCAACAAAGGAATCGACTGCGCCCTAACGGGGAAAGGATTTAAGACGATACTAAATTTAACCAGGGCCGTTGAGCATCATACCCCCCTGGAAGAAATAAAAGGGATTATTTTTAAAAATAACCGGAATGAAATAGTAAAAACCGGTTCCGAAGAACCTTATGATTTTAATACTCTACCTTATCCCGCCCGGGAATTAATAGATAATACCGTCTATACAACCGCTTTAACTAAGTACGATCTATTTACGACTATAACCACAAGTATAGGCTGTCCTTACTCTTGCACTTATTGTGTCGACAGACATATCCCCTACCAAACCCGAAGTATTGAAAATATAATTGCCGAGATCAAAGATTGTATTGATAATTTCGGGATAAAAGAAATTACTTTTCTGGATTCAACTTTCACCGTTGATAAAACCCGGACCATACAATTATGCGAAGAAATCATTAAGCAAGGCCTAAAGTTTAAGTGGACAATCCGCACTCGCCCGGACCGCGTCGATAACGAATTAATATCTTTACTGGCAAAAGCCGGATGCGTGAGTATCCATTACGGGATAGAATCCGGCGACCAACAAATACTGGATAACCTGAAAAGAAATAATACCTTAAAAACCATTCAACAAGCCTTAGAAATGACTTCGCGAAACGGCCTGGAAACGCTCGGTTTTTTCATGATCGGCAATACCGGCGAAACACCGCAGACAATTAGCAACACTATCCGTTTTGCCCAATCGCTGCCCTTAGATATCGCGCAATTTAACGTCGCTTTTCCCGTGCCGCCGAGTAACATATATATAAACTCGCTAAAAACACTGGGGTATGACATCTGGCTCGAGTCATATAAAGGTAAAAAAATAACGGCCGAAATGTGCAAGCCGCAGGATACCTGCTTATCGGCGGGAGAATTAACTCACTGGGCCAAGAAAGCGTATAGAAGCTTTTACTTACGGCCGGGATATTTTCTGCGCATGGCCAAATATAAATACTTCCCCCATATTCTCTTAAGGCAATTCAAGTTGCTGCTTTTGCATATCAAAATATCTTTCAATCGGATCTGAGCTAAAAGGCTTTTTTTATCAGATTAACTGCCCCCTGTTTAAAAACACTCCTATTATTCGCGTTGCTAAATAGCTTTATTCTTTTATTTTTATTGTCAATATACCAGCGATAACCTTTAACTAAAGCGTCAACATTGCTTTTTTTAGGAAAACACCCTAATTCCCTGTTTATCTTTTCAATCGAGAAATATAGATCCTTATCGATAACGCCATAAACTCCTTCATAGATAGAGGAGATTTTTATTTTTTCAAAAATCTTCAATATAATCTTAATACCATTAGCGGGGAAATGGATTAACCTTGATTTACTCCCTACTTCTTTTATAAAATTATTTAAATCTTCATTAATCGTGCCAAATACCGCAGCGCCAACATTAAAATCAGTATTTACTAAATATGCGGGGGCATTTATTATTGCCTGGATTGCTTCGCATAAGTCTTGGGCTTCTAACATTTGAAAGCGGTTTTGGCCGGATCCGACAACCGGGATCTTTCTATTTTCCTTAATCCAATCGTAAAGAATCTGAAAAAAACCTAATTTTCCTTCTCCGATAATAGGGGCTGGCCTTAGAATAGTGACATTCATGCCCTGCTTTCTGCATAATGCACAGGATTGTTCTGCTAAGATTTTGCTGCGGGCGTGATCAGTAATGCCGCGGAAAGTTGCCTCTTCGCCTATCGGCATATTTTTATGCAGGCCGTATACCGCAGTTGAAGACATATAAATCAACCGGTTAGTTTTATTTTCTTTAGCCGCTCTCAGAAGGTTTTCTGTACCCTTAACGCCAGTAGAAAATATATCCCGCCTTTTTTTAAACGGAAGCTCGGAAGCGGCATGGATGATGAAATCCGTACCGCAGACCGCCTGAAAGAGGGATTCATAATCTCTTATATCTCCTTTAAAGTATTCAACCGCGCCGGTATAATCGCTTGCTGCATAATCGCAAATATCAAAAATACGTATGCCATACCCTCTTTTCAAGAAATAATTCGCCAGGTAAACCCCCAGGTATCCTACGCCGCCGGTAATAAGAATATTTTTTGGATTATCCATTCCGTGCTCCTGCAAAATGAACCACTTTGCCGGCTATATCCTCACAATACCTGCATTCGCCGCACAGCCCGCGGCATTTTCCTTCCAGAAAATGCTCCATAAAACCGTCTAAATCAGAATTATTGATAAAGACCCCCGGGCTTGCTCCGCCTTCATGGTGTAGCGCGCACCGGGGAAAATCAGGAAATAGTTTTATCAAGTTCCCCGCGTAGCATCTTTTGCTATACGCATTAATAATTTCAACGGAATCCCCGCTATTTAAACTATCTCCGAGTAGCTGCAATCTATTAATGCCGATTCCTTCATAATACTTAATATCTTCCGGCCGGATCCATTGGGAAGAAATAATATCGAACCCCGTTCTGGAACGCTCTTCCAGGCATTTAAGGCCATAAAAAATACCGGCATTGTCCACCGCAAAAGATTGCCCGGTCAGGTGCGCTGCAAGATTTGCATGAAAACCGTGATTAACGCAGTTATTCAGGCAACAGTGGTTTGCCACTAACTGTAAGTCACATTTTACATTACTACGGACCCCTTCCAATAAAGCGAAATTACGGTTTACCTTGTAAGACGCCAAAGTGATTATATCGGCACCCAAGTCTTCCCAGCGCTTTGCACGCTGAATATTATCAACCTCGGCGTTTGATGATATCTCAATAGTTACCTTAGGGTATTGTTTTTTTATTAACTCCACAAAATACGGCATACTAACCGATACCGCGTCCACTCCCCAAGATACCAAATTATCCAGAAATACCCTGATCCGCCTTTGACCGCTCCTTGTCCACTCCAGGTTATTCAAACAGGTAACGTCCATTAAAAAGGTGAAACTGATACCATGATTATGCGCTGCATTGACATACCTGTTAATACTATCCTTGACCCCCGTGCTCTCCAAAAAATTACCGGGTATTTTAGCGTATATATTGACGATATTATCGTCTGATAAAAAGTGTCCGGCGTCAGAATTCCGATCAACGGGGATAGACAATTTAATCTTATTGATATTCATAATAGGACTCTTACACCTTAAAAATAATCAAACAACCGGCCGCTTATTAAATTCTCCAGAAAAACCTTGCTGTTTTTTATCCTTTTATCCAGATGCTTATGGTCTATAGTCATTACCTGACCGGCAATCTTATGGCAATAGCTACACTGCCGGCCGCACATAAAATTGCACTTTTCTTCCCAAAAATAGTCCAGGAAGCCGTCTAGGCCCCGGTTATCAATATATACCCCTTCCTCCTTAAAGACATTGCGCGCCTGCAGCAGAATAAACGGATTAATATACTCAGGCCGGAAAAAGTATTTAAAAATGGTCTTTATTTTTTTATAGCTAAAAAGTCTTTTTTTGGTATTCGGTAGTAAATCCAGCAAATTCCCATCATAGCGTCTTTTCCTATAGGCGTTAAATATTAGGTGGATCTTTGCTGAATCCATCTCCCTTCCGACTAATTTAAGCCAATGGATGCCTGTTTCTTCATAGTAATGCACGTCTTCAGGCCTGATCCAAAGACTCTTGATTAATTCCACCGGATCGTTTAAACGTATATAATTGCACTTGAGCGTATAGTAGTCGATTAAGTAGCCCTTAAGCATGTGCTGCGATTGAGAGCTGTGCGCATTCAAATTACTATGGCAATGGTAAGCAGGGCATCCCAGCAGGCATTTCAAATTAGCAATCAATTGTAGATCACATTTTATCCTGCCCTTGATTCTTCTAAGCAGTTTAAAATCCCTGTTAGCATCCAGCACGGAAAGAGTTATTTTGTCAACGCCGATTTCATCCCATCGTCTTATCTGCAATTCATTATTGACGCTATCCTGGACCGAAACATAAATATTCAGCCTCGGGGCGCGCTCCCTTATCAGGCGGTAAAGGTAGGCAGAAGAGATTGTAACAGAGTCAACCTCCGCCGAAACAAGCCAATCCAACATCTTTAAAATATTATTTTTTTGCGATTGCAGGTATTGCATATCGCCTAGGCATGTGCCATTGAGAAGATAATTGAATTTAAGCCCTTTTTGATGCGCGCTAAGGATATGGCGCTCGGCCTTCTTTAAGGAAACCTGGGGCAGGATTGCTGATGCGCGGCCGCCGCCGATTATATCATTATTTAATTTTCCGTATAATTCCGAACCCTGGCAATCAATTAATCCGTCGATTAGATTATCCTGCCAGTTCGTCGGTATCGAATATCTCATATTTTATATAGCTTAGGCATCCTATTTATAATCCGTATAGTTTCATCGCAATCAAAACCAACTGTCCGGCCGTACCATTCTAAAGTTTCAATCCGCGGCTTATTCTCATTCTCTATAATCTTAATGGCCTGATCCCGCGAAAGCAGGCCTTCCCTAACCTGGCAGCTGCGAAAAGTATCATTTTCAGTAAAACCGGCAACCGCCATATAGATATAGTTGTAGAATGCCGCAGTCCCGTCATCAACCCTCCAAGTAAGGCAGGTATCGGTTGGGGCTTCCCAAGCATACTCCTCGATTAGCGTTTTAGTTATTGCCTGTTCATCCCATTTTATAAAATGATACAGAAAGATATCATAATAATCCCGCTTAAGAAAAAATAGAGAAAGATATCCCAGGAAAGCATCGATTAATGCACTATTGATAAATCCCGGATTCTGCATAAACCGTTGCGCATAATATAACCCCAATTTAACCTTACTACGCAGCGAGATATCGCAATATATCATCGGTGACTCTAAAGTAACGTTGCTAAAACCTGTTTTAAAAAGGCTATCCTCAAAGGTATTGCCTAAACCATGGAACATCAATTTAATATCAGCCTGCCTCTTTACCCTCCGGGCATTATAGATAACCTGCTTATCCCCTGACATAAATATCGGGACCAGCCCCAAGTCCGGGCTTTTTAACCAAGCCTCAACGTTCCTTCTTATATTCCGGCGCTTTTTATTAACGTCAGCCTTGATGACGATCCGGTCTATCCCCAGCGCGCTGCACATCTTGGCCTGGTTCCTGCGCGCTAGATCCGTAGCCATACCCCAATCATAAGTATAGGCAATGGGATTCAAATGCAACACTCTCTTCACATAATGTAAACCAAACGAGCTATCCCGCCCTCCGCTTAACGCTACGATACAATTATTCCTGGCGTTATTATTGCGAAATGGCGCAATAATTTTTTCTAGCTCTTTTTCGCCTTTGACACTGACCTTCAAATATCTTTTGCAATAATTACAGACGCCCTTTGCGTCATATGCGATATAGGGCGTGGTCTCCGGAAGCAGACACCTGCTGCAGCGCCTTAATCCGTCTTTAGCATAGAGGTTTTTCCAGGTCTCCAGCATTACCTCAATAGTGTCATTTTTTAACTTATAGGACATGCGCCTGTTCCCTCATTTCAATCTTAAATCGTTTGTTGCAGTATGCCTCCGTACGGGACAAGACACCCGTAACACGGGTGAGCATCGGAAAGTACCTCCCGCCGGCTTTGCCCCCGGACTTGCCGGTTAAAAGGATTGTTGATGATTGAAAAAATATCATCGGTAAAAGCGTTTAATTCTGTCTTGCTCGTTACGATATGGCAACAGGGAAGAACCCTGCCGTTCCATAAAATAACCAGCGCACCCCAAAGCCACCAGCAGGCTTTTCTCTTTAATCTGGTCTTTTTAACATAGATCCTTCGGTATAGTTTTTTGTTCTCCGGGAGAATGGCTTTATCCATAGCCCCTATCGGCTTTAGCTCAAGATTATCCACTTCGGTTTTCTTAGCCAGTTGCCTGACGCCTTCGATTTCATGCTGGTTATATTTATGCACGATAAATTGCAAGGTGATGAAAGGGCTTATTTTTTTGAGCCTCTTTTTCGCTGACATCAGGTTTTGCATATTCTCGATTACTTTAGCGATATCGCCTCTCTGGCGGTATCTGCCATAAGTCTCCTGCGTAATGCCGTCTATGGCAATAGTTAAAAGATCCAACCCCGAAAGAATCAATTTATCACAATCACCGTCTTTGACTTCCTGTAAGTTAGTGCTTAGATAAGTGCCGATTCCGGATTGGTGGGCATATTCAACCATTTCAAATATGGACTCATTGCCCAGAGGTTCCCCGGAATATTGGAAACCTATGAGATAAGCGTATTTCTTGAATCTATCGATGATTTTTTTACAATCGCCTAAAGCCATTTTACCCGGAGGCGAATCATCGCCTTTTACCTGTTTCAAACAGTACATGCATCCGGCATTACAGATATTCGTAGGTTGAATCTTGATAAAATAAGGCCTGCTGGATAAGGTTGACCTGCGCAATAGCCTTTCGTATTCGGCCTTGAGTAGATTCATTAATTTCGGGATAGTTGAATAACGAAAGAATAGGCTTGCGGCTTTGATAAAACGTTTGCTTACCAGCGCTCTTTCAATATTAATCACGGTATCTTTCCTGATTAAGCAGGCTAAATTTTACCTTTAATAATATTCTCAAGAATACGTTTGTATATTCCGGCTGTCCTCTCCAGGTAGCCGCTGTCGCAGCGGATAACTTCCAGGGCAACTTTATTGCAGTAACCGCATTCCGGGCAAGAACTGTAATTACAATCTTTATCCCTGAGGCCGGCGACAAAACCGTTAAGCTTCGCATTGTCGATATAGATATCCAGCCCTTTCATCTGCCTATCTAATTCCATTATCTTAAAAATATTGCTCTCAAACGGATGGAAATAATACTTTATTTTTAATAAAAGGTTGCCCGGATTCTTAGGTGATTTTCCCTGGAAAGCGGGAAGCAAATCCAGGAGGTTTCCGTCATATCTTCTCTTATGGTAACTCCGGGTGATATTGATTAGCGTAGCGGTTGAGCATCGGCGGTCAATCAATTTTATCGCGTCTATTCCGGCCTCTTCGTAAATCCCCAAGTCCTCGGGCCTGATCCATTGCGAATATATAAAATTAACGGGATTTGCCAGCCTCAGGTATTTACAATAAATCGCGCAATAATCTACCGCAAAACCAGCCTTATTTGAATACGCTGTTTGTGAGCCGTGGGCAGATAACAATGCGTGGTATTGAAAAAGATGGCAATGGGGCAGGCAGCTGGTATTGCCTATTAACCGTAATTTTACCTTGATCCCGCCCCGGATAATTTTAAGCAATTTAAAATTCCTGTTTAGGCAGGTATCCAGCAAAGTTATCTCATCAGCGCCGATCTCCTGCCAATATCTGGCCTTTTGATAAGAATCAACCTGGGCGTAAGTCGAAACACTAACCTTCAAACCAGGATAGGCATCTTTTATTATCTGCAGGATATAGGGGATGGTAACGGTAACCTTTTTCACGCCATTTGAAACCAGCCAATCAAGCAATCCCCTAATAGCCTTCCTTCCTGAACGGGTAAATTCCTGAGCAGAATAACAGGGGGAATTAAGTATGTAATTAAAATCTATACCGGAATCGTCGAGTTTTTTGACATGCTTGGCCAATCTTTTCCTGCTTATATTAGGGAGCCCCGAGGCGAACCTTCCTCCTCCCAAAGCATCGATCGCCAGTTTTCCATATGTCTCTCTTATCCCCATAGCCTTAAATTCAGCAATTAAGGCATCATCAAAATTAGTCGGAGGGATAAGTTCAATCATTTATCATACCAGGACGGTTTCTTCATATACATAAAACCGGTAATACCCTTATATTTTTCCTTGCCGATAATTATACCCCAGGTTTGCGTAAACATAACTTTCAGGGTATTGATAAAAAACCACCGGTATAATCTGCGTTTGTGCTGATGAGAGGAAAACAATCCCCGGATCAACCAATGTGGCCGATAAAGCACATAACGTTTGTTCAGCTCAATATTCAGTTTGGCGAATTCAGCCCTGGATAACCCGGTTTCTGAATTCAATACCGGAGTACTCCAGTCATATTTTGAAAAATCATCTTCGTCTAGAAGACCGCTTTTCTTTGTTTCCTGATAAAGATACGTTCCCGGGACCGGAGCCACCGGGTGAAAAGCCGGATAATCAATGTCAATCTCCACGGCGTATTTGACTAAATCCAGCATGGACTTGCGGGTATCAAAAGGCAGGCAGGTAACAAAGGTGCCCTGCCTGAAAAC